>CANFQF010000138.1 GCA_947449025.1 Comamonadaceae bacterium
ACGTGTTCGCCCAGGTCGGTCATCATTTGCTTGACCACGTCACCGATGGACACCACGCCCACGACCTGATCTTGCGCGACCACCGGCAGGTGCCGGATGTTCCGCGTGGCCATCACGCCCATGCACAGTTCCATGGGGTCGCCAGGTTTAACCGTCATGGGGTTGGCGGTCATGATGGCCGCGACCTGGGTCGTCTTGGCATCGAGCCCGGCCAGAAAGGCCCGGATCGCGCAGTCGCCCTGGGAGACGATTCCGACGAGCTTGTCCGCGTCGATCACCAGGATCGAGCGCACGCGATTGGTCTTCATCAATTCCAGCGCTTGGTAGACCGAATCGGTTGACGACACCTGGATCAGGCGGTTTGGCTTCTGGGCCAAGCAGGCCTTCACTGTGCTCATGACATACCTTTTAAGTGGCGTTGTGCAGTTAGGGGGTGGGGTGGCACACGCTTTGAAACAATTGTAGGGCAGCGCCGTGGGCGGGGCGTCCCGGCAGGCGGCCATGTGAGGCGGGCACGCACCGCCTTTACTATGTGAGGCGGGCACGCACCGCCTTTACTATTCAAAATGAGCCTTGGTTGAAAAGCTTGCCCGATAGCCTGCCAATTTGACCTATTTCGGCACTTTTTGGGGTGGAGTTGAATATGAAAATCATCGTTATCGCCTTCCTCTGTTTGTATGCCGCTTTGGCTAATGCCGGGAAGGGCACCAACGACCTGCTGCTCGATGCCAACGTCGCAGTCCGGGGGATGCGCCTTTCTGAGGATCAGAAGGTTCTCCTCGACGCTGCGATTGCAAAGGCAAAGGAGCTACCGGACGTCACCTCGGGCACGAAAAAGAGCTTCAAAGATACGCTCGGGGTGGTCATCGACAATGACAAGGCAACTTTTATTGACCTCGTCAATTCACCGATCAATCACTTTCGTGGAAAGCTCCACGACACGGTGACGGGGCACTACGACATAGCGGTCAAGTGGGCAAGATTCGATGAGAGCCTGGATGGGAGCCAGCGGCTGGTGTTCCGAAGCCGAATGGCTGAGACGATCACAAAAACATTCCAGTCGATGACCTCCAACACGGCAAAACTGGCGAACATCGAGGACCTGAGCGTGGGGGACTACGCCCGGCGGCTTGACCTCACGACCGGTCAGAAGGCCGCACTGACCGAACTTTTCAAAAAAACAATTCCCGCAATTAAGGCGCTCGATGAAAAAGGCGCTCAAGCGACTGCAAAAATAAACAAGGCGCTGTCTGATCCGACCATCCGTTTTGTTGAAATTCCGGATGCAATGCGTGACTTCTATAACGGCCTCGTCGAGGCACTTGAGGTCAAGAACGATTACGGCGCCAAAGTTTTCAATGAATTGAGCGACGGGCAGAAAAAAATATTGACTGAATACATCAGGAGCCGTCTCAAAATATTGAGACTCGTGTTGTAGAAGCTTCATTGGCTGACCCCGCGCGAGCATGCGCGGTAGCCGGTGCGTCACGTCAAGGTGCCCGCCTGTCCCAGATTCCCGCAGCCTGGTCCGCGGTTTCTCAGTCTTCGCCGCGCCTGCCCATGGGCGGCCGAGGAAAGAACGCGGGCGTTCGCGCCATGTAGTCCGCATAACCCGGCTTGGTTTTGAGCATGTAGCGCTCGGTCATGCTCAGGGCCGATCCGCGGTTCATGAACCAGAACACGGTGGCGACCATCGGCAGGCCCAACCAGCCCCAAGGCGTGGCGAGCGCAAACAAGCCATAGGCGAGCCAGATCATGGCTTCGCCGAAGTAGTTGGGGTGTCGGCACCAGGCCCACAGCCCGCGGTCCATGACCTGGCCCTTGTTGGCAGGGTTGGTCCGAAAGCGGTGCATCTGCAAGTCACCCAGCGACTCGAAGACAAAGCCGACAGCCCATGCTGCAAGCGCCAGCCAGGCCCAGCCCGAGGTGCCCGTATTCGACCCAAGGGCCAGGGCCAGCGGCCAGGACCACAGCCAGATCAGGACCCCCTGGGTGAGGTAAATCTGGAAGTAAGACCACCACCACCAGGTGGCCCCGCCGCGCTCACGCCAACGGGCATAGCGCGCCTCCTCGCCATGCGGCAGGTAGCGTAGGGCCAGGTAGCCCGCCAGCCGCCAGGCCCAGGCCGTCGCGCAAGCCAGTAGCAGCAAAACTTGCGGATCTTGGCTGGCCCCCGCCTGTAGCCAGGCCAGCACGGTAGCTGCCCAGGGAGTCAGGGGATAGACGATGTCCATGATGCTGTGATTGCGCAGCAGGCTGCCCAGGAGCCAGACCCCGGTGAGGAGCGCCCACATCACCAGGCCCATGAAGGTGGCACGTTCTACGACTTCGCGCAGGCCGGCGTCCAGCGCCCTGCGCTGTGAGAACAGGGCCAACCAGATCAAGGCCACCACCGGATAGACCGCCAGGCGCAGTGGCAGGCCCTTGGGCTGGGAGCGCAGGTAAAGCAAGACCAGCCAGAAGACCGAGACGCCAGCCACGAGCAGGTAGCCGGTGGCGCCGGGCAGCGCTTGGGTCATGAAGTGCGGCAGTTGGGCGCTTTCCATGGAGACATCCCTCGGTGTCGTTGGGTCAGCGCCTCCGCGTCAGCAGCGATGCGGCCAACTGGTGCAGCGCATCGGCATGCGGATTGCGTGGCAGCAAGGCCAGGGCGTCGATCGCGCGCTGGGCTTCGGAGGCGGCGGCGGCGCGGGCAACCTCCAGGGCGCCGGTATCGCGCACGATGGTGACGATGGCGTCCAGGGCATCGACTGAGCCGGCCTCGATGGCCTCGCGGATGGTCGCGGCCTGGGCCGGCGTGCCGCGCTGCATGGCCGCGATCAGGGGCAGGGTGGCCTTGCCCTCGCGCAGGTCGTCGCCCAGGTTCTTGCCCATCTCGGCGGCGCTGCCGTCGTAGTCGAGCACGTCGTCGATCACTTGGAAGGCCGTACCCAGAGCCTGACCGTAATGGGCGCAGGCCTCCTCGACCTCAGCCGGAGAGTCTGCGAGCACTGCCGCCAGGCGGGTGCTGGCTTCGAACAGCTTGGCGGTCTTGGAGCGGATGACGCGCAGGTAGCCGGCCTCGTCCAGCGAAGCGTCGTGCATATTCATCAGCTGCAAGACCTCGCCCTCGGCGATGACATTGGTCGCTTCGGAAAGGATTTCCATCACGCGCATGCTGCGCGCGTCGACCATCATCTGGAAGGCGCGGGAGTAGAGGAAGTCGCCCACCAGCACACTGGCCGGGTTGCCGAAGGCCTGGTTGGCGGTGGCGCGGCCCCGGCGCAGTGTCGAGTCGTCCACCACGTCGTCGTGCAGCAGCGTAGCGGTGTGGATGAACTCCACCACCGCAGCGAGGTTGAAGTGCTGCTCGCCTCGGTAACCCAGCGCGCCGGCCATCAGCAGGACGAGGGCGGGTCGCAGACGCTTGCCACCGGCGTCGATGATGTAGCGGCAGACCTGCCCCACCAGCGGCACCCCGGAGTCCAGGCGGCGGGCAATCACCGCGTCGACCTCTCGCATGTCGTCCGCGATCAGGTTCAGGGGGGAGTCGGAGGCGGTCAATTGGAGGTGAGGGGAGCGGGGAGCGGCGGTGCCGCAGGCAGGCGCGGGATGCGCGCGTCGAGAGTGGGTCGGATTATAGGAATGCCGCTGTAATTCATAGGTACTCGCCTGGTGCGGTGTGCCCGCGGTGGCTAGTCCTGCGGCGTGGGCAGCAAGGGCCCTTTGGCGGGCCATTTACCCATGCTATAGTCCCGGGTTCCTTCGGAAATCCGTCCGAGGAATCTCATTTCAAGAGGTCTTCAATGTACGCGGTCATAAAAACCGGTGGCAAGCAGTATCGCGTTGCTTCCGGCGAAAAAATTAAAGTAGAACAGATTGCTGCGGACGTGGGCCAGGAAATCGTGATCGACCAGGTGCTCGCTGTCGGAACCGGCAGCGAACTCAAGGTTGGCACTCCCCTGGTGTCCGGCGCAACTGTCACAGCCACCATCGTGGCGCATGGCAAGCACGACAAGGTTCGCATCTTCAAGATGCGCCGTCGCAAGCACTACCAAAAACGCCAGGGTCATCGCCAGCAGTTCACCGAACTGCAAATCGGCGCGATCTCTGCCTAAGGAGTAACGGACATGGCACAGAAAAAAGGCGGCGGCTCAACGCGAAACGGCCGGGACTCCAAGCCGAAGATGCTCGGTGTCAAGGCTTTCGGTGGTGAACTGATCAACGCAGGCTCCATCATCGTTCGCCAGCGCGGTACCAAGTTCCACCCCGGTGTGAACGTCGGCATCGGCAAGGACCACACCCTGTTCGCCCTGGTGGACGGTCATGTGTCCTTTGCGGTCAAGGGTTCGCTGAACAAGCAAACCGTGAACATCACCCCGGCGGCCTGAAGGTCGCGGGTCGGAAGGCCGGGTTGATCCCGGCCTCCACAGGAAAAAGGCCCTGCGTTCTCTGGCGCAGGGCCTTTTTCCTGTGGCACGCTCAGGCCCCTCGGGCTTCGCGCCCGGCTTACCTGGAATTCCCATCATGAAGTTCGTCGACGAAGCCTTCATCGACATCGCCGCCGGCGATGGCGGCAATGGCTGCGTGTCCTTCCGGCACGAAAAGTACAAGGAGTTCGGCGGACCCAACGGCGGCGACGGCGGCCGCGGGGGCAATGTCTACGCAGTGGCCGACCCCAGCCTCAACACCCTGGTCGACTACCGCTTTTCCCGTCGGCACGAGGCCGGCCGCGGAGAGCACGGCATGGGCTCGGACATGTTCGGCGCCGCCGGCCGCGACATCACCCTGAAGATGCCGGTGGGTACCATCCTCACCGACGCCGAGACCGGCGATGTACTGTTCGAACTGCTCACGCCAGGCGAGGTGATCACCATCGCCAAGGGCGGTGACGGCGGCTTCGGCAATATGCGTTTCAAAAGTGCCATCAACCGCGCGCCCCGGCAGAAGACCCCGGGATGGCCGGGCGAACGGCGCAACCTCAAGCTCGAACTCAAGGTGTTGGCCGACGTCGGTCTGCTGGGCATGCCCAACGCCGGCAAGTCGACGCTGATCGCGGCCATTTCCAACGCCCGGCCCAAGATCGCCGACTATCCCTTCACCACCTTGCACCCCAACTTGGGCGTGGTGCGCGTCGGCCCCGAGCAGAGTTTCGTGGTTGCCGACGTGCCTGGCCTCATCGAGGGCGCGGCCGAGGGCGCTGGCCTGGGCCACCAGTTTTTGCGTCACTTACAGCGCACACGCCTGCTGCTGCATCTTGTGGACATTGCGCCCTTTGACGACGGCGTCGACCCGGTCGCGCAGGCCAAGGCCATCGTGAAGGAGCTCAAGAAGTACGACGCTGCGCTCTATGCCAAGCCGCGCTGGCTGGTTCTCAATAAGCTCGACATGGTGCCGGCCGAGGAGCGCGTTGCGCGGGTCAGTGACTTCGTCAAGCGGTTCAAGCACAAGGGGCCGGTGTTCGAGATTTCGGCGCTGACCCGTGAGGGCTGCGAGCCGTTGATCAAGTCCATTTTTCAGCATGTGAAGGCCCAGCAGGTTGCCGAGCAGCCGCCGGTCGATGTGGACCCGCGCTTTGCGCCGGGCTCGGTGTCCGGGCCGGCGCCGCAGGACACGCCTCTAGGGGCCGACGACCAATGAGCGCAACTCTGTCTTCCGCAGTCAGCTCGCAGGCCGCGCAGTTGATGCGCGGCGCGCGGCGCATCGTGGTGAAGGTGGGCTCCAGCCTGGTCACCAACGAAGGCCGCGGGCTCGACGAGGCTGCCATCGGGCAGTGGTGCCGGCAGCTGGCGGTGCTGGCGCGCGATGGGCGCGAGGTCATCATGGTTTCCAGCGGTGCCATTGCCGAAGGCATGAAGCGCCTGGGCTGGACCACGCGCCCCAGTGAACTGCACGAACTCCAGGCGGCAGCCGCCGTCGGCCAGATGGGCCTGGCCCAGATGTACGAAAGCAAGCTGCGCGAGAACGGCCTCGGCTCGGCCCAAGTGCTGCTCACGCATGCCGACCTGGCCGACCGCGAGCGCTATCTCAATGCGCGCTCGACGCTGATCACGCTGCTGGCGCACCAGGTGCTTCCCGTCATCAACGAGAACGACACCGTCGTCAACGACGAGATCAAGTTCGGCGACAACGACACCCTGGGTGCCTTGGTGGCCAATTTGGTTGAGGCCGATGTGCTGGTCATCTTGACCGACCAGAAGGGCCTGTACACCGCCGACCCGCGCAAGGACCCGTCTGCCACCTTCGTGCACGAGGCTGCGGCCGGCGACCCGGCGCTTGAGGCCATGGCCGGTGGCGCAGGCTCCAGCCTGGGCAAGGGCGGCATGATCACCAAGATCCTGGCGGCCAAGCGGGCCGCGGGCTCGGGGGCGTCAACCGTCATCGCCTGGGGCCGCGAGCCCGACGCGCTGCTGCGCCTGTTTCAGGGGGAGGCCATCGGAACGCTGCTGATTGCACCGACCCAGAAAAGCCAGGCCCGCAAGCGCTGGATGGCCGACCATCTGCAATTGCGCGGGGCTGTCACCGTCGACGAGGGCGCTGCGGCGCGTTTGCGTGCCGACGGCAAGAGCCTGCTGCCGATCGGTATGGTAGCGGTGGAGGGGGAGTTCTCGCGTGGCGAGGTGATTGCGGTGCGTGACGCTGCCGGCGCCGAGGTGGCGCGGGGCCTGGCCAACTACGCCAGTGCCGAAGCCCGCCTGCTTTGCCGCAAGCCATCGACCGAGATCGAGAAGCTGCTTGGCTACGTGGCCGAGCCCGAGATGATTCACCGAGACAATCTGGTCGTCACGCGCTGAGGGGGAGGCCCTGCGGCTTGCGCTGCGGCTCTTGGATCGGGCACTGTGCTCAGGTCCTTCTCGCGGCCACTGCCCCCAGGTCGCGCCCAGGTCGCGCCCCCGGGCTTGCGCTCACGCGGTACTTCCGATCAGGACTTGCCCACAGGCGCTTCCCCGTCCTCATGTTGGCGAACGGCGCCGCGCAGGTAGCGGTTGCTGCGCTGAAGCTCGTAACGTGGCAGATAGCGCGCCAGTTCGGTGAGCGCCATCTCGTACACGCCACGCTTGAACTCGACGACCACTTCCAATGGCACCCAGTATTCGTTCCAACGCCAAGCGTCGAACTCTGGATGGTCGGTGGCGCGCAGGTTCAGGTGATGGTCCTGTCCCACGAGTTGCAGCAGGTACCAGATCTGCTTTTGGCCCTTGTAGTGGCCACGCGCATCCCTGCGGACGAAGCGGTCCGGCACCTCATAGCGCAACCAGTCACGGGTGCGGGCAACGATGCGCACATGCTCGGCCTGAAGGCCCACCTCTTCGTGCAGCTCCCGGTACATCGCTTGCTCCGGCGTTTCGCCGCGGTCGATGCCCCCTTGAGGAAACTGCCAGCTGTGGGTGCGTATGCGCTTGCCCCAGAACACCTGGTTTTTCTGATTGAGCAGGATGATGCCGACGTTGGGCCGGAAGCCGTCCCGGTCAAGCATAATCAAACCCCAATTCTTGAACTGAGTTCATTATGCATCCCGGTCGCAGGGCTGCAAGATGAAGAGTCGGTTCTCAGCCCCGGTCTACACCCCTGTTTTCCCTGATGAAAGCCTCCCAGTTCCTGATCTCCACGCTGAAGGAAGCGCCCGCCGACGCCGAGGTGATGAGTCACCGCCTGATGATGCGCGCCGGCATGATCAAGAAGCTCGGTGCAGGCATCTACACGTACATGCCCATGGGCCTGCGTGTGATTCGCAAGGTCGAGGCCATCGTGCGCGAGGAGATGAACCGCGCGGGTGCCATCGAGTGCACCATGCCGGTCGTCCAGCCCGCCGAGCTTTGGCAGGAAACAGGCCGCTTCGAAAAGATGGGCCCTGAGCTGCTTCGCATCAAGGACCGCCACGACCGCGACTTCGTGGTTCAGCCCACCAGCGAAGAGGTGGTGACCGACATCGCCCGCCAGGAGCTTCGCAGCTACAAGCAGCTGCCCAAGAACCTCTACCAAATCCAGACCAAATTCCGCGATGAGCGTCGTCCGCGCTTTGGCTTGATGCGCGGGCGCGAGTTCATCATGAAGGACGCCTACTCCTTCGACCGCGACCACGCGGCGGCGCAAATCAGCTACCAAGTGATGGCCGAGGCCTACCGCCGCATCTTCGACCGCTTCGGCCTGCGCTATCGCGCGGTCGCGGCTGATTCGGGCGCCATTGGTGGTGACCTGTCCGAGGAGTTCCAGGTTATCGCGGCCACCGGCGAAGACGCCATCGTCTATTGCGCCGACAGCCAGTACGCGGCCAATATGGAAAAGGCCGAGGCCCTGGCCCCGGCCGGCCCGCGCCCGGCGCCTGCGCAGGCTCTGGTGCGCACGCCCACGCCGGGCAAGAGCACCTGCGCTGACGTGGCGCAGCTTCTGAACCTGCCGCTCACCACCACGGTCAAGTCTCTGGTGCTGGCCACTGACCAGACCAACGAGGCCGGTGAAATCGTCAAGAGCCAGATCTGGCTGCTGCTGCTGCGCGGCGACCATGACATGAACGAAGTCAAGGCCGGCAAGGTGCCGGGGCTCGACGTGGGCTTTCGCTTCGCCACCGTGCCCGAGATCGTTGATCATTTCGGCACCCCGCCGGGCTACCTGGGCCCCATCGGCCTGAAGAAGCCGGTAAAGGTGGTTGCAGACCGCGAGGTGGCTGTCTTGGCCGACTGGGTCTGCGGCGGCAACGAGGCCGATGTGCACATCACCGGCGTCAACTGGGGTCGCGACCTGCCCGAACCTGATCTGGTGGCCGATATCCGCAATGTGGTCGAGGGCGACCCGTCTCCCGATGGCAAGGGCCGTCTCTCCATCGAGCGCGGCATCGAAGTGGGCCATGTGTTCTACCTGGGCACCAAGTACAGCCGCGCGATGAACGCCACCTTCCTGGACGAAACCGGCAAGCCGCAGTTCATGGAGATGGGTTGCTACGGCATTGGCATCACCCGCTTGCCGGCTGCGGCCATCGAGCAAAACCACGACGAGCGCGGGATCATCTGGCCCGACGCGCTGGCGCCCTTCACGGTGGTGGTCTGTCCCATCGGCATGGACCGCAGCGCCGAGGTCAAGGCTGCCGCTGAAAAGCTGCATGACGAACTCGCCGCACTCGGCGTTGACGTGCTGCTTGACGACCGTGGCGAGCGCCCCGGCGCGATGTTCGCCGACTGGGAGCTGATCGGGGTGCC
>CANFQF010000139.1 GCA_947449025.1 Comamonadaceae bacterium
GGCGCAGGGCCTGCGGGTCTGGCCCCAGCACGCGAAACATGACGGGAAAGGGAACCGGCGGCCCGTTGGGCAGCAACTTGACCCGGGTACGCAACTCGGGGAATTCGGTCGCCAGCATCTGCGGGAGCTTGAGCCGCAGCGCCTCCCGCGTCGGCAGATCCACAGGCACCAGGATCAATTGCGCCACGTTGGTCTGCGGAAAAATCTGGTCCAGCGGCAGGTAAAAACGCGGCACACCCGAGCCCACCCAGGTACTCACGGTGCTGATCCCGGGCTCGGCCATCAGCCGCTTCTCGACACGGTGCGCCAGTTCCTCGGTGGCTGTGAATGCGGTGCCCTCGGGCGACCACAGCTCCACCATGATTTCAGGTCGGCTCGAGTCGGGGAAGAACTGCTGCTGCACCTGCCCCATGCCGACGATGCCCAGTGCAAAGGTCAGTACCGTGGCCCCGATGGTGATCCATCGGTGCGCGACGCACCAGTTCACCGCACGACGAAACACCTGGTAGAACGGGGTGTCGAAGTGTTCGCTGTGGCCAGCGCCTGCCGGCCTGTCCTTCAGTAGCCGGTGCCCCAGAAAGGGCACGAAATAAACCGAGACGATCCAGCTCAGAACCAAAGCAACCACCGTCACCGCGAAGATGGCGAAGGTGTATTCGCCCACCGTAGAGCGAGCCATGCCAATCGGCAGGAAGCCGGCGGCAGTGATGAGCGTGCCAGTGAGCATGGGCATGGCCGTCACCTCGTAGGCGAAGGTCGCGGCGCGGAACCGGTCGTAGCCCTCTTCCATTTTGCGCACCATCATCTCGACGGCAATGATCGCGTCGTCGACCAGCAGGCCCAGGGCGATGATTAGCGAGCCCAGCGAGATCTTGTGCAGGCCGATGCCCCAGTAGTCCATGGCCAGAAAGGTCATGGCCAGCACCAGGGGAATGGTGATACCCACCACCAGGCCGGGCCGCAGGTCCACGTACCAGCGGCGCCAAAGAGGTAAGCCCGCGGCACCCTCGCGCTTGTGCAGGCCCAGGGCGAGGATGCTCACCCCCAGCACGATCACCACCGCCTCGATCAGGGTCTTGACGAATTCATTGACCGAACTGGCCACCGACTTGGGCTGGTCCTGCACCTGCACCAGACGAACGCCCGCCGGCAGGGCCAGCCCGATGCGGGCGCTGGCCTCTTCAAGCGCATGGCCCAGGCGAATGATGTCGCCGCCCTTGGCCATGGACACCCCTAGGGCGATCACGTCCTGCCCCTGGTGGCGCACCTTGACCTGTGGCGGGTCGATGTAGCCGCGCCGGATGGTCGCAATGTCACCCAGGCGCAGCTGGGTGCCGGAGGCGCCCCGGATCGGCATCGCCGAAAGCTGATCGACCGCGGTGAACTGGCCGCCCACACGCACCTGCACCATGTCCAGCGGGGTAGCGACCGCGCCGGCGGGCTCGACCGCGTTTTGCTGCCCCAGCTGGGCCAGCACCTGGTTCATGTCCAAGCCGAGCTGGGCCAGGCGCTGCTGCGGAATCTCGATGTAGAGCTTTTCGTCCTGCACACCGAACTGTTCGACCTTGGCCACGTCGGGCACGCGCAGCAGCTGCTGGCGCACCTGGTCCGCGAAGGTCTTGAGTTCAGCCCAGGAAAAGCCCGGGTCTGACTCGAGGGCGTAGATGACGCCATAAACGTCACCGAAATCGTCGTTGAAAAAAGGCCCCTGCACGCCTTGCGGCAGGGTCTGACGCATGTCGCCGACCTTCTTTCGCACGGTGTACCAGACCTGCGGCACCTCGGCGGGACGCGAGGAGTCCTTGATCTGAAAAATGATCTGCGACTCGCCCGGCTTGGAGTAGCTGCGGATCACGTCCGCATAGGGCACCTCCTGCAGGGCGCGCTCGAGCTTGTCGGTGACCTGATCGGCCACTTGCTGCGCGGTGGCACCGGGCCAGTAGGTGCGAATCACCATCGCGCGGAAGGTAAAGGGCGGGTCCTCGTCCTGCCCCAGCTGGAAGTAGGCGGTGACGCCCAGCACCATGAGCACCACCATCAGGAAGCGGGTCAGCGCCGGATGCTCCAGCGCCCAACGGGAGAGGTTGAAGCCCCGGGAGGGTTCTTGCCGATCAGGTTCCGGCGCGCTCATTTCGGCGCCTTCCACAGCGTGACCTTTTGCCCCTGCTGGAGCACATGCACGCCGGCGGACACCACCTGCATGCCGGGCTGCAGACCGCTGGCAAGCACCACTTCGTTGCCGTCCGCGCCCGCCACTTGCACGGCTTGCGACTTGACAGTCATGGTGGCGGTATCAAGAACCCACACCGCAGTGACGCCCCCCTCTTGTCGCAAGGCGCTGGTGGGCAGCTTGATGGCGGCAGCCGACTCGGCCTGGCCCTTGGCCAAGGCCTGCGTCGCCACCGACAGGGTGATACCCAGGGGCAGGCGCGCGGCGGCTGGCAAGGTGGCCTTGACCAGGAAAGTGCGGGTCACGGGGTCGGCGATGGCACCCACCTCACGCACTTGGCCGGCCACGGCCTGCGCGCCACCCCAGGGCTTGACCTGGACGGAGGCGCCGACACGGATCGCGCCGACACGGTCCTCGGGGACCGAGAACACCGCATCGCGCGGCCCCTCGAGCGCCAGGCGAAGCACTGGCGTGCCGGCGGCCAGCACCTGGCCGGGCTCGGCCTCGACCGCGGTCACGATACCGGCAGCGGGTGCGAGCAGGCGGGTGTAGGTCGACTGGTTGCCCTGGGAGGCCAGCTGGGCCTGCGCCTGATCGAGCTGCGCCTGGGCCGCCTTGAGGGTGGTGTCCCGGCGCTCGAGTTCGGCGCCGCTGATGAAGTTCTGCTGCTGCAGGGCCTGGTAGCGCTTGAACTCAGCGGCCGCCAGATCGCGCTGGGTCCGGGCTGCTGCCACCTGGGCCTGCGCCGCGTCCTGCGCCAGCTGGTAGTCCTGAGGGTCCAGTTCGGCCAGCAACTGGCCGGCCTTGACCACCTGGCCGGGCTCGGCCTGACGCTTTTGCAGCTTGCCTGCCACCCGGAACCCGAGCCGGCTTTCGATCCGCGCACGCACCTCGCCGGAAAACTCGAGCCCGCCGGTCACCGTGGCCTCGCCGACCGTGATCACCTTGACCGATCGCAGCGGCTCGGGCGCCGGCGCTGGCTTGGAGCAGGCCGTGAGGATCAGACTGACCCCTATCAGGAGGGACAATGCGCCTGAGCGGGCGTGAAGGGTCTGGGGCATGGCAGTTCGATGGGAAAGCGTTGAAACAGGAGGTCCGCCAACCCGCAGCAGGGTGACGAATCGGCGGGCCTTCAACAGGCCGAGAATGCGGCGAATTTTAATGACTGACCGGTTAGTTATCGGAATTGTAAGGACATTGAGCGGGGCGGCGACAATGCCGCGGTGAGCCTCTCCTCCCCCGCTGAACCGGGCGCCGACGCTGCTGCGCCCCCGGTCGATCACTACGAAAACTTTCCGGTCGCCTCCTGGCTTTGTCCGCCAGCGCTGCGCCCGTCGGTGGCTGCGCTCTACCACTTCGCCCGAACGGCCGACGACCTGGCCGATGAGGGGCAGGCAAGCCCCACGCAGCGGCTGGCGGATTTGGGGGACTACCGCGCCCACCTGATGGCGTGCTTTGAGGGCACCGGGGCCCAGCCATCCTCCGAGCTGGGCCTGAAGTGGGCCTGGATTTTCGGGCCACTGCGCCAGGCCATTTCCCGCCACGCACTGCCACCGACCGACCTGCTGGACCTGCTCTCGGCCTTCGAGCAGGACGTGGCACGCACCCGGGACCGCCAGGGCTATGCCGACCGCGCTGAGTTGCAGGACTACTGCCGACGCTCGGCCAACCCGGTGGGCCGGCTGATGCTGCACCTGTTCGGCGTGCAGGGCGATGCGCCGCTGCGCGAGAGCGACGCAGTCTGCACCGCCTTGCAACTGATCAATTTTTGGCAGGACCTCTCGGTTGATCTGCCGCGCGGCCGCCACTACCTGCCCGACAGCGATGTCCGCGCCTGCGGCCTGACCCCGGAGCAGCTGCGAGCCACCACACCGCAAGACCTCGCCGCGCTGGCCGCTCAGGGCGGCGCGGCGGACCTGGTGGCCAGCCTCTGCGCCTGGGCCCGGGACGAAATGCACCGCGGCGCGGGCATCGTCCACCGGGTGCCCGGGCGCGCAGGCTGGGAGCTGCGGGCGGTGGTCCAGGGCGGCCTGCGGACCCTGGAGCGGGTTGAGGCCTTGGGCGCGGCGGCCTTTGTGCGGCGGCCATCGTTGGGTGCCGTGGACTGGCTGGTCATTGCCTGGCGCTGCCTGGCCATGCGAAGGCCAATGTGACAATCCACCCATGACCCCGCCCGCCTCCACCCCCCCGGTCGCGTCCTCTCCCGAGCGCTATGTGCAGGAGAAGGCGGCGGCCTCGGGCAGCAGCTTCTACTACGCCTTTCTCTTTTTGCCGCCGCGTCGGCGCGCTGCTATCACCGCCTTCTACGCCTTCTGCCGCGAGGTCGACGACGTGGTCGACGAGGTCACCGACCCGGGCGTGGCCGCCACCAAGCTCGCCTGGTGGCAGCAGGAGGTGGGACGGGCGTTTGCCGGCTCGCCCCAGCACCCGGTGACGAAGGCGCTGCTGCCACTGGCCGCCGAGTTCGACATCGAGGCCCGCCACCTATTGGCCGTGGTCGAGGGCTGCCAGATGGACCTGACCCAAAGCCGCTACCTCGACTTTCCAGCACTCGAGCGCTATTGCCACCTGGTGGCCGGGGTCGTCGGCGAGGTGGCCGCGCGCATCTTTGGCCAGGCCGACCCGGCCACCACGGCCTACGCGCACAAGATGGGGCTGGCCTTCCAGCTCACCAACATCATTCGCGACGTCGGCGAGGACGCGATGCGCGGGCGCATCTATCTGCCGATCAGCGAGTTGCAACGTTTCGACGTCAAGGCGCACGAGCTCCTGCAGCGCCAGGACAGCGAGCGCTTTCGCGCCCTGATGGCGTTCCAGGCCGAACGCGCACACGCCCTTTACGACGAAGCCCTGGCCCTGCTGCCAGCGGTAGACCGCCGCAGCCAGAAGCCGGGCCTGATGATGGCCAGCATCTACCGCACCTTGCTGCGCGAGATCGAGCGGGACCAATTCCAGGTGCTGCAGCAGCGCGTTGCCCTCACGCCCCTGCGCAAGCTGTGGCTGGCGTGGAAGATGCAGGCCCTCGGACGCTTCTGAGCGTGATGGAGCGGCTGGCGTCAACGGCGAAGACGATCACCGGGGCCACGCGCGGGCCCGGCGCCGGCGCGGCGCGGACGGTGGCCATCATCGGCGGCGGCTGGGCCGGACTGGCGGCGGCGGTAGAAGCGACGGAGGCCGGCCACCAGGTCACTCTGTTCGAGGCGGCCCGCAACCCGGGCGGCCGCGCACGCAGCCTGCCACTGGCGCTGACCGACGGCACGACGACCGCCCTGGACAACGGCCAGCACATTCTGATCGGCGCCTATCGCCAGACACTCGGGCTCATGAGCAAGGTGGGCGTTGATCCACGTACGGTGCTGCGCGGCGAGCCTCTGGATCTGCGCGACCTGGACGGCCGGGGCCTGCACCTGCCGGCCTGGCCCTCGCCCTTGGACGCGGCCTGGGGCATTGCCCGGGCACAGGGCTGGTCCTGGGGTGACAAACGGGCACTCATCGCCGCCACACTGGGCTGGCAGCGCGCGGGCTTTCGCTGCGCCAGCACCGCCTCGGTGGCCGACCTGTGCAGCCGCATGCCGGAGCCGGTCGTCCAGGGCCTGATCGAGCCCCTGTGCATTTCGGCGCTGAACACGCCGCCGCAGCGGGCCAGCGGCCAGGTGTTCCTGCGCGTGCTGCGTGATGCCCTCTTCGGCGAAGGCTGGGGTCCCTGGGGGGCGTCCTGGCTGCTGCTGCCCACGGCGCCCCTGGGCGAGTTGCTGCCCGAGCCGGCTGCGCGCTGGCTGCGGTCACACGGCGCGGTGCTGCGCCTGGGCCACCGGGTGGCCCTGCTGGCCGAGACCGCCAGCGGCTGGCAGGTCGATGGTGACGCCTTTGATGCGGTGATCCTGGCCTGCCCGAGTTGGGACGCGATCCGGCTGCTGCAAGACAACGCGGTGGCGGCACCGGCCTGGCTGCTGCAGGCGCATGGCATCCGCCATGAGGCCATCGCCACGGTTTACGCCACCAGCCTGCGCCGGCTACCGCGGCCGATGGTGGCGCTGCGCAGTGGCCCGGGCGAGCCGGCGCAGTTCGTCTTCGACCGCGGGCAGCTCGGTGGGCCCGCCGGACTGCTGGCCTTTGTGGCCAGCGCGAGCGAGGGCGAGCGGGACTTGCTGGAGCGGCAGGTGATGGCCCAGGCAGACGCCTTGGGCTGGGTCGAGGCGCAAGCGCTGCAAACCGTGGTGGAGCGCCGCGCCACCTTCGCCTGCACCCCGGGCCTGGACCGACCCGGGCCCCAGGTGGCCGAGCGCCTGTGGGCCTGCGGCGACTGGGTCGCCGGGCCCTACCCTGCCACGCTGGAGGGCGCGGTGATGTCGGGCCGGCATGCGGCTGCGGCGCTGGGGCGGGTGCGGGTTTAGCGGCCTTTGCCCCCGCTGCCCAGGTGGTCGATGATCACCGGAGGCCGGTTCGGAAACTGCGCTACCAATTCGAGGCGACCGCCCATGCCCTCCACGTACTGCCGGAGCGTGGACAGGAGCATGTCGCTGCGTTTTTCCAGACGAGAGATGGTGTCCTGGCGCACCCCCAGGGTGGCGGCCAATTCCTCCTGGGTCTGCATGGCGGCCTGGCGCAAGTCTTTCAAGGTGGCGAGCTCCATGGCTCTGGCCTTCACCCGCTGCTGGCGCGCCTTGGGCAGGCCCGCCATCACTTCATCCAGCCTTTTTGACATACCTCAACTCCTTGGTTCCCTTCTCTAGCGAGGAAAGGTGGTCGTCGTAACGACCATCTGCCAGCATAAGCAATCGCTTGTAAAACCTCTTCTGATCCGCCCCGTCCTTGTCGGCGCCAACCAGCAACACGGCCCTGCGCCTTGGATCAAAGGCAAAAGCGACCCGCCATGCACCGCCATGCCAGGCGAAACGCAACTCCTTCATGTTGGCGTGCCGCGACCCCCTGAGCGTGTCTACCGTGGGCCGCCCAAGACCGGGGCCGAACTCGGCCAGCAAATGCGCATGCGCCAGCAATTCGTCCTGCAACTCTTCCTTGAGCGCTTGGATCTCGACCACGAAGTCATCGTGGAGGAGAACCATCCAGGGCATCGGCAAATTATGGCTTTAAATCCATAAAACATCAAGGCAGGCTGAGGGCTCCGCTCAACCCAGTGCCTCGCACAGCTCCTGCAGGCTGAGGCACTCGATCTCAGGTGCCCGACCCTCGTGGGGCCAGAGCTTTTCCTCACGATTGATCCAGGCCGCCTGCATGCCGGCGTCCTGGGAACCCAGCACGTCGAGGGCGATGTCGTCACCCACATGGAGCACTTCGCCGGGGGTCACGGCCACGGAGGCGGCGGCCATGTGGAAGATGCGCGAATCGGGCTTGGCAACGCCGGCCTCACGGGCGCTGAAGGCGGTGCGAAACAGGTGGCCGAGCCCGACGCGCTGGATGTCGGCGTTGCCGTTGCTCACCGCCACCAGGGGGTAGCGGGCGGCGAGGCGCTCCAAGGCGGCCAGAGCGTCGGGATAGAAGACCACGTCCTGGCGCGCAGCAAAGAAGACTTCAAAGGCCGCCTCGGCCAGTGCCGGGTCGTCGCCCGAATCACGCAGGGCCTCGCGAATGGACTCGCGCCGCATCGCGCTCATGTCATGGTGCAGGTCGGTCCGCTCCCGCCCCACGCGCTCTCGGATCGCCCGCAGGGCCTCCGGGCTGGCGTGGAGCCGGGCGGTAGCCGGCGCCTGGGCCGAAAGCCATTCGATGAGGCGCTCTTCAGCCCGGCGGATGGTGGGCCAGATGGGCCACAAGGTGTCGTCCAGGTCCAAAGAAATGGCCCGGATTCTTGGCAGGTTCAGCATGCAGGCGAGAATAGACCATGGCCGCCATTCTTCCCTTCCGCACCGAGCCGGCGTATTCCCACGGAAAAGCCCCGGTCACAGGCATCCTCCTGTGCAACCTGGGCACCCCCGACGAGCCCACCCCCGCCGCGGTGCGCCGCTACCTGCGAGAGTTCCTGAGCGACGCCCGCGTGGTCGAAATCCCGCGCGCGCTCTGGCTCCCGCTGCTGCACGGCGTGATCCTGCCGGTGCGCTCCTCGAAGTCGGCCGCCAAGTACGCCTCCATCTGGACCCCCGAGGGCTCGCCACTCAAAGTGCACACCGTGCGCCAGGCCGCCTTGCTGGAGGAGGCGCTTGTCGCCGATGGCCATCAGGTGCGGGTGCTGCCAGCCATGCGCTATGGCAACCCCTCCATCGCCTCGCAGCTCGATGCGCTCAAGGCCGCCGGTGCAACCCGGGTGCTGGTGCTGAGCGCCTACCCGCAGTACTCGGGCACCACCACCGCCAGCGTGGTGGACGCGGTCAACGCCTGGACCACCCGCGCCCGGCAGTTGCCCGAGCTGCGCTTTGTCAACCGCTACCACGACGACCCGGCCTACATCAACGCACTGGCCGCCAGCATCGAGTCGCATTGGCAAGCACATGGCCGCTCGGAGCATCTGGTCATGAGCTTCCATGGCGTGCCCGAGCGCACCTTGTCCCTGGGCGACCCCTATCACTGCGAATGCCACAAGACTGGCCGGCTGCTGGCCGAGCGCCTGGGCTTGGCCAAGGAGGCCTATACGGTGAGCTTCCAGAGCCGCTTCGGCAAGGCCAAGTGGCTCGAACCCTACACCGAGCCCACGCTGCAAGCGCTGGCCGCACGCGGCGTCAAGCGGGTTGACGTAGCCTGCCCAGGCTTTACCAGTGACTGCCTGGAAACGCTGGAAGAAATTGCGATGGAGGGGCGTGATGCCTTTCTCGACGCCGGTGGCGAGGGCTTCCAGGCCATCCCCTGCCTCAATGAGCATCCGAGCTGGATTACCGCAATGACCATGATTGCCAAGCAGCACATGGGGGGCTGGCCCACCACGGCGGGGGCTGGCGCAGGCACTGCAGCGGCACTCGATGCCAGCCGCCAACGCGCCTTGGCCCTGGGTGCTCAGGATTGAGGTACC
>CANFQF010000140.1 GCA_947449025.1 Comamonadaceae bacterium
ACGAAGCTGCCTCAGCCGGCGTGGTCGGCTACGAGGAAGAAACTCTGGACTGCCCCTAAGGCCTCGCCCAGATTCTCAGAACCGCGGCAAGTCCGGGTGCGCGATCTGGCCGCCGCGCACCAGCATCTTTCCGTACTCGGCGCAGCGGTTCAGGGTGGGGATGACCTTGCCCGGATTGAGCAGGCCCTGACCGTCGAAGGCCCGCTTCACCCCCAGCATCTGCTCGCGCTCCTCGGGCGAGAACTGCACGCACATGGAGTTGAGTTTTTCCACGCCCACCCCGTGCTCGCCGGTGACGGTGCCGCCCATGGCGACGCTGGTCTCGAGGATGTCGGCGCCAAACAGCTCGCAGCGATGGAGCTGGTCGGGGTCATTGGCATCGAACAGGATCAGGGGATGCAGGTTGCCGTCGCCCGCGTGGAAAACGTTGGCACAGCGCAGGCCATATTTCTTTTCCATCTCGCCGATGGCCAGCAGGATGTCTGCCAGGCGCTTGCGCGGGATGGTGGAGTCCATGCACATGTAGTCCGGGCTCATGCGGCCCGAGGCGGGGAAGGCATTCTTGCGGCCACTCCAGAAACGCAGGCGCTCGGCCTCGTCTCGGCTGACCGCAATGGCAGTGGCGCCGGCGCTGCGCAACACCTCGGTCATGCGGGCGATTTCTTCTTCCACTTCTTCGGCCGTGCCGTCGCTTTCGCACAGCAAGATAGCCTCCGCGCTGAGGTCATAACCAGCGTGGACGAAGTCCTCGACCGCGGCGGTCATGGGCTTGTCCATCATCTCGAGCCCGGCGGGGATGATGCCGGCGGCGATCACCGCCGCGACCGCATCGCCGGCCTTTCGCAGATCGTCGAAGCTGGCCATGATGCAGCGCGCCAACTGCGGCTTGGGCACCAGCTTGACGGTGACTTCGGTGGTGACCGCCAGCATGCCTTCGCTGCCCACCACCACCGCCAGCAGGTCATAGCCGGGCGCGTCCAGGGCTTCGGAGCCGAATTCGATCGGCTCACCCTGGGCGGTGAAGCCGCGCACCTTGAGCACGTTGTGCAGGGTGAGGCCGTACTTGAGGCAATGCACACCGCCAGAGTTCTCGGCCACATTGCCGCCGATGGTGCAGGCGATCTGGCTGGAGGGGTCGGGCGCGTAATACAGGCCCACAGGCGCGGCCGCTTCGCTGATGGCGAGGTTGCGCACCCCGCACTGCACCCGGGCGGTCCGGCTCACCGGGTCGATGGACAGAATACGGTTGAAGCGCGCCAGCGAGAGCGTCAGGCCCTCGGCATGCGGCATCGCCCCGCCCGACAGGCCGGTGCCGGCTCCGCGTGCCACCACCGGCACCTGCATTGCGTGGCAGGCGCGCAGCACTGCCTGCACCTGGGCTTCGTTTTCGGGCAGGGCTACCGCCAGCGGCCGCTGGCGGTAGGCGGTCAGGCCGTCGCATTCGTAGGGCGTGGTGTCTTCAGCGGTCCACAGCAGGCCGCCTGCGGGCAGCAGGGGCAGGAGGCAGTCGACCAAAGCCTGCTGGCGTTCGGTGCGGCGCAGCAATTGGGTGGGGGCCGGAGCGTTCATGGGCGCAGTTTAGGTCTTTCGGTTCTGGCGCAGCCGGCCGGCGCAACATGGCATGACCGGGCGGCCGAAATTTCCCCTTCGAACATCGGCCGATATATGTCAAGATGACAAGAGTATGACCTTGGCGTCAGCCGCCCTGGAAGGTATGAGACACCTCTTCGTCGCCGGCACCCTGACCGCAGCCAGCCTGCTGGCTGGCTGCGCTTCCGTCTTCGACGGCTACCAGCAGCTGGTCGGGGTGGAAACCGTGGGCCATGAGGGCCGGGTGCTGGGCGCCACCTGCGAGCTGAAAAATCCCAAGGGCACGGTGTCCGTCGTCACCCCGGGCATCGCGATGGTTCGGCGCGCGTACGACGACCTCACCGTCCGCTGCGAGAAGGCGGGTTTTGCGCCGGGGCAGACCACGGTGGTCTCGGTGACCAAACCCATGGCCATCCTCGGCGGCTTCAGCGGCATGGCGGTCGACGCCGGTACTGGTGCCGCCTTCGAGTACCCGCCGCAGGTCAAGGTCACGATGGGCGCGCCACTCAGTCGCTCGCCGCTGGTGCCGGGCGAATCGCTGGCGGTGTCGCCGCCGCCAATGGTCAATCCCCTGGCCCCGCTGCCTTCTCCTGCGCCGCAACCGGGCGCGTCGCGAGCGCCCGGGTCGCCCGTCGGGCCGGCCGGGCTCCAGGCGCCCCAGTTGATCCAAGCCGTCTCGCGCTGAGGCGCCTCAGGGCGTAGCTGGGCTCACGTGGGCCGTCGCCGCCGCCGCGCGGGCCTGCTCGAGCTGCGCAGGGCTGAGCGTGCGCTCGAGCCGCTCCATGTCCGGTTTGCCGACGCTGTTGCCGGCCCGCGTCGCCGTGGCGAACCAGGTGTAGGCTGCAACCGGGTCGGCCGGCACGCCACGGCCCGACGCCAGCGCGCGGCCCCACATCACTTGGGACGGTGGGTGGCCGGCCTCGGCGCCAGCCTTCAACCAGACGCCGGCCTGGCCATCGTCCTTGTCCACGCCGGTGCCGCGCAGGTAGGCCAGGCCCAGGAAGTAGGCCGACTCGCGCGCGGCATTGCGCATTTGCGCCTCGCTGGCCCTGCCGGAGCGCAACACGATGGCCGGGACCCCGCCCTTGCCCGTGGCCAGGGCCTTGAGCTGCTCGACGCAATTGGCCATGAAGGCGGCCACCCGCCGGCGCGCCTCTTCTGTGGACAGGCCCTGGGAAGGTTCGCCGGCCGCCGCATTGCCCAACACCACCATGGCCTCCAGTGGCGTGGCGCCCAGCGTCATGGCCCCGCTGTACCAGGTGCGCAGCATCAGCAGGTCTAGTTCGAGATAGCGGTCCCGCCGGCCGCTCAGGTAGCCCAGGATGGTCAGACCTGAGGGGTGGCCGCGCAGCCCCATCGCATGCATGACCTCGTGGCGCACGCAATACCAAGCCTGCTTGCGCCGCATGCGAATGGTCGCCTTGTCGAGGGCCCAGTTGGGGCGGTTGGTGCTGAAGGCGACGCAGGCCGAATTCGCCGGGACGGAGGGGTCGTCATCCGGCACGGTGATCAACTCGAGCTGCGCGGGCTGCCCGGGCGAATCGGTGACGTCGTTGATCGACAAGCCGGTGGCGGCGGCGGCTTCGCGCAACGCCTCGGCCGCGCGTCCGCGGTTTTCCGCGAGGTCGAGCCCGCTCACGCGGTAGTTGATCGATCCCTCCCAGCGGCTCGCCTGGCGGGGCGTACCTCGCTGGTCCCACAGGACCTCCCACAAGGTATTGAAGTTGTCTTCCAGGGAGTCGGCCCGCGCGGGGGCGGCCGGTAGGGCCAGCGCCAGCAGGGGCAGGAGCGGGAGCAGGCCGGCGCGCCAGGCCGAGGCCAGGTGCGACCGGACCGGCTTCATTTGAAGATCACGGTCTTGTGGCCGTTCTGGAGCACCCGGTGCTCGCTGTGCCACTTGACCGCGCGGGCCAGCACCAGGCTTTCGGTGTCGCGGCCGATGGCGGTGAGGTCTTCCACCGTCTTGCTGTGATCGACCCGCGCCACGTCCTGCTCGATGATGGGGCCCTCGTCTAAGTCGGCGGTCACGTAGTGGGCGGTGGCGCCGATCAGCTTCACTCCTCGCTCATGCGCCTGGTAGTAGGGCTTGGCTCCCTTGAAGCTGGGCAGGAAGCTGTGGTGGATATTGATCGCCCGGCCCGCCAGCTTCTGGCACAACTCGTTCGACAAGATTTGCATGTAGCGCGCCAGCACCACCAGATCGGCGCCCTCGGCTTCGATGACCTCCAACTGTTTGGCCTCGGCTTGGGCTTTGGTCGCTGCTGTCACCGGGATGTGGTGGAAGGGCACGTTGTAGCTGGCCGCCAGTTGGTAGAACTCGCGGTGGTTCGAGACGATGGCCCGGATATCCAAAGGCAGCAGCCCGCTTTTCCAGCGGAAAAGCAAATCATTGAGGCAATGGCCTTCCTTGCTCACCATGAGGACGGTGCGCATGGCCTGATCCCGGGGATGGAGCTTCCAGCGCATGCCAAAGCTGGTTCCAAGACCGGCCAGCGCCTGCTGAAGTTCGGCCAGACCCAGTGCGCAAGCGAACTGCACCCGCATGAAAAACAGGCCGGTGTCGGGGTCGTTGTACTGGGCCGCTTCTTCAATGTTGCCTCCGCGCTCCAGCAGGAAGCCCGAGACGGCGTGGACGATGCCCGGGCGGTCCGGGCAGGACAGGGTGAGGATGTAGGCGTGGCTCATGACGGCTCAATTGTCGCAGGCTGGCCGACCCCGCCTGGCCCCTGATCCGGGCGGGGGCCGGGCGCAGCGCCGGCAGGCCCGGACGGCAATGCCACAATGTTTACCCCGCCGTTTGTCATCACTGGGAGCAAGACATGGCCCTCATCGACTTTCAGATGGACAACCACTGGTTGCCCTTCACCCCGAACCGCCACTTCCTGAAGGACCCCCGGGTCTTCGTCGCCGCCGACGGCATGCACTTCACCACCCATGACGGGCGCCAGGTGATCGACGGCATCTCCAGCCTCTGGTGCGTCGGCGCCGGCCACAACCGCAAGCCGATCAACGAGGCGATCAAACAGCAGCTCGACACGCTGGACTACAGCACCGCGTTCCAGGTCTCCAACGACAAGGCCTTCCGAGCGGCGCAGATGATCGCCGCCTTGGCCCCGGGTGACCTGAACAAGGTGCTGTTTTGCAACTCCGGCTCCGAGGCCGCCGACACCTCGATGAAGGTGGCGCTGGCCTACCACCGTGCGCGCGGCGAGGGGCATCGCAATGTCTTCATCGGCCGCGAGCGCGGCTACCACGGTGTGGGTTTCGGCGGCATGAGCGTGGGCGGCATCCCGGCCAACCGCAAGGTGTACGGCACCGCGCTTCTGCCGCGGGTGGACCATATGCGCTTCATCCACGACCCGGTGAACCACGCCTATATCCACAACGAAGAGCCGGTGTGGGCCGAGGACCCGCTGCTTGAATTGGAGCAGCGCATCTTGCCCCTGCAGGACCCGAGCAATGTGGCGGCGGTCATCGTCGAGCCGATCGCGGGCAGCTCCGGCTGGTATATCCCGCCCAAGGGCTACCTCAAGCGCCTGCGCGAGATCTGCGACAAGCACGGCATTTTGCTCATCTTCGACGAGGTGATCACCGGCTTCGGCCGCATGGGCACCAACTTCGGTGCTGACTGGTACGGCGTGGTCCCCGACATGCTCAACTTCGCCAAGTGCGTGACCAACGGCGTCATTCCGCTCGGCGGCGTGATCTGCCGGGACAAGCTCTACGACCAGATGATGAAGACCGACGCGCCCGAGCACGTCGTCGAGTTCTTCCACGGCTACACCTATTCCGGCCATCCGGTGGCCTGCGCCGCAGCCATTGCCACCCTCGACCTGTTCGCGCGTGAACGCCTGTTCGAGCGCGCCGGCGAGATGGGCAAGGTTCTGGGCGACGCTTTCCACAGCACCTTCAAGGGCTTGCCCAACGTGATCGGCATCCGCAGCCTGGGCTGTGCGGCGGCAGTCGAATTTGCGCCCATCGCCGGCCTGCCCGGCAAACGGGCTTACGACATCTTCCTAGACTGCTTCAAGCAGGGCACCCTGGTCCGGCCGGCGGGCGACGTGCTGGTGATCGCGCCGCCCTTCATCGTCGAGCGCGAGCACATCGACCGGATGGTCAACACCCTGGCCGACTCGATCCGCCGCCACGCCTGAGACCGCGGGCTGGCTCGGCCCCGGCGCTGACTCTGGGGTGATGGGCCCGAGCGCCGATGCCCTGGGGGGCTCAGCGACTCGGGCTGTTGACGCCGCCCGGCGCAGGCGCCACTGCGGGAGCTCCCCCGGTGCCTGCTGCAGGCGGCATGGGTCGCTGCACACCTTCGCGCATACCTTCTCGCAAGGCCTGGCAATAGTCCCTTTGAGGCGGCTGCGCCGGCCACGCCTGCGCCCGGAAGGCCAGCGCAGCCGGCAGGTGGCGCGGCACGCCCAGTTCAACGTCCACATGCGCGGCCCCAGCCAGCAGAACCACCCGCTGCCCGGGCGCGGCCTGCTGCGCGAGGGCCGTCACCGTCTGTGCCATCGCCCGGTCGCGAGCGACCTGGATCCTGGCCATCGGGCCGAGTTGTGATTCGGGCAGCAAGCCGCAGTGGCCGTCGCGGATGGCCTCACGCTGGCGGGCCAAGGCCTGGACCGACAAAAGACCGTCGAGGCTGGTGTCGGCCATCGCTGCGCGCATCCTCGCGCGGGGCAGGTTGGCCCCGGCCACCGGCACGCCTGCGCGGACCGCCGCCATGACCGCCGGCGCATACGGCGCCCAGGGCCAGGCCGCCTCGTCCCAGCGCAGCGCCGCACGGACCTCGGTTTCGGTGGCCGAGGTCGGCAGGTTCGCGGTACCGGCTCCCTGCTCGGCCATCTCCAGCGCGAGCCCGGCCAACCGGCCATGGGCGGCCAGATCACCCACCACGCGCGCATGCGCTTGCTGGTGCGAAGGCGCGTCATGCTGCTCTCCCAGCAGCAGTGCCGGTGCCTCTTCGTCCGCCACACGCGGGGCGGCGCAGGCTGCCAGGGCCAGCACCGCTGCGGCAGCAGCAGCCAGGATGCCGCGTTGACAAGTGCCACGCAGACTCGTGGCGCGTTGGCTGGGGCCACGCTCGCAGGTGCCGCGCAGGCGAGGGGAGGAAGGGGGGAGGTCGGGCATGCGGCGATACTACGAGGCTTACGGCTGAGCTCGCCGGCCGACCCCAAGATGATCCGTCTCGTTTTCCGTACCTCTGCCACCCTGGCGCTCGCGCTGGTGGCCGCCCTTGTCTGGCGAGCCCTTGCCCTGCCCCTGCCCTGGATGATCGGCCCACTGCTGGCCACCGCCCTGGTGTCGATCGCGGGCCTGCCGGCGAGCAGCCCTGTGCCGCTGCGCAATATGGCCCAGTGGGTGATCGCCACCAGCCTGGGGCTGTACTTCACGCCCATGATGACCCAGCTCTTGCTGCCGCTGTGGTGGGTGGTGCTGATTGCCATCGCCTGGTCGCTGGCCCTGGGCTGGGGCTTGGGCTGGTTCCTGCACCGGTTTGGCCTGCCGGGCGTGGAGGGCACAGCCCGCTCGCGCCGGGCCACCAGCTATTTTTCCGGCACGATCGGTGGGGCATCGGAGATGACCCTGCTGGCCGAGCGCGAGGGCGCCCGCTCCGATCTGGTGGCGGGGGCGCACAGCCTGCGGATGATGGTGGTCACCGTGTGCATTCCCTTTGGCTTTACCTGGGCTGGGTTGCACGGCATGGACGCCACCGTGCCCGGCATGCGCGAGGTGCGCTGGCCGGAGCTGGCCGTGCTGCTCGGGGCCACCGGTCTGGGCTGCATGGTCATCAGGGCGATGGGCTGGGTCAACCCCTGGTTCATTGGTGCCCTGGGGACCGCCATGGCACTGTCGGCAGCGGGGGTCCAGTTGTCGGCCGTACCGACTGAACTTTCCAGTGCCGCCCAGCTGGTGATCGGCATCAGCCTGGGGATTCGTTTTCGCCGGGAATTCCTGGGCCAGGCGCCGCGATGGATTGCGGTGGCCATCCTGGGCACTGTCCTGTCGATCGCCGTTTCCGTCGGCTTTTCCTGGATGATGGTCCAGCTGACCGGCCTCAACCTGGGAACCCTGATCCTGGGGACTGCGCCCGGCGGGATCGCCGAGATGGCGATCACTGCCAAGGTGCTGCAGCTGGGCGTGCCCCTGGTCACTGCCTTTCAGGTCTGCCGTTTGGTGGCGGTGCTGCTGATCGTGGCCCCGCTCTATCGCTGGCTCTACGGCCACGAGATCAGTGCATGACCAGCGGGTTCTGGGCCAACTCGGCGTAGCGCCCGAGCATGTTCTCGACCTCTTCCTGGGTCGGGGTTTGCCGCTGCCAAGCCAGGATCTGGCGCTGGAACACTTCGGCCCAGCTGCCGTCGAGGTAGACCTCCTTGTTGACGCGCTTGTCGACGATCTCGAAGCCGTGACGGGCGACGTCCGGCTCCTGCTCGCCTTCCGCCGCCTGGTTGGCCAGCATGTGGACGACCACGAAGCTGTCGGAGTCATAAAGCATGTGCATGTACCGCTCCTCCTTGCTGCATCGTAACTGGCGTCGCCGGGCCGACTTTCAATAGCCCCGGGCGCGTGCCCGCCTTTTCCTAGCCCGAGCCTCGTCGGCGGCGCCGCTAGGGCCGGTAGTCGCCGGTCCAGCGCTGCACAAGCCAGTCGCCGTTGTCCTGCGCCAGACGCCATTGCAGCGGCAGGTAGTCCAGGTCTGGCGCCAGCCAGAGCTCAATGTCCAGGTCATGCGGTCCTTCCGGCCGCCGGCGCAGATGCAGCGCCTCCCGACTGCCACCCGGGCCCGGCAGCCAGGTCTTGCCCTCATAGCGGAAGCGCCAGGTCGCCGCGGCGCGGGCGGTGGCGACGGGAAACTCCAGCGTCTCGCCTGTTTGCAGCGGCCGGCCGAGACCGGCCACCCGCGCAGCCAGTTGCAGGACGACGCTCAGTCGGTCCTGCGCGCCCGCGGGCAGCTCGGCATCTGGCTGGTTGCCGCTGAAGCGCACACGGGCGCCGCTCTCGCGGCCGGCGCCGTCCTGTGTCGGCGCGGCGAGGCCGGGGGGGGCCGTAGTCTCGAAATGCGCCGCCAGCTCGCCGCGCCCCTGGGTGCGGTCGCTGAAGCGGTCAGGCCGGAGGCCCTCGGCGGTCAGTCGGCCGGTACTGCTCATTTCGCGCAGTCCGGTTGCCCAGCGCAGCCGCATGTGCGCCTCGTACTGCTGACCATCATGCCGCCAGCCGAGCTCGGCCTCGCCCTCGAGGGGCCGGCCGCGCGATCTTCCGGTCAGCGCATAGGCCAGGCTCTGCGCGGGGGGAATGCGCAGATGGATCGCCTGCCACCCGCGGTCCTCGGGCGTGGACTCGGACAGGCTGGTGGCTAGCAGATCCGCAGCTGCGACGGCAGGCGCGGCAGCGGCAGGGGCGGCAGCTGCAGAGGATGTGGGCTGCGCGGTTGCGGCAGCCGCCGACGACCCGATGGGTACGGAGGGCGTTGGGTTCGGCCCCAGCAGTGCGAGGAGCGAGAGGGTTTCGAGGGGCGGCCCGGGTGATCCC
>CANFQF010000141.1 GCA_947449025.1 Comamonadaceae bacterium
GATCGCGCCATTGCCCTGGAGCCGCGCCGCGCCGAGTTCTGGTCCTGGCGTTTTGCCCTTCATCTGCTGCTGGCAGACATGGCATCCGCCCGGCAAGACACCGAAGAAATGGCCCGTCTGTTTGGCAAAGAAGAGGCGGATGTTTATCGCGCGGTCTTGCTTTGCCGCACGGGCCAGCCCCTTCCCGCGGTGCAGATGTTGATGCGGGCAATCCGATCGCCCAACTACCAAGACGGCTCGTCGCAAGACTGGATCGGCTTTCACTTGGGCGAGGCGCACCGCGTGGCCGGGCAGCCTGCCCAGGCGCTGGCCGTGTGGGGCGAGCGTTTGAAGGCCAGTCCGCAGTCGCACCTGCTCCGGCTCTCCTTGGCGGAATTGCTCAATCAACAAGGCCAGTACCGGCAGGCCAAAGCCGTGGCCATGAAGCAGGCCGACATGGCCAGTCTGACCGACGCCCTGCTGATGCAGACTCTTTTGGCCAGCCGCGGCCTGAAAGATGCAGATGAAGCCCGACTCGCCAGCCAGATGGATGCGCGCTTGCGCGCGCAAGCCCTGCGGCAAGAGGCGCTGATCGAGCGGCCCAAATTGATTTATCAAATTGCCTACGCACAGGACCTGGCTGCAGGCCTTGCGCTGTCAATCGAGAACTGGCAGCTGCAAAAAGAACCTCCCGATGCGCTGCTGTTTGCGCAGGCTGCACTGGCGCTGGGCCAGGCACAGGCCGCTGCGCCCGTGGTGGAGTGGGCCGAAAAATCTGGCTACACCGACCCGCAACTGGCCCCGCTGCTGCGGCAACTGCGGGCACACCCGAGCTGGAAGGGGAGTCGCTCATGACCGCGCGCTGGCCCTTCCAGAGTCGCCTTCCGTCATTGCGCCAGATGGCTCTGACCTGCCTGGCGCTCGTGAGCCTGCTCTTTGGCAGCATGGCGTGGGCACACTCCAGCAGCAACAGCTATCTCACCCTCAGCATGACTTCGCAGCAATTGACGCTGCGTGCGGATTTCCATGTGCGTGATCTGGACCTGATCTTCGATCTGGACCGTGACCGTGACGGTCAAGTCACCTGGGCGGAGACGCAGGCTCGCAGCGCCGAGCTCAGTGCCTGGTTGGTACAAGGCATTTCGCTCAGTGCATCGGACCAGCGCTGCACCTTGGGCCAGGCTGATTTGCAAGCGAGCCAACATGCCGATGGCATCTATCTGAGCGCCCTGTGGACGCCGCTGTGTCCTGGGGCGTCTGGCCCCTTGGACGAGACCCGTTTCACACTGGGCTATGACCTGATTTTTTCTCAGGACAACCTGCACCGGGGCTTGCTCAAGGTGGATTTCCCTCACTTTCAAAGCAGCGCCTTGCTCAGTCCGGAAAGGCCCGAAGTTCAGGTCAGCGCGTCTGACAGCAAGCCCTTGCAGGTCTTCGGGCGTTATGTTGTCGAGGGCGTTTGGCACATCTGGATCGGCATCGATCACATCGCTTTTTTGCTGAGCTTGTTGGTGCTGGCGCCCTTGCTACCTTCTCGCCAAAGGGTGGTGAACTGGCAAGCGGTCACACACGCCCGACCCGTCGTGATGGACGTGCTGGCGGTTGTCACCGCCTTCACCGTGGCGCACTCCATCACGCTGGGCTTGACCATCACCGGCTGGATCAAACCGCCCGCCGATCTGGTGGAGCCGGCGATTGCCTTGTCGGTGGTGCTGGCCGCCCTGAACAACCTGCTGGGCTTCAGTGCCGTCAAGCGCTGGCGCCTGGCGTTTGTATTTGGCCTGGTGCACGGCTTTGGCTTTGCCAGCGTGCTGCTCGATCTGGGCCTGCCCGCGAGTGGATTGGTGGCGGCACTCGGCGGCTTCAACCTGGGCGTGGAGCTGGGGCAACTGGCGATTGTGGGGGTGTTCTTTCCCCTGGCCTGGGCACTGCGCCAGACCCGCTTTTACCGCTGGGTCGTGGTCGCCGGCGGGTCGATGGCCATCGTGGTGCTGGGCCTGTTCTGGACCGCGCAGCGCGTGGGGTGGCTGGGGTAATTCACACAGGATCGGTGATCAGCGGCGAGCGGTCAATGCCGCCATGGCCTCCGCTGCCTCCATTGCCTCCGTTCAGACCTTCAGAACATGAACTCGCCACCGTTGACGTGCAGCAGCTGGCCCGTCACGAAGCCTGCGCCCTCGGAGCACAGATAGAGGCAGGCGCGCGCAATATCACCCCCGGTGCCGATTCGGCGCGCCGGAATAGCAGGCAGGCGCTGGGTCATCATGTAATCAAAATCCGGGTAGTCGCTCATGTTGCGCACCGTGTCCATGAGGCCAGGCGCTACCGTGTTGGCGGTGATGCCAGACGGACCGAACTCGAGGGCGATCACTTTGGCCAGCGCATGCATGCCGGCCTTGGCAGCGACGTTGTGCGCGCGGTGCTCCTTCACGAAGAACCCGTCGCGACCCGAGATGTGCACGATGCGGCCCCAGCCTCGCTTTTGCATGTGCGGGATGGCCGCACGTGCCAGGTAAAAACAGCTGCCCAGGTTGGTGCGCAGCGTCTGGTCCCATTGCTCCGGGGTGATCTCCAGAAAGGGCCGGTGGTGGCGGACCGACACGTTGGAGACCACGATGTCCGCCGAGCCGAAGGTGGCGATGCACTGGTCGACCATGTCCTGCATGGCCGCGGGGTCACCCACATCGGCCATCACGCCAAGTGCCTGTGCCCCGAGTTCTCGCGCCTCGGCCACCACCCGGTCGACCTTCTCGCGACTGCGCGCACCGTTGACAACCACGTTCGCGCCGCCTGCGGCGAAGGCGAGCACGATGTCGCGGCCAATGTTTTGTCCCGAGCCGGTGACGATGGCTGTGCGCCCAGCGAAAGGACGCGCCCTGGTTTCTTGCGAAGACTGGTTCATGGGTTCTCTTGCGAATGGGGCGTCGCAGGCCGCGGGACGGGCAGCAAGCGGTCGTTCTCCTCGGCGGCGACCGAGGCGATGAATTGCTCGTAATTGGCCTGGGCCTCGGCCAGGTGGCTGCGCAGCGCCGCCAGGGCGGTCTCACGGTCGCCGGCTCGCAGCGATGCCAGCAGTGCCGAATGTTCGCGCGCACCGGCGGCGCCTCGCAGCCCACGGTCTGCCCAGAACCAATAGCCGTCGCTGCGGCGCCGAAAACTCAGACGGTCGTAGATGCCCCGCAACATCTCCACCAGCAATTCGTTGTCGGTCAGGCCGGCCAGCGCGAGGTGGAATTCCTGATCGATGCGCGAGCGCGACGCCGCACTCGGGTTTTCGATCAAGGCTTGGTAGCGCGCATGAATCGCCTCCAACGCGTCGACCGCCTTGGGCGCGAATCCGCGTTCGAATGCCAACTCCAGCGCGCGTATCTCCAGCGCGAAGCGAACGTCGTAGAGGTCGCGGATCTCGCTTCGGGGCGGCTCGGCCACGAAGTAGCCGCGCGCCGGGATACGCTGCACAAAGCCCTCCTGGCAAAGCCGCTCCAGCGCCTGCCGCACCGGCGTGCGAGAGACCTTGAGCGCTGTGGCCAGGTGGTCGGGCACCAGTTTCACCCCGGGGTTGAGACGGTGACGCAAGATGTCTTGGCGGATCCGCTCGTAGGTCTCCTCGATGAAAAAGCCCCGTTCGGCCTCCAGTGGCCGCTTGGCCGTCACCTTGCGCTCCCGCCCGTGCCGACAGCCAGGGCGAGCGCCGAGGTCAGCGCGCTGTGCAAAGGCCGCAGGGACGCAGCGCCAGCCAGTTGCCGCGCCTCTTCAAAAAGTGCGCGTGTGGGTGCGTGTTCCCGGCCCTGGCCGCAGCACGAGAAGAACTTGTGCGCCAGGTCTGATGCTGTCATCCAGCGCGCCGGCTTTCCGCTGGCGACGTCGACGCGCTCGACATCGGTGCCGCCGCCATCCAGTGACACATCCAGCACGCTGGCGAATTCACGGTCATCGGCGACCCGCTCGTCCACTTCCATCACGATGCGGTCCATCAGGGCGACGATCTGCGGGCGTTGGATGGCCTCGGGTGTGAAGCTGTCCAGCGTGACGTTGCCGTCATGCAGTGCGACGGCGATGCAGTAAGGCATGCAGAACTTGGCTTCCAGCGGCGTTGAGGGGCGCAGGTAAATCAGCGGCTCAATAGCAAAGCGCGAGACGCCAACCCGTACATGCCGCAGGGACTGATGTGCGTGACGCTGCGCCAGCGCGCGCGCGGCGTCGATGGCCGCATGCGTGGCCGCGCAGCAGGGATAGGCCTTGAGTGCGAGTCCGTTCTCGGTCAGCACCTCCAGCGGGCCTCCCCACGGCTTGGCATGGCCCGCTTCGGCTTCGCCGCCGAAGGTGCGGAAGAACCCGAAGCGCCCGTCCACCGCCTGGGCCGCGCTGGTAAAGCCCTCGGCCGCCAGCCGCGTGGCCAGGATGGCCGAACGCCCGGGAAGACCGGCATGCAGCGGCTTGGTCATGCTGCCGAAGTTCTGCCGCACGCCGCCCGCCAGGGATGCGGCAATCCCCAGGGCGGTGACGGTCTGCGCCGGGGCCAGGCCTTCGAGTGCCGCCACCGCCGCCGTTGCGGCCAGCGTCCCCAGAGTGGAAGTGGCATGCCAGCCCGCCTCGTAATGCGCGGTGTTCAGTCGACGTCCGAGCTGGCCCATGGTCTCAACCCCGACGAGATAGGCCCGCAGCAGCGCGGGTCCGTTGTGGCCGGCCGCGGCCGCCCGCACCAGCAGCGGCGGCAAGAGCAGTGCGGTGGCGTGGCAGTAGGCCGGGTGACTGATGTCGTCGAAATCTGCGGCGTGGGCCAGGGTGCCCAGGTACAGGGCCGCGGTGCCCAGTGTCTCGGCGCCTGCATCGGCCCAGGCTTCGTGGGCGAGCACCCGTGCGAGCACATGGGCAGCGGGCTCCTCCCGAGCGCCGCCGAACAAGGATCGGCGCAGGGGCGCCTCGAGCGGCTGCCTGGCGCCCAGCACCATGCAGGCCAGGGTGTCGGTCACCGCGTCGACCGCACGCTCCACGGCCAGGGCCGGCAGTGCGTCCGGCCTCAGGGTCTCGATGAACGCGGCCGCTTCAGCGGCGAAGCCACCGGCGATGAAATCGGCAGAAGGGGGCAAGGGCATGGAATCAGGCCAGTAGGGTGAGCGGGGCGGGTGGTGCGAGAGGGGCAAGGTGGACAAGCGCCAGCCCGTCAGCGGACAGAGCCGAAGTCTACTACCAGATGCAATACTGAGTCTAAAACTGGATCCAGTTCAAGTACACTCGGCGCGAACATACTCAAGCGCAGCAAAGCGCGCGTGAACCGTATCGACAAGCACACACCGGAGAAGTTTTGACTGCCGCAGAAGTACCAAGCCCAACAGAAGGCCGAACAGAAAGTCCAAGGGGCGGTCCATCGACATCGACACAGCCCGATGCGGCCGGGCCGCTCCCCCTGGCCGGCATCCGTGTACTGGAGATGACGCACACGGTCATGGGGCCTTGCTGTGGTCTGGTCCTGGCCGATTTGGGGGCGACCGTCACCCGGGTGGAGCCGATCGAGGGAGACCGTACGCGCCGCCTGCGCGGCTTTGCCAGCGGCTTCTTCTCCTACTTCAACCGGAACAAGCGCAGCGCCGCGATCGACATCAAGTCCCCGGAGGGCCTGGCGCTGGTGCGCCGGCTGATCGCTCAGGCGGACGTGCTGGTTGAGAACTTCGGCCCGGGAACGATGGACCGTGCGGGGCTGGGCTGGGACGAGTTGCAGCGCATCAACCCGCGCCTGGTGTACTGCTCACTCAAGGGCTTTCTCAGCGGCCCGTATGAGCGCCGCCCGGCCCTGGACGAAATCGTGCAGTACATGACGGGGCTGGCCTATATGACCGGCCCGCCGGGGCGGCCGCTGCGCGCGGGGTCTTCCGTCGTTGACATCATGGGCGGCGTCATGGGGACGGTCGGCATCCTGGCCGCGCTGCGCCAGCGCGACGCAGACGGACGCGGCCGCAAGGTGGTGAGCTCCTTGTACGAGACCTCGGCCATGCTGGTGGCGCAGCACATGGCCGGCGAGGCGATCACCGGCAAGCCGGCGCCGCCCATGCCCAATCGCGACAGCGCATGGGGCATCTATGAAACTTTCGAGTCGCGCGATGGTGTGCCCATTTTTGTCGGCCTCACTTCCGATGCGCATTGGAAGGCCTTCTGCACCGAGTTCGGTCGGCCCGACATGCGAGACGATCCTCTCTACCGCAGCAACGAGGACCGCGTTCAGCGCCGAGAGACGCTCCGGCCCGTCATCAAGGACCTGATCGCGGCGCGCGAATCGGCCGACCTGCTCTCGCTCTTCGACCGCATTGGCATTCCGTTTTCTCCCGTGCGCAAGCCAGGCGACTTGTTCGATGACCCGCAGCTCAACGCGGGCGGACGCATGCTCAACACCCGCTTGCAAGATGGCCGCCAGACGCGGCTTCCCACCCTGCCCATTGAGATCGATGGCCGTACGCCAGGTTTGCGGCTGCAGCCGCCGCAGCTGGGCGAGCACACCGCCGAGGTTTTGCGTGAGCTCGGTGTGAGTGAGGCCGACACGGCGCAACTCACCCAAGCAGGCATCGTGCGTTGACGAAACGATGGTGACCTGCCGCTCCTTGATTTGTCCTGCAGAGGCTTCCCCGACATGAACGCACCTTCACGTTCCACCATCTCACACCCCAGTGCCTGGCTTGCATCCGACGTTGCGACGCGTACCGACCAGTGGATTCAGGTACTGCCAGCCGATGTGCGCGAAGAAATCGAGGCCGTCGCACGCGCGATTTGCCAGGAGAGCCTCACCCCGCTTACAGGTACCGCGCCGGACCTGTCGCGCCTGCCTGCTGCGCGCGACTACCTGGCGGGCATTGAGCGCGAGGTGATGGAGGGCCGTGGCTTCGTGCTGCTGCGTGGCCTCTCGCCCGACCTGGATGACGCCATGCTGCGGGCCTGCTACTGGTTGATCGTCAATTTGCTCGGACGCCCGATCAGCCAGAACTCGTATGGCGATCGCTTGTGCGATGTGGTGGACACCGGGCGCCCGCTGGGCGGCCGCCGCGTGCGCGGTTACCAGACCAACGCGGAACTTAAATTCCATACAGACCGATGTGACCTGGTGGGCCTGCTGTGCCTGCGGCCGGCCATGTCGGGCGGGCGCAGCAGCATTGCCAGCGCCGTATCGGCCTACAACCAGTTGGCCCTGCACCAGCCTGAGATGGTGGCGCCGCTGCTCGAGGGCATGAATTACCTGAACCTCGAAGAGGGTGGTGATTCAAGCATCAAGCGTGTGCCGGTGTTCCATATCCAGGACGGCGTCTTGTCGGTGCGCTACTCCCGCAACAGCTACCAGACCTCGATGCAGCATGGCGCTCCTTACACCGAGACGGAGCTGGCCGCACTGGCCGCGGTGGACGCGCTCGCTGAGGATCCGGCCTTGCGCCTTGACATGGAGCTAGAGCGCGGCGACATGCAGTTGATCAACAACTACACCACGCTGCATTCGCGCACTGCGTACCAGGACTGGCCAGAGGCCGACCGCAAGCGCTGCATGGTGCGCGGCTGGATTCGCACCCACCTGCAGCGGCCCTTGGGCCCGCATTTTGGTGACTACGGCGGTGTGCCCGTGACGCTCTCGCGTGATGCGCCATCGGCGCAGCCATAAAATTTCAACCTCTGCGGCGAGGCCCTGCCACTCTTATAAAAATCGGAGACATCCATGAGCTTTTCACACGATCATTCCCGACGTCAGCTGATGAAGGCTGCAGCACTCGCGCCGGCATTTGCCTGGCTGCCGGGCTTCGCGCAGACTGCCGCCGGCTATCCCTCGCGCCAGGTGCGCTGCGTCGTCGGTTTCCCGCCGGGTGGCGCTGTCGACGCGAATGCGCGCGTGATCATCCCCAAGCTCTCGGAAGCTTGGAAGCAGACGATCGTGATCGACAACAAAGGGGGCGCTGGCTCCACGATCGGGGCCGGGCTTGTCGCGTCGGCGCCGGCCGACGGCTACACCTTCCTGATTGCATCGCCGGCACACGCCATCAACGCCAGCTTGTACAAGAAGCTGCCATTCGACACAGAGAAGGCTTTCGCGCCCGTGGCGCAGCTCACCTCTTCGCCCTTGATCGTCTACATCCATCCGTCGGTGCCGGCGCGGTCCATCGCCGAATTGATCGCCTTGGCCAAGGCGCAGCCGGGCAAGCTGAACTATGCGTCTTCGGGCAGTGGCACCTCCACGCACCTGGCCGCTGGGCTGTTCAACCAGATTGCGGAAACCGACATCGTGCATGTGCCCTTCAGCGGCGGCGGCCCCGCCTACACCGCGCTGATCGCGGGTGACGTGCAGTTGCACTTCGGCGGCCTTGAAGGTTTGCAACATGTTCGCAGCGGCAGGCTGCGCGCGCTCGCCGTGACGACCAATAAGCGCTTTTCCTTGGCCCCGGAGCTGCCCACCATCGCGGAGTCGGGCCTCAAGGGCTATGAAGTGCAAACCTGGTACGGCGTCTACGCGCCCGCTGGCACACCCGCACCCATCGTCGAAAAGCTCAACGCGGACATCAACCGCGTGCTGCAGCTGCGCGAGGTCCGCGAGCAATACGCCAAGATGGGTTTTGAGGTTGAGAACACCACCCCCGCGCAATTCGCCGCCTTCACGCGCAGCGAGATCGAGAAGTGGCGCGGCATCGTGACCTCTGCAAAGTTGCAAGTGGAGTAACTCTTGCTCCGGGGTTGGCTTGGCGCCAAAGGACATCCAGCGGATGTTCCACCCGAGATTTTCTGGGGGACGAAGTGATTCAATTCTTCATGGCCCAATCAGTGCCGGTTCAGTTGCTCATACTGCTGGCACACGCGGTCTTGGTGTTGGCCGCTTCCGTCGGCTGCATGCGCTTTCTGGGCTCGCGCTTGCAAGGTCGCAATGACCTCCTCCCCGTGGCGCCGTTCTTCGTGTCGGTGACGACGCTATTTGCGTTATTTCTTGCCTTCCACGCGTCGACAATCTTCACACGACAACAAGCGGCAGAGGCTGCATTTAACGA
>CANFQF010000142.1 GCA_947449025.1 Comamonadaceae bacterium
ACCTTGGCCTGGATCTGCGCCTCGGGCGGCCGGGTGGCACGCGGCCGCACCCGCAGCCCGAAGGCCACGTTCTCGAACACCGTCATGTGACGGAACAGCGCGTAGTGCTGGAACACAAAGCCCACCTGCCGGTCCCGCACATGGACATCGGTGGTGTCCTCGCCGCTGAAGAAAATGCTGCCGGCGTCGGCTGACTCCAGCCCGGCGATGATGCGCAGCAGCGTGGTCTTGCCGCAGCCCGAGGGGCCCAGCAGGGCGACGAGTTCGCCCGATTCCACATGCAAGGACACATCGCGCAGGGCACGGAAGTCGCCAAAGTTCTTGCTGACGTTGCGGATTTCAATGCTCATGACGTGACTTTCAAGGGCGCCGGCGCCTCGGGCGGCATCTCGGCTGCGGCCTTCATCAGCCGCTCGTGCTTCCATTCGGCCACCGATTTGATGGCCAGCGTGACCAGGGCCAGCAGTGCCAGCAGCGAGGCCACTGCAAAGGCGGCAACCGACTGGTACTCGTTGTAGAGAATTTCCACATGCAGAGGCATGGTGTTGGTCTGGCCGCGAATATGGCCCGAGACCACCGACACCGCGCCAAACTCGCCCATGGCCCGGGCATTGCACAGGATGACCCCGTAGATCAGGCCCCACTTGATGTTGGGCAGGGTCACGTACCAGAAGGTTTGCCAGCCACTGGCGCCCAGCACGATGGCGGCCTGCTCCTCCTCGTTGCCCTGGGCCTGCATGAGGGGAATCAGCTCCCGGGCGATGAAGGGAAAGGTCACGAAAATCGTGGCCAGCACGATGCCAGGCACCGCGAACACGATCTTGATGCCGTGGGCATCCAGCCAGGGGCCCCACCACCCCTGAGCGCCAAAAACCAGCACGTACATCAAGCCAGCCACCACCGGCGACACGGAAAACGGCAGATCGACCAGGGTGGTCAGAAAGGCCTTGCCGCGAAACTCGTACTTGGCAATGCACCAGGCGGCGGCCACACCGAACACCAGGTTCAGCGGCACGGTGATCGCCGCGGTGATCAGGGTCAGGCCGATGGCCGACCAGGCGTCGGGCTCCTTGAGCGCCTCCAGGTAGGCGCCCACGCCCTTGCGCAGCGCCTCGGCGAAGACCGCCGCCAGGGGCAAGAGCAGAAACAGCAGCAGCCAGCCCAGGGCCAGGCCAATCAGCGTCCAGCGCACCCAGGGCGCCTCGGTGGTGGCAATTCGGCGCTGGCCCGTGGATGTCGTGGTGCCACTCATCTCAAGCCCCCGAACGCCTGCGCTGCCAGGCCTGCAAGGCATTGATCACCAGCAGCATCAGAAAGGAGGCGACCAGCATCACTACCGCCACCGCGGTGGCGCCGGCGATGTCGTATTGCTCGAGCTTGCCAATGATGATGAGCGGCACGATCTCGGACACCATCGGCATATTGCCGGCGATGAAGATCACCGAACCGTACTCGCCAATGGCGCGGGCAAAGGCCATGGCAAAGCCGGTCAGTAGCGCCGGCGCAATGGCAGGAAAGATGACCCGGGCGAATGTCTGCCAGCGGGTGGCGCCCAGGGACATGGCCGCCTCTTCCAACTCGCGTTCGGTGTCTTCCAGCACCGGCTGCACCGTGCGGACGACAAAGGGCAGTCCGATGAAGATGAGCGCGATGACCACGCCATTGCGATTGAAGGCCAACTGGATGCCCAGCGGCTCCAGGTACTGGCCCACCCAGCCGTTGCCGGCCAGCAGCGCGGTGAGCGAAATGCCGGCCACCGCCGTGGGCAGCGCGAAAGGCAGGTCGACCAGGGCGTCGAAGATGCGCTTGCCAGGAAATTTGTAGCGCACCAGCACCCAGGCGATCAACAAGCCGGCCACAGCATTGGCCAGGGCCGCGATCAGCGAGGCGCCGAAGGTCAGGCGGTAGGCGGCCAGCACGCGCGGAGACGAGACCGCCGCCCAGAACTGGTCGGCGGTGAGGGTGAGCGACTTGAGTGTGAGCGCCGCAAACGGAATGAGGACGATCAGCCCCAGGTACACCAGGGTGTAGCCCAGGGTCAGGTTGAAGCCGGGCAGCACCTTGCGAAAGGCGCGCGAGCCAGGGGGCGTGCCGACAGCGTCTCCCGCTGCCCCCGGCACGGCTGCTTGCGCAGCGGAAGCAGACATCGCTTACTTGACGGTGTAGATCTTGTCGAACTGACCACCGTCGTTGAAGTGAACCTTCTGCGCTTCGGCCAGAGAGCCGAACAACTCTTGCACGGTGAACAGCGGGATAGGCTTGAAGGCGCTGGCGTACTTCTTCAGGACGGCCGGGTTGCGCGGGCGGACGTAATGCTTGGCGGCGATCTCTTGGCCGGCTTCCGAATAAAGGAAGTCGAGGTAGGCCTTGGCCGCCTCGGCGCTTCCCTTCTTAGCGACCGTGCGCTCGACGATGGCGACCGGGTTCTCGGCCACGATGCTGATGGACGGGTAGACCACGTCGACCTTGTTGGCACCGAACTCCTGGTCCACCGACACCACTTCGGATTCAAAGGTGATCAGCACGTCGCCGATATTGCGCTGCAGGAAGGCGGTGGTGGCATCACGCCCGCCACGGGCCAGCACCGGTACGTTCTTGTAGATCTTGCCCACGAACTCGGCAGCCTGCACGTCGGACCCGCCCTTCTTCTTCACATAGCCCCAGGCGGCCAGGTAGGCATAGCGGCCGTTGCCGCCGGTCTTGGGGTTGACCACGATCACCTGCACGCCGGGCTTGATGAGGTCGTCCCAATCCTTGATGCCCTTGGGGTTTCCGTTGCGGGTCAGAAACAGCATGGTGGACGTAGTGGGCGCTGCGTTGTTCGGGAAGCGCTTGGTCCAGTCCTTGGCGACGACGCCTTTTTCAGCGAGGAAGTCGATGTCCGTGGTGGTGTTGAAGGTCACCACATCGGCGTCGAGGCCGTCGGCAACGGCACGGGCCTGGGCCGAGGAGCCGCCATGGGCTTGGTCGACCTTCAAGTCCTTGCCGGTGGCCTTTTTGTAGGCCGGGATGAAGGCGGCATTGATGTCCTTGTAGAACTCCCGCGCCACGTCGTAAGACGCGTTGAGCAGGGTCTGCTGGGCGGCGGCCAGGCCGGAGGTGGTCAGGACGGCGGATGCAATAAGGAGCTTCAGGGTGTTCTTCATGTGTTTCCTTCAGGCCGTGTGGCGGCTAAATGCTGTTTCGGCTCTGCGCATGGTCGACGCCTGTGCGATGCCGTTCGATACCCGCTCGACACGCCTGCCGCGGCGGCGCGCCAGGGTGCATGGCGAGTTTTATTTATTGGGTTGCGGCGTCATCCGCAAATAGGGTCGCAGCGAACGAAAGCCCTTGGGAAAGCGCTGGGCGATTTCGGCCGGATCCTGCAGGCTGGGAATGATCACCACCTCGTCGCCGTCCTGCCAATTGGCGGGTGTGGCCACCTTGTGGCTGTCGGTCAGTTGCAGCGAGTCGATGACGCGCAGGATCTCGTCGAAATTGCGGCCGGTGGAGGCAGGATAGGTGAAGGTGGTACGAATGACCTTCTTCGGATCAATGATGAACACGCTGCGCACGGTGGCATTGGCCAGCGAGTTCGGGTGGATCATGTCGTAGAGCAAGGCCACCTTGCGGTCCGCATCCGCGAGGATGGGGAAGTTCACCGTGGTCTGCTGGGTCTGGTTGATGTCCTGGACCCAGGTCTTGTGCGAATCAATCGGGTCCACGCTCACCGCGATCGGCTTGACCCCGCGCTTGGCAAACTCGGCGCCGAGGGCGGCCGTCTTGCCCAGTTCGGTGGTGCACACCGGGGTGAAGTCGGCCGGGTGGGAAAAGAGCACCACCCAGGCGTCTCCTGCCCATTGGTGAAAAGAAATCAGGCCTTCGGTCGAGTCTTGCTGGAAGTCGGGCGCGGTATCGCCCAGTCGAAGGGTGGCCATAGCATCTGCTTTCGTCAAAGAATGGGCGGGATTGTCTCGGGGTGGTACCGAAATACCAACGAACAAGTTGTTGTTTGCATATTCCGCCCTCCTTCAGCGCGATTTCACTCCCGATGTCACCCCCGATGTCACGCCAGATGTCCCGCATCCCTCGCCCTGGCCCAGCGGCGCCGAATCAGAGCAGAGGACGCAGCTCCTGCGCGGCATCGTGCAGGGCCGGCAGCAGCTCTTGCCGCAGCCGCTGTGCCACCGCTTGCGAGCTACCCACCACCACGTTGAGCGCGGCCACCGTATCCCCCTTGAAGTTGCGCAGCGGCACGGCCAGGGCGTGAACCCCCAGCTCGTGGGTCTGGTCCGCTTCGCAGAAGTCGTCGGCCCGGACCCGCGCCAGGGTTTTACGCAGGGCCTGAGGCAGGGTCGGGGTGTTGGGCGTGAGGCGGGCCAGCCGGCGACCGTCCAGCCAGGCGGCCAACGCCTCCTTGGGCAGCGCCGCCAGCAGGACCAGTCCGGTGGAGGTGGCGTGGGCGGGCAAACGGGCGCCCAGGTGGACCCCATAGGCCAACACCCGAGTCGGGCCGGCCCGGGCGACGATGACCACCTCGTCGCCGTCGAGCACCGTTGCCGAGAAAGACTCGCCCAGTTCCATGGAGAGTCGGTTGAGGGTAGGCTGGAGCACGCGGGGCAAGCGGGCCGATGCCAGGTAGCTCCCCGACAGGCGCAGCACCTTTGGCGAGAGCCAGAAATGGCTGCCGTCGGTCTCGAGGTAGCCCAGGTGGGCCAGGGTCAGCAGGTGCCGACGGGCGGCGGCACGGGTGATGCCCGCGCGCTGGGCGGCCAGAGTGGCGTTCAGGCGCTGGCGCTCGGTGCTGAAGCTCTCGAGCACGGCCATGCCGCGGGCCATGCCTTCGATGAAGTCGGGGCGGGCGATGGGTGGGGTCGCGATGGGTGATTTCATGACTTTGCGCGATCATCGCACAGGGTGCGCGATGATCGCACAGTGGTCACGCGGCGAGCAACGAATGGACCGTACGGGGCGCTCAGCCCATCCCTGGAGGCTTTTATGCTCACGGATCAGGAGACTACTCATGAGCAATACACGCACCCAAGTCGCAATCATCGGCGCCGGCCCCGCGGGCCTGCTGCTCGGCCAGCTGCTGCACATGGCCGGGATCGACAACATCATTCTCGAGCGCCAGACGGGAGACTATGTGCTGGGCCGCATCCGCGCCGGCATTCTGGAGCAGGTGACCGTCGACCTGATGCGCGAGGCCGGCGTGGTGGACCGGCTGGACAAGGAAGGCATCGTCCACCACAGCATCGAGCTGGTCTTCGGCGGGGACCGCCATCCGATCGACGTCACCGGCCTCACGGGCGGCAAGGTGGTCACCGCCTACGGCCAGACCGAGGTGACCCGCGACCTGATGGACGCCCGCGCGGCGGCCGGCCTCACCACCGTCTACGAAGCAGAGAACGTGCAACTGCACGACTTTGACGGTTCAGCGCCCCGGGTCACCTATACCCAGGGTGGGCAAAGCCACACCCTCCAATGTGACTTCATCGCCGGCTGCGACGGCTACCACGGCGTCGCCCGCGCCTCGGTGAAGGACCGGGTCACCGAATACGAAAAGGTCTACCCCTTCGGCTGGCTCGGCGTGCTCTCGGAAACACCGCCGGTCTCGCCCCACGCCATCGTCTATGGCAACAGCGAACGGGGCTTTTCGCTGTGCTCGATGCGCAGCATGACCCGCTCGCGCTACTACGTGCAGGTGCCGCTGTCCGACAAAGTCGAGGAATGGAGCGACGAGCGCTTCTGGGACGAGCTCAAGCGCCGGGTTGACCCCGATCTGGCCGCGCGCATCGTCACCGGCCCCAGCATCGAGAAAAGCATCGCGCCCCTGCGCAGCTTCGTCGCCGAGCCGCTGCGCTTTGGCCGCCTGTTCTTGGCCGGTGACGCCGGCCACATCGTGCCTCCCACCGGTGCCAAGGGCCTGAACCTGGCGGCCACCGACGTGAAGTACCTCTCGACCGCGTTGCTCGAGTACTTCCAGGACAAGAGCAGCCAGGGCATCGACACCTACTCCGCGCGCAGCCTCAAGCGCATCTGGAAAGCCGAGCGATTTTCCTGGTGGCTCACCACCCTGATGCACCGCTTCCCCGACTCCGAAGGCATCGGCCAGAAGCTGCAGGAGGCGGAGCTGGAGTACCTGGTGAACTCGAAGGCACTGTCGACGTCGCTGGCAGAGAACTACGTCGGCCTGCCGCTCTGAATGCAGGGCGGCAGTCGATAGCGGGCCGGCGGTGTTTGGTAGCCTCTGCGCATGACCACGAACCCGCAGCCGCTGGCCGGTATCCGCATCCTGAGCCTGTCCCTCAACCTGCCCGGCCCGGCGGCCCTGATGCGATGCCGCAACCTGGGCGCCACTTGCATCAAGCTAGAGCCGCCTACGGGCGATCCGATGGTGCACTACAGCGCGCAAGCCTATGACGAGCTGCACCAGGGAGTTGAGGTCATGCGGGCCGACCTCAAGAGCGCCGACGGCCAGGCCCGGTTGCAGGCCGAGCTGGCCCGAGCCGACGTCCTGCTGACCTCCTTCCGGCCCTCGGCCCTCTCGAAACTGGGTCTGGGCTGGGACGCGCTGCACGCGGCGTATCCGTACCTGAGCCAGGTGGCCATCGTGGGCGGGGCGGGCGCAGCCGCCGAAACCCCCGGCCATGACCTCACCTACCAGGCCGAGCATGGCCTGGTCACAGGCCTGCGCCTGCCGCCCACCCTGTTTGCCGACATGGGCGGCGCATTGATGGCGACCGAGGCGGTGCTCCAGGCGGTGACGGCGCTGCGTCTCGAAAGACCCCTAACGGCAGTCACCGCGCGGGCAGAGGCACAAGCTCCCACGGGCAAGACCCTGCCGGGTCAGTACTTCGAAGTGGCCCTGGCCGATGCAGCCGCCTTTTTGGCCCTGCCCCGCCGCTGGGGCCTGACCCGCCCGCAAGACACCATTGGCGGTGCCCACGCGGGCTACCAGATCTATGCCTGCCGGGACGGCCGCATCGCGGTCGCAGCGTTGGAGCCGCATTTCGCACGGCGGCTGATGGAAACAGCCGGACTGCCATCAGAGACGGATCCGATGGCGTCTGAAGTCAAAACCCGGTTGGCGGCCTTCTTCGCGACCCGCACCCGGGGAGAGCTCGATGCCCTGGCAGCGAGCCGAGACATTCCAATGCACAGCCTCGGCGACTGAGCTCAGCGTTTCTTGGTGGCCTTACCCGGCTTGACCCCGCCCGTGACCCGCGGGGGCAGTCCGGTGTGCTGGGTCAAAAGCTTGCCCGGACGGGGCGCCACCACCGTCGAGTTCTTCCGACGGGCGCTCTGGTAGCTGCCATCGGTCATCGGCTGGTAGGTGGGAATCAGGTGGTGCTTGCCATTGCCGATCAAGTCGGCCCGGCCCATGCCTTTGAGCGCCTCGCGCAGCAAGGGCCAGTTATTCGGGTCGTGGTAACGGAGAAAGGCCTTGTGCAAGCGGCGACGGCGCTCGCCACGGACCACGTCGACGCTGTCCTCATCACTCGCCTCACGGTGGATCTTGCGCAAGGTGTTGCGGCCCGAGTGGTACATCGCAGTGGCGGTGGCCATGGGGCTGGGATAGAAGGTCTGGACCTGGTCGGCGCGAAAGCCATTGCGCTTGAGCCACAGTGCCAGGTTCATCATGTCGTCGTCGGTGGTACCCGGGTGAGCGGCGATGAAGTAGGGAATGAGGTACTGCTTCTTGCCCGCTTCAGCCGAGAACTTCTCGAACATCTGCTTGAAGCGGTCGTAGCTGCCAATGCCCGGCTTCATCATCTTTGACAAAGGCCCCTGCTCGGTGTGCTCGGGAGCGATCTTGAGGTAGCCGCCCACGTGGTGCTGCACCAGTTCCTTCACGTACTCGGGCGACTGCACCGCCAGGTCGTAACGCAGACCGGAGCCGATTAGGATTTTTTTGACGCCCTTGAGACTGCGCGCGCGCCGGTACATCCGGATCAGGGCGCTGTGGTCGGTGTTGAGGTTGGGGCAGATTCCCGGGTAGACACAGCTGGGCTTGCGGCAGGCGGCCTCGATCTCGGGGCTCTTGCAGCCGATGCGGTACATGTTGGCGGTGGGGCCGCCGAGGTCGGAGATCACGCCAGTGAAGGCGGGAATCTTGTCGCGGATGTCCTCGATCTCCTGAATGACCGAGTCCTCGGAACGGCTCTGGATGATGCGGCCCTCGTGCTCGGTGATCGAGCAGAAGGTGCAGCCGCCGAAGCAGCCACGCATGATGTTCACGCTGAAGCGGATCATCTCCCAGGCCGGAATCTTGGTCGCGCCCTCGTGGCTGCCGTTTTCGTCCGCATAGGCCGGGTGCGGGCTGCGGGCGTAGGGCAGGCCGAAGACATGGTCCATCTCGGCGGTGGTCAGGGGGATCGGCGGCGGTGTGATCCAGACGTCGCGCTCGCCATGGGCCTGCACCAGCGCCCGGGCATTGCCAGGATTGGTCTCGAGGTGCAGCACCCGGCTGGCGTGGGCATAGAGGATGGGGTCTGACTTGACCTGCTCGTAGGCGGGCAACCGGATCACCGTACGGTCACGCGGCGGCAGGCGGCGCTTGCCGACCAGACCGTGATTGGGCATGAAGGCGAGTGGCTGTTCCTTGCTGCTGTCCGCAGCCGCCGCAGCCACGGCACCCTCCCCGCCCTCTTCCTTCGCGCAGGACTGGCCTTGGGCCTTGGCCTGGTCGGCGGTGGTCAGATAGGGGTTGATATGCTCGTCGACCCGACCCGGCTGGTCCACCTCGGTGGAGTCGATCTCGAACCAGCCCTCGGGCGTCTCGCGGCGGACGAAGACGGTGCCGCGCACATCGGTGATTTGCGAGACGGGCTCCCGCGCCGCCAGCCGGTGCGCGATCTCGATGATGGCCCGCTCGGCATTGCCGTACAGCAGCAGGTCGCACTTGGCGTCGACCACGATAGAGCGGCGGACCTTGTCAGACCAGTAGTCGTAGTGGGCGAT
>CANFQF010000143.1 GCA_947449025.1 Comamonadaceae bacterium
GGGGCACATCTCGCGCAGGATCTTGCCGGCGGCAGCTTCGTGCGCCGGGTTGGCATAAGAGTGCAGGAAACACACCGCGATCGCGCTGATGCCCTCCGCGAGCACCTTGCGGCCCACGGCGCGCACGGACGCTTCATCGAGTGGTGTCAACACATCACCCTTGGCGTCGAGCCGCTCGCGTGCCTCAAACCGCAGATGGCGCGGCACCAGCGGCTCTGCGCGCTGAAAGCCGATGTCGAAAGCATCGGGCCGGTTTCCGCGCGCGATCTCGTAGACGTCGCGAAACCCCTCGGTGGTAAGCAGCGCGGTCTTGTCGCCCTTGCGCTCGAGCACCGTGTTGATCGCGATCGTGGTGCCATGCAGGAACTCGTCGAGATCCTCCAGGCGGGTGTGGGCGAGTTCGAGCGCCTTGGCCACGCCCAGCGTCGGGTTGGCCGGCGTGGTGAGCGTTTTGGAGATGATCAGCGTGCCGTCACGGTAACCAACCAGATCGGTGAATGTGCCGCCGATGTCGACGCCGATGGAATTCATGAGGGGTCCTTATTGCCTGCTTTACTGGGAGTCGATCCGGATGCCGGTGCGCTCGATGAGGGTCTTGTATTTCGTGGATTCGGCACGCATGAAAGCGGCCGTTTCGGCGGGCCCGTAAGCCAGCGGCACCTGGCCCATGTCCATCAGCTTGCGCTTGATCTCCGGGTCGGCCAGGAGTTGGCGGATCTCGGTACTCAGTCGGTTGACGACGGCCGGGTCCGTTCCCTTGGGGGCCGACAGCACCCACCAGTTGCCGAACAACAGATCCGGGAAGCCGGCCTCGGCCGCAGTCGGTACGTCGGGCAGCTCCGGAATACGCTGCTTGGACAACACGGCCAGCGCGCGCAGCTTGCCGGCTTTTATCTGCGGTGCCACGGCCAAGAGGGTCGGGAATGCCATTTGCACTTCGTTGGCCAACATAGATTGCGTCATCGGGGCCGTGCCGCGGAAGCTGATGTGCTCCACCACGTTGCCATGCATCAGCGAAAACGAAGCGCCCGCCAGATGGGACGGCGAACCGGCACCGGGAGAACCGAAGTTGAAACGACTGCCGTTGGCGCGTACCTGATCGGACAGCTGCTTGAGGGAGGTGGCCGTGACCCCCGGTGAGACCACCGCCAGCAGCGGCGCGTCGGCGAGTGCGACCACCGGGTCGAGCTGGGCGAGCGGGTCGTAGCCCAGCTTGAACAGGTACTGGTTGACGGAATAGTTGCCGGTGGGGGCCAGCAAGAAGGTATGCCCGTCGGGCGCAGCCCGCACCACATCGCCGGTGCCGATGTTGCCTCCTGCCCCGGCCTTGTTCTCGATGAAGAGGGACAGCTTGAGCCGCTGCTCCAGGCTAGGTTCGAGCAGCCTCAAGATGGCGTCACCGACACCGCCGCCCGCGTAGGGATAGACGACCCGGATGGGTTTGGCCGGCCATGCCTGAGCCAAGGCGCTTCCGGTCACAGCAGCCATGCCAGCCGCGATGGCGACACGGCCCACTTGCCGACGCGTCACAGAGTTCGATGTAGTCATATGTCTCCTGCTGTTGTATTGCTTTGGCGCATTGGAGCGCGATGCGCAGCAGCAGGCAACGGGTCGGCACGTTATAGGTACATACTAAAATGGCTATGGGTTCAATGGAAGGAGAAGTGTGATGCTGCATGCCACGCCGCGAAGGCTGGCGGTGTTTGTTGCGGTCGTGGACAACGCCGGCTTCAGTGCGGCTGCTTCGGCGCTCAATGTTTCGCAACCGTCGGTGAGTGCCCATATCCGCGCGCTGGAGAAAAGCGTGCGCGGGCCACTTTTTGAGCGGGTGCCGGGCAGGCCCCCCCGCCTCACGGACTCCGGACGAACACTTTATGCCTATGCCCTCGATACCTTGGAGCGCGCTGAGAACCTGTCCACCCAACTGGGGCAGGCGACCACTCGGGTAAGGTTTGCGTCCCAGCGATCTGTGACCAGCATGCTGCGAAAGCCGCTGGTGGCTTTCTCGGCCAGTTATCCGCATGTCGAACTGATCGCGCATACCGGCACGTTCGAAGAAGTGCACGCACTGTTCAAGAGTGGCGCCGTGGATCTGGGTTTTGTGCTTTGCAATGGCGAAGTGCCTGATCTGCCAACGGAGCCTCTGGGTCGGTACCGGCTTGCCTTCATCGCCACGCCGGACCACCCCCTGGCGGGCCAAACGCGTATCTCGCCGGAGCGGCTTGCCCAGCACCCCTTTGTGACGGCCTACCGCAACTCGTATTTCGGGCGCACGGTGGCCAGCATGCTGCAGGCTGCAGGTGTGCCGCCATTGACGATCCGCTCCCAGGCCCAGGAAACAACGATGTTGAGAGAGATGGTGCTCGCCGGGATGGGCATCAGCGTCATGATGCTGCGCAGCGCGCAATCCGATCTGGCCGCCGGGACGATGGTCGAACTCGATGTCGACCTCGACCCCATGTACTTGCAACTTCGTTATGCAAAAAACCTGCGCGGCAACGCGCCCGAGATCGACAGCCTGGTTGAAATGGTGCGCCTTTCGGAGGGGCGCGCCGCGTAAGGGCACGATGGGCAGGTAGTCCTGCGCGTATCGACATCGCGGCTGCCGAGAGCCAAGAAAAAGGGCCTCTAGAGGAGGCCCTTTTCACTTTGCAAGCGGTGCCGAATCAGAGCGGCGTCTTCTTGCCGTCCTTGTAGACGTACAGGGTAGAAGCCGGGTTCTTCATCTCGCCATTGGCCTCGAAGGCGATGGTGGCGGTGACGCCCTTGAAACTGCTCTTCTTCAGCTCGGGGATGTACTTCTTGGGGTCAATGGAGTTGGCCCGCTTCATCGCGTCGACCAGAACGAAGGTCGCGTCGTAGGTGTAGGGGCTGTAGACCTGGAACTGGCCCGGGTACTTCTCGTCGTAGCGCTTCTTCCAGGCCGTGCCGCCAGGCATCTTGGCCAGCGAGGCGCCGCCCTCGGCGCAGACCACGTTGTCCAGGGTCTTGGCGCCAGCCGCGAGCTTGGCGATTTCGGCGGTGCAGATGCCGTCGCCACCGAAGTACTTGACCTTGCCCATGCCCAGTTGCTCCATCTGGCGCAGCATCGGGCCAGCCTGAGGGTCCATGCCGCCGTAGAAGACGCTGTCAGGGGCCTTGGCCTTGATGGCGGTCAGGATGGCCATGAAGTCGGTGGCCTTGTCGTTGGTGAACTGCTCGTCGACGATCTGCATGCCATTGGCCTTGGCCACGCGCTTGAAGACCTCGGCCACGCCCTGCCCGTAGGCGGTGCGATCGTCAATGACGGCAACCTTCTTGAGCTTGAGGTTCTTGGCGGCGTAGTTGGCCAGGGCCGCGCCCAGTGCGTCATCGTTGGCGATGATGCGGAAGGTGGTGTCGTACTTGGGCTTGGTCAGGTTGGGGTTGGTCGCCGCGCCGGTCACGTGCGGAATGCCGCAGTCGTTGTAGACCTTGGAGGCGGGGATGGTGGTGCCGGAGTTCAGGTGGCCCACCACACCGGCAACCTTGGCGTCGCACAGTTTTTGTGCGGCGGCGGTGCCCTGCTTCGGGTCGGCGGCGTCGTCTTCGGCCTGGATCTCGAAACGGACTTTCTTGCCGCCGATGGTGATGTTCTGCGCGTTGATGTCCTCGAGGGCCATGCGAACGCCGTTCTCGTTGTCCTTGCCGTAGTGCGCCTGGGCACCAGAGACAGGGGCGACGTGGCCGATCTTGACGACCTGCACGTCCTGGGCGGACGCAAAACCACCGAAGGCCAGGGCCAGGGCGGTGACGGAGAGTTTCAGTTGCTGGTTCATAGGGATAAGGGCTCCTTGTTGCTCTTGAGAATTGGTTGAGATCAGATCACGCCATTCAACCCGCGAACCATAGCGCAAATTTCAGGCCCGGGTGACGCACCCAAACGGTTCCGGCACAGGGATTTTCCCGGGTCAGTCGAAGCTCCCGGGGAAGCGAGGTGGACCCGGCTCAGCCGGCGAGCACGTCGTGCTTTTCGACGCCATGGCCCTGTGCTTTGTAACGCTTCCAGCGCTCACGCGCGGCGTCCAGGTCGGTTGCGTCGGCGGACACCAGTTCAAACAGGCGGGCAAACTGGTCAAAGCCTTCGGGCACTCCGCCTCCCAGATTGACCAGTAGCGCGCGGGGCGACGCCGCTAAGGGCTGCGCAGCCAGCACGATGGACGAATGCGCCACCACGGAAGGCGGCGCCACGCCAAGCACCGCGTGGGGCACGAAATCTTGCGGCGCGAAGGTCCAGAGCGCCTGGTCCAGAGCGCCCAGGTCTTGCGGCTCGCCGGTGACCACCACGGGGGTGCCCATTCCTTGGGCCTTGCGCAGAAGGCGGCAGGCGTACCCCAACCGGTCGGCCAGGTTCACATAAAAACGGACCTCAATGGCCACGGGTGCGGGGGGCAAGCGCTCGGGAGCGGCTGGCCACCTTGGCGGGGCGAGCGGGCAAGGGCCGGGAGGTCTGGCTGGCGGCCTCGTCCAACAGGTAGCGCACCAGCAGGCCGACCGGCCGACCGGTGGAGCCCTTGGCCGCGCCGCCGCGCCAGGCGGTGCCGGCAATGTCCAGGTGTGCCCAAGGCATGTCACCCACAAACCGCTGCAGGAACTTGGCTGCGGTGACCGCGCCCGCCATGCGACCAGCCACGTTGCCCATGTCGGCGAAGTTGCTCTTGAGGCCCTCGCCGTACTCGTCGTCGAGCGGCATGCGCCAGCAGGGATCCAGGGCCGCCTCGCCGGCCACCTGCAGGGCACCGGCCAGTGCCTCGTCCGATGCAAAGAGGCCGCTGCGCACCGCGCCCAAGGCCACCACGCAGGCGCCAGTGAGCGTCGCGATGTCGATCACCGCCCGGGGCTTGAAACGCTTGGCATAGGTCAGCGCGTCGCACAGGATCAGCCGGCCTTCGGCATCGGTGTTGAGCACCTCGATCGTCTGCCCGCTCATGCTGGTGAGCACATCGCCTGGCTTCATGGCCTGGCCGTCCGGCAGGTTCTCGCAGGCTGGCACCAGGCCCACCACATTGAGCCGGGGCTTGAGCTCGGCCAGTGCGCGGAAGGTGCCCAGTACGCTGGCCGCGCCGGACATGTCGAACTTCATTTCGTCCATCTCGGCGGCCGGTTTGATCGAGATGCCGCCGCTGTCAAAGGTGATGCCCTTGCCGACCAGCACCACCGGTGCCTGGGCTGCAGGCGCTCCCTGGTACTGCAGCACGATGAAGCGCAGCGGCTCGCGCGAACCGCGCGCGACGCCTATGAAGGCGCCCATGCCGAGTTTCTCGACCTCGCGCGGACCCAGGACCTGGCAGCGGATGGCGCCCGGCTTGGCCAGCTTGCGCGCCTCCTGGGCCAGATGGGTGGGCGTCGCGACATTGGGGGGCAGATCACCCAGGCTGCGGGCCAGCTCGACCCCCAGGCCAGTGGCATACGCGGCGCGGAAGTCCTCGCGCAGGGCCTGGGCGTCCGGGACACCCAAGACCACGCGCTGCAATTCGCGCGGCTCAGCCTTGGGCTTGGTGGCGGTGTACACATAGCTTGCGTCACGAACCGCTGCCATCGCAGCCCGGAGTGCGAGACCACCGTCGGCACCGTTGGCCTCCCCTTGGCCGGTGGCCGGAGGCAACCACACGACCAGGCGTTTGACGCCCGTGCCGCGCAGGCTGGTCACTGCCGCAGCCACCGCCTGCTGGACCCTGCGGGCCTGCCCCTGCCCGACGGGGGACAGCAGCACGCGCGCGGCCGCCACGCCCTCTGGGCGCCAGCAGGACAGCGCCTTGCCCGGCTTGGCGGGGTCGATGGCCCGGGCCGCTACCGCGTCGGCAAGCAGTTGGGCCAGCGGTGACCGAGCGCGTGCAGTACCGGGCTGGAAACCCTCGGGAACCAGCACCAGCAGGGCATCGGCCTTCTCGGCGCCGGCGGCGGAAAGGTCAAGGGTCTTGATCTCAAAGTCCATAATCAACTCATTCTTGGGACTGACCGCGTCGATGTTATTCCATTCCTCCCTGCGCAAGGAGCTCGCCCGCAGCTTCGGGGCAACCTTGGTAGTGCTGGTGACGATCGTGATGACGATCACGCTCATTCGCACCCTGGGCCAGGCCAGCCGGGGCATCGTCGACCCGCAGGAGGTCATGCTGGCGATGGGCTACACCATGGTGGGCAATTTGCCACCGGTCCTGGCGCTGGCCCTGTTCATCTCGGTGGTGGGCACCCTGTCACGCATGCACCGCGACAGCGAGATGGTGATCTGGTTCACAGCTGGCGTGGGGCCCGCGGGCCTGCTGCGTCCGCTTCTGGCTTTTGCCTGGCCAGTGATCGTTGCCGTGGCGGTGCTGGCGCTGGTGGGATGGCCATGGGCCAACCGCAAAAGCGCTGAACTGGAGGACCGCTACGGACGCAGGGGCGACCTGCAGCGGGTGGCACCCGGGCAATTTCAGGAGTCGGCCGGCGGTAACCGGGTCTTTTTCCTGGACAAGGACACGCCGGACAACAAGTCAGGCCACAACGTCTTCATCGCCGCGTCAGAGCGCGGCACCGAGGCAGTGACATCGGCGCGCGCTGGCCGGGTCATGACGGAAGGAGGCAGCCAGTTCCTGCTCTTGTCGGACGGACAACGCATCGAGCGGCGAACAGGCAGCAGCGCCATGCGGGTGACCGACTTCTCCGAGCTAGGCACCCATGTCGGAGAGGCCGCCGCCACCGTGCGCTCCAATCTGCCGACCCGAACGCGCACCACCCTCGAGCTGCTGCGCGAACCGGCACCGGCCCACCTCGGGGAGCTGTCCTGGCGCCTGGGCCTGGTGCTGGCAGCGCTCAATTTTGCGGTGATCGCGATCAACCTCTCGAGCGTCAATCCGCGCACCTCCCGCAGCGGCAATATGCTGTTCGCGCTGTTCACCTTCATCATCTACTTCAATCTGCTCAACGTGGGCCAGAGCTGGATTTCGACCGGCCGCGTGGGGTTCGCCCCCTTTCTCCTGGGGCTTCATGGCAGTGTGCTGGTGCTGTCATTGCTGTGGCTCAATCGTCACGCACTGGCCTGGCGCCTGCGCCCGAGCCGCCCGGCCGAGCACTTAGGGAGCGCCCGATGAAGACGCTGCGGCGCTTCATGTACAGAGAAATTTTGGGCGCCGTGGTCTTCGTGGCCATCGGCTTCCTGGCGCTTTTTTTCTTCTTTGACTTTGTCGACGAGCTAGGCCGGGTAGGCCGCCTGTCCGAAGGATGGCGCGTCCCCCAAGCCGCGCTTTACGTAGCGCTCTTGGCGCCAAGCCGCCTCTACGAGCTGATGCCAATCTCGGTGCTGATTGGCACCATCTTCGTGCTGGCCCGAATGGCACAAAACTCCGAGTACACCATTTTGCGTACCTCCGGTCTCGAGCCGGTTCGCGCATTGAATCTGCTCCTGGTGCTGGGGACACTCTTTAGCGTCATGACCTTTGCCACGGGCGAGTTCCTGGCACCTTCGGCCGACCGCGCCGCTGCGCTGCTCAAGGCCCGCTACCAGGGCCGCTTGTCAGTAGGAATGACCGGGGCCTGGCTGAAAGAGCGGCAGGTCGAGCGCACTTACACCGTGAACGTCGCCGCGATGGCGCCCGACGGCAGTCTGCAGGGCCTGCGCATCTTCGAAGCCGATGCAGCGGGGCGGCTGGTGACCATGGTCCAGGCGGCCCAGGCCCAGGTGCAGGTCGACGAGGCCTGGCTCCTGAAGTCTGTTGACCGTACACACTTCCGACCCGGCGAAGGGCAACTGGCCAGCGCGGCCACTGAGCACCAGGCCGAGGCCGTGTGGCCCACCGGCATCAACGCGGAGATGGTGTCGGTGGCTCTGCTCAAGCCCGAACGGATGTCGACTCTCGACCTGTTTCGCTACATGCGCCACCTGGACGCCAATGGCCAGACTTCGCAGCGATACGAGATCGAGTTCTGGCGCAAGGTCTTCTACCCCTTGAGCTGCCTGGTGATGATGGTGCTGGCCCTGCCCTTCGCCTACCTGCACTTTCGCTCGGGCGGCATCAGCGCGATGGTCTTCGTCGGCATCCTGTTCGGCATCAGTTTTTTCCTTCTCAATAACGTGTTCGGCCATGTGGGCAACCTGCAAAAGTGGCAGCCCTGGGTGGCGGCGGCCGCGCCAGGCTTTCTCTACACCCTGCTCTCTCTAGGCGCCTTTGGCTGGCTGGTACTTCGACGATGACCTCAACGCTCTCCAGCACCCGCGGGGTGATTCTTTTTGCCCATGGTTCCCGCGACCCGCTCTGGCGCCTGCCCATGGACGCGGTGGCGCAGCGGGTGGCACAAGCCGACCCGGACACGCCGGTGCGCTGCGCCTTCCTTGAGCTGACCGGACCCGATCTGCCCAGCGCCGGCGCGGAGTTGGCGGCGTTGGGGCTCAAGGAGATCCGAGTCCTGCCGCTCTTTCTGGGCGTGGGCCGGCATGCCCGCGAAGACCTGCCGCTGCTGATGGACGCACTGCGCCTCGCTCACCCAGACGTGGGTTGGGTGCTACAGCCCACTGTGGGCGAAGACCCTCGACTGCTCGACTTGCTGGCCGACCTGGCGCTGGGGCGCTGAGCCTCGCGGCCGTCGCGAGCCCGGTTCGCCGAAGCGGGCGACGGATCTGGCGACGCCGGGCGGCCGCTGGGTGCCGTGCTTGATTTCCCGCGCGGCAAGCCGGGTCAATAGACGATTGCGGCATAATGAAGCCCAGCTTTATCCGGGATTCAATATGAACCTGCACCAGTTCCGTTTCGTCCAGGAAGCCGCTCGACGCAACCTCAATCTGACCGAGGCCGCCAAGGCTTTGCACACCTCACAGCCGGGGGTCTCCAAGGCCATCATCGAGCTGGAGGAGGAGCTCGGCGTCGAGATTTTTGCCCGCCATGGCAA
>CANFQF010000144.1 GCA_947449025.1 Comamonadaceae bacterium
GGCCTAGACCCCCGCCGCCTCCACCGCCGCCACCCGCGCCGCGTGAATGTGTTCGCCGATCGCCTGGCCCTTGGCGCCCTGGGCCAGCGCTTCGGCCGACACCCGCGCGGTGTCTACCGACTGCGCCGCCTCGAGCGCCGCGAGCAATCGCGGGCGTTGCGGATAGGCCGACTCCGACAGGCCGCCACGCCCTCGCGCGTCGCACTCGCAGGCCAGCAGCACCTCGCCAAAGCGCGCTGGCTTGCGAAAGGCGTCGCAGCGCTCGAGCAGCCTTACCAAGGCAGCGGCGCCGAACTCGCCGCTGCGGTGAATGTTGCCGTGCTCGCGCGCCACCACCTCAGCCAGCTCGCGGCAGTCGACCGGTACCCGCAGGCGCTGGGCGAGACCCTGCAGCAGACGCACGCTGCGCGCCTCGTGGCCGATGTGGCGGGGCCACTCCTGGTGCGGCGTTGTGCCCTTGCCCAGGTCGTGCACCAGGCAGGCGAACCGCACGGTCAAGGGCGCTTGCAGCTGCGCCGCCATGTCCAGCACCAGCAGCAGATGCGCGCCGGTGTCGACCTCGGGGTGGTACTCGGCGCGCTGAGGCACTCCCCACAGGCGATCGACCTCCGCAAGCAGCTTGGCCAGCGCGCCGCATTCGCGCAGGACCTCGAGCATCCGGGAGGGGCGTGTCGCCATCAGCCCGCGCCCGAGCTCCTGCCACACGCGCTCGGCCACCAGGGCGTCCACCTCGCCGTCCGCCACCATGGCCCGCATCAGTGCCTGGGTCTCGGGTGCGACGGAGAAATCAGGCAAGCGCGCTGCAAAGCGCGCCAGCCGCAGGATGCGCACCGGGTCCTCGCGAAAGGCCTCGGTCACGTGGCGTAGCACGCGGGCCTGCAGGTCACGCTGGCCGCCGAAGGGGTCGACCAGCTGGCCGTCTTCGCGGCGCGCGATGGCATTGATGGTGAGGTCACGCCGCGCCAGGTCTTCTTCCAGCGTCACCTCGGGCGCGGCATGGACGCTGAAGCCGTGGTAGCCGGGCGCGGTCTTGCGCTCGGTGCGGGCCAGGGCGTATTCCTCGCGGGTCTGCGGGTGAAGAAAGACCGGAAAGTCGCGCCCCACCGGCAGGTAGCCGGCGTCAATCAGCGCCTGCGGGGAGGCGCCGACCACGACCCAGTCGCGGTCATGCACCGGCAGCCCCAGCAGGGCATCGCGTACTGCGCCACCGACCTCGAAGACTTGCATGCGGGCAGTGTATCGGGGCCCGCCTTCCTGCTGCGGCCCCTAGGCAAGGCCGCACTCAGCGGGCCTTGCCCAGGCCGATTTCAGCGGCCGTTGCGATAGGGCTCTTCGAAGTCCCGGAAGTCGCACTCGGCCAGGGCATCGTCCACCCAGGCGCGCACCGCCGGTAGCTGGCGGACACGCGCGACATAGGCGCCGATGTCGGCTGGCAAGGGCAGGGCGTAGGTAATCAGTCGCATGCAGACCGGGGCGTAGAAGGCGTCAGCCACCGAAAAATCGCCAAACAGCAGGCTGCCCTCGGCTTGGCCCTTGAGCGCATCGCGCCACATCTGGACCAGACGCGCCACGTCCTGGCGCAGGCCCTCGTGCTCCACCCACAGGCGCGCGCCGACCTCGGGCAAATGGGCCTCGATGTTCATCGGGCACAGGCTTCTCAGTTGGCCGAAGCCCCAGTGCATCTCGGCGCACAGGCTGCGGGCTCGGGCCCGATTGGACCGGTCGGTCGGCCAGAGCGCCTTCTCAGGGAAGCGTTCAGCGGCGTATTCCGCGATCGCCAGCGAGTCCCACACTGCCAGGTCGCCGTCTACCAGCACTGGCACCTTGCCCACCGGGGTCACCCGGCCCACCGTGGTCTTGAAGCCGGAGGCGGGATCGAAGCCATCGAACCGAACCTTCACCTCCTCGAAGGCAATGCCGGCTTGTCGCAGCAGCACCCAAGGACGCATGGACCAGGAAGAGTAGTTCTTGTTGCCGATGTAGAGCTTCAACATGCGCAGGTCTGTGGGTCAGGGCAGGTCCGGGCTGGACTCGGGTCGGTTCGTGTCCCGTGGGCCGACCTGCCCCAGCCGGGCGCGCAGCGACTGCGGCTGCCCGGTCAGGACGGCGGCATAGACCGTGGCGTTGGCCAGCACCTTCTTCACGTAATCGCGGGTCTCGCTGAAGGGGACGTTCTCGGCCCAGATGGCGGCGTCGAGCACCGGGCCGTTGCGCCAGTTGCGCGCGCGGCTGGGGCCCGCGTTGTAGGCGGCCGCAGCCAGGGCCAGTGAGCCATCGAAGTCATCGAGCACCAGCTTGAGGTAGCCGGTGCCGATGGCGATATTGGTTTCGCGGTCGGTGATCTGGTCGGGGGTGAAGCCAGTCATCCCGATCTTGCGTGCCGTCCAGCGGGCGGTGGCCGGCATGACCTGCATCAGGCCCGCGGCGCCCACGTGGGAGCGCGCATCCATCACGAAGCGGCTTTCCTGGCGAATGAGGCCGTACACAGCGGCCGGGTCGAGCCCGATTTCGCGGGCACGGCGCACCACGCTGTCGCGCATGGGCAGCGGAAAACGTTGCTCGACGTCGAACTCGGTGCGGCTGCGCTCGCTGGTGTTGATGCAGCGGTCCCAGACTTCACGCTCGCAGGCGAGTTGGGCCGCCGCCAGCAGCTCGCGCTCGGGCAGGCCGCCGGGCTTGGCCAGGTTGGTGGTGTAGTTCCACTCGCGCACACCCTCGCTGCGCAGGCCGATAGCGATGGCGTGCAGCGCACGCTGCAGGCCGGGGTCTCGCCGTGCAGACTCGCGTTCGGCCGGGGTGAGCGGCGCAGGTCGCGCTGGCAGGGCGATGCGTTGGCCCAGGTCTTCGAGCGCGAGTTGTTCATAAAAGCCGCGCGGCGATGCCAGGGCCGCCAGCAGCCGGCTGCCCTCGGCTTTGTCGGCATCGGTCCCCGAGGCCAGCAGCGCGCGGGCGCGCCAATAGACCCAGGTGCTGTCTTGCTGCATGGCGGGCGCCATTTGAGCAACCGCCTCTAGCACCAGGCGCCACTGCGGTCCGCCGGTGGCCCGCAGGGCGGCGCGGGCCTTCCAGGCCAGCATGTCGTCGGTGAGCTCGGCGTCCTGGCCGGCGCGGGCGTAATAGCCCAGCGCCTCGGGCGATAGCCGCTGGGCTGCCTGGCGGGCGATGGCGCCCCAGGCCCAGGCCCGCTCGTCTTTCGAGAGGTGCACCGACCACTTGCGCTCCAGCCGGCCGGCGGCCTCTTGCGGGTCTGTGGCCGCCAGGCGGGCCAATGCCAGTACCACCAGCTCCTTGCGCACCTTGGAGCCGGCAATGACGCGGCCGTCCAGGTAGCGGGCGGGCTGGGCCAGCGCGGCCTGCACCTGGGGCACCGCCGCCGGCGCGACCAGGGTTACCGCATCTTGGGCCATGCGCAGCTTGTTGTACTCGGCTGCCAATCGGGCCTTGCGCCAGACGTCGTCGGCGCCCAGCCCCGGTGTCTTGGCCCGGCCACGGCCCGGTCCCTCGTCCAGCAGATCGCGGGCGGCGGTGGTGCAGGCGTCTTCGGCATCGCGCTGGGCCAACCACAGGCGCCGGACTTCCTCGACGAGGGCCTCACTGGGTCCCTCGCGCAGTTGGCGGACCAGCAAGGCGTAGCAGCGCACCTGCGGGTCGTCGTTCATGCGAAAGCGCCCCATCTCGGCGGCAAAGTTCGTCCAGTCGCGGCGCTGACCCAGCAGCAGCAGCCAGTCGTTGCGCAGCCGGTCTTCCTGATAGGAGCCGGCCCAGCGGGTGAAAAATTCCTGCACCTCCTGCCCGCTGGCCAGGTCGAGGCGGGCCCTCAACTCCCAATAGGCGCCCCAGGGCTCGAGCAGATGGCCTTTCAGTTGCGGCAGCAGCTGGGTCAGCCGCTGGCGCTGGGCCGCAGCCTGCCCCTGGCGGAAGACCTGCCCCATCTCCAGGGCCACCGCGTCGCCGCGCGGGTCGGGGACGGCCTCCGTCTGGCCTTGTGCCGACCCCGCCACAAGAGCAGCCATCGGCAGAAGGAACCCTGTCAAAATCTTTCGGAACAACATCGGGGAATTATGGACACGTCGGACGCCAAAAAGGCCCTTCGCCAGCAGTTGCTCGAGGCCCGGCTGAACCTGCCGGACCGCCTCATCCGCTCGGACCTGCTGCAACGCGTGATGCGAATCTGGCTGGTGGGCCGGACAGATCAGGCCATTGGCGCCTACTGGCCGATCAAGGGCGAGTTCGACCCCTTGCCGGCGCTGCACCGCTGGAAGGAGGACGGCGAACTGCTCGACCAGCCCCTGCGCCGGCGCATCGGCCTGCCGGTGGTCGACAAGGTGCACAAGACCCTCACCTTCCACGCCTGGTACCCCGGCTGCCCGATGGAAGAGGACGCCTACGGCATTCCCAAGCCCAAGGACACCGAGGTCATCGTGCCCACCCTGCTCTTTGTGCCCTGCGTGGGCTACAGCCCCGGCGGCTATCGCCTGGGCTACGGCGGTGGCTTTTACGACCGAACTCTGGCCAGCTTGCAGCCCAAGCCCCTCACCGTGGGCCTGGGCTTCACCAATGGCTTCCTGCCCGACTTCGAGCCCGAGGCGCACGACATGCCGCTGGACGCCATCCTCAATGACAACGGGGTGGTGTGGCCGGTGGGCTGACGGATCCAAGCATGCAAGTGCAAGGACATTCACCAGGATATTCGCAAGGACTCTCGATGTTGGCAGTAGATGTGGTGGTGATGGCGGCGGGCAAGGGCACGCGCATGAAAAGCGCGCTCCCGAAGGTGCTGCACCGCCTGGGCGGCCGCGCCCTTCTGGACCATGTGGTGGCCGCTGCCGCCGGCCTGGCGCCGCGCCGTCTGGTGGTGGTCACCGGCCATGGCGCCGAGCAGGTGGCCGGTGCAGCGCGCGGCTTTGCCGGCGCCCTAGGCCTGGCCTGCGAGACGGTGCTGCAACAGCCGCAACTGGGCACCGGTCACGCAGTGCAGCAGGCCTTGCCCCTGCTGCCAGAGGACGGCATTTGCCTCGTGCTCAATGGCGACGTGCCCCTGATCGAAACGGCCACCTTGCAGGCCCTGGTGCAGGCTTGCGCCGGAGATCGCCTGGCCCTGCTCACCTGCGACATGGCCGACCCCACTGGCTACGGCCGCATCCTGCGTGGCGGCCAAGGCGACGTGCGCGGCATCGTCGAACAGAAAGACGCGAGCGAAGACCAGCGCCGCATCACCGAGGTCTACACCGGCTTCATGGCCGCGCCCAACCGTCTGATGCGCAGCTGGCTTTCGCGCCTCACCAATCACAACGCCCAGGGCGAGTACTACCTCACCGACGTGGTGGGTCTGGCGGTGGAGGGTGGCGTGGCCGTGCGCGCACTCATGACGCAGGACCAGCCCCAGGTCGACGGTGTGAACAGCCCGGTGCAGCTTGCCACGCTGGAGCGCGTCTACCAGCTTCGCCGCGCACAAGCGCTGATGGAGCAGGGGGTTCGCCTGGCCGACCCCGCGCGGTTTGATGTGCGCGGCTCACTCGTCTGCGGCGCCGACGTCGAGATTGATGTGAACTGTGTTTTCCAGGGCCGGGTCGAGATTGGCGAGGGCGCGCGCATCGGCGCGAACTGCGTCATCGCCAACGCCCGCATCGGCGCGGGCGCTGTCATTCATCCCTTCACCCACATCGACGGCGAAAAGTTTGCCGAGACGGCGGGTGTGCAGGTGGGCGCTCGCGCGCTTGTTGGCCCCTTCGCCCGGCTGCGCCCTGGCGCGGTGCTGGGCGACGAGGTGCACATTGGCAACTTTGTCGAGGTGAAAAACTCCACCCTGGGACAGGGCGCCAAGGCCAACCACCTCGCGTACTTGGGCGACGCCACCGTGGGTGAGCGGGTGAACTACGGTGCCGGCTCGATCACCGCCAACTACGACGGTGCCAACAAGCACCGCACCGTGATCGAGGCCGACGTGCACGTGGGCAGCAACTGCGTGCTGGTCGCGCCCGTCACCCTGGGCGCGGGCACCACCGTCGGCGGCGGCTCCACCATCACCAAGGACACGCCACCGGGCTCGCTGGCGGTGGCCCGGGGCAAGCAGGTGCACATCCCGAATTGGCAGCGGCCGGTGAAGAAAAAGCCCTGAGTGAGCCCGGGCCGTATCCACGGCTTATCCCCAGCGCAGGCCCCGGGTAGGCCCGCGTATTTCACATAGTTGCTCCGTGCCCCGCTGAGGCCCCGGGCGCTTTTGCTTGGTGCGCTTCAGCGCCGGCCCGCCTCCAGCGGCACGCGCGGCGCGAACTTGGCCCGCTTCACGCTGAAAAAGGCCTTCACATTGCGCACGTTCGCGTCGGCGGTGAAGAGGCGCTGTTGCAGCGCCAGGTAGGCCGGCATGTCGGCGGCGCGCACATGCAAGATGAAGTCTGGCCCGGGCGAGACCCGGTAGCACTGCTGCACCGCCTCGTCGGCGACCACTTGGCGCTCGAAGGCCTCCAGGTGCTCGGCGCCCTGGCGGTCCAGCGTCACCTCCACGATCGCCTCCAGCCCATGCCCCAGCACCGGCGCCAGGCGGTCGGGCGAGAGGATGGCCACCTGCCGTTCGATCAGGCCCGCTGCCTGCAGCCGCTTGACCCGGCGCAGGCAGGTGGGCGGGGAGACATGCGCCAGCCGGGCGAGTTCGAGGTTGCTCCGCGAGGCGTCCTGCTGCAGCAGGTCCAGCAGGGCAAAGTCTGTGGCGTCCAGGCTAAATGCGTCAATATTTTCCATTTGAAGAAATTTTATTTCTTAATTCGAGAAATGAGAAATAAAAGGCCAAAGAAAATTGAATTTCGCCCATTAATTTCACTTGGTGGAGCCTACAGTCCCCCCAATTCATTCCGGAGCACCTCCCATGTGCGGCATCGTCGCTGCGGTTTCTCACCGCGACATCGTTCCTCTTCTGGTCCAGGGCCTGCAGCGCCTGGAGTACCGCGGTTACGACTCCTGCGGCGTCGCGGTCCACGCCGACGGCCTGCGGCGCGCCCGTAGCACCGAGCGCGTGGCCGAGTTGATGCAGCAGGTCAGCAGTGAGCACCTGATCGGCAGCACCGGCATTGCCCACACCCGCTGGGCCACCCACGGCGCGCCGGCGGTGCACAACGCCCACCCGCACTTCAGCCACGGCCCGGGCGCCACGTCGGCAGACCGCGCCGGGCGCATCGGCCTCGTTCACAACGGCATCATTGAGAACCATGAGGAGTTGCGCGCCGAGTTGCAGGCGCGCGGCTACGTTTTTGCCAGCCAGACCGACACCGAGGTCATCTGCCATCTGGTCGACAGCCTCTATGAGGGCGACCTGTTCGAGGCGGTCAAGGCGGCGGTGCGCCGCCTGCACGGCGCCTATGCCATCGCAGTGATCTGCAAGGACGAGCCGCACCGGGTGATCGGCGCGCGCGCTGGCTCGCCCCTGGTGCTGGGCGTGGCCCCGCAGGAGCTCTTTCTCGCCAGTGACGCCATGGCTCTGGCCGGCGTCACCGACCAGATCGTCTACTTGGAAGAGGGTGATCTGGTCGACCTGCAACTGGGTCGCTACTGGATCGTTGGCAAAGACGGCCGGCCCGCCGAGCGTCCGGTGCGCACGGTGCAGGCCCACAGCGGCGCCGCCGACCTGGGGCCGTATCGCCACTACATGCAAAAAGAAATCTTCGAACAGCCGCGCGCAATTGCCGACACGCTCGAAGGCCTGGAGGCGGTGGTGCCCGAGCTGTTCGAAGGCGCGGGTCAGCCTGCGCCGGGTGAGGGCGCGCACCGCACGTTCCAGCAGATCGACTCCGTATTGATCCTCGCCTGCGGCACCAGTTACTACAGCGGCTGCACCGCCAAGTATTGGCTGGAGTCGATTGCCAAAGTGCCCACCCAGGTCGAAATCGCCAGCGAGTACCGCTACCGCGAATCGGTGCCCAACCCCAACACCCTGGTCGTCACCATCACCCAGTCGGGCGAAACCGCCGACACCCTGGCCGCATTGCGCCACGCACAGTCCTTGGGCATGCGCCACACCCTCACCATCTGCAACGTGGCCACCTCGGCCATGGTGCGCGAGTGCAAGCTGGCGTATGTGACGCGCGCTGGAGTGGAAGTGGGCGTGGCCTCGACCAAGGCCTTCACCACCCAACTGGCCGGCCTCTTTTTGCTCACGCTGGCCCTGGCCCAGGCCAAGGGGCGCCTGAGTGCCACGGAAGAAGCGGCCCACCTCAAGGCCATGCGCCACCTGCCTGCGGCGCTGTCAGCGGTGCTGGCGCTGGAGCCTCAGGTCATCGCCTGGGCTGAGGACTTCGCCCGCAAGGAGCACGCCCTCTTTCTGGGCCGGGGCCTGCACTACCCCATCGCCCAGGAGGGCGCGCTCAAGCTCAAAGAGATCACCTACATCCACGCCGAGGCCTATGCCGCTGGCGAGTTGAAGCACGGCCCCCTGGCCCTGGTCACGGGCGAAATGCCGGTGGTGACGGTTGCGCCCAACGATGCCCTCTTGGAAAAGCTCAAAAGCAATATGCAGGAAGTGCGCGCGCGCGGCGGCGTGCTGTATGTGCTGGCCGATGCCGACACCCGCATCGACAGCGGCGACGGCTTGCACGTGATCCGCATGCCCGAGCACTACGGCCCGCTCTCGCCCCTGCTCCACGTGGTGCCGCTGCAGCTCTTGGCGTACCACACCGCGATTGCGCGGGGGACGGATGTGGATAAGCCGAGGAATTTGGCGAAGAGTGTGACGGTGGAATGAGCCGGGGAGGACCTCGGGCGAAGAGGTCCTCTAAAGACGCCAGCTCCTCCTCGATCGCTGCAGCGAACCTTGCGCCATATGCTCCCTCCGCCAACGCCGAGGCTGCTTCACACACCCGTGCTAAATTGGCCAAATTGACAACAAAA
>CANFQF010000145.1 GCA_947449025.1 Comamonadaceae bacterium
CCATACGTCTCTGGCGCCGCTACGACCTCGCCCTGATTGCGGAACCTGGTGACCGGGCACACATTCTGGGTTGGCTGGCTGCGCCGATCCGCAGCGGCCTGATGCCTGGCCCCAACCGAAGCAACTGGTGGAAGCGGCGCCTTCTCGACCACCAGGTGCCGTTGGGAGGGGACCTGGGAAACACCCACGTCGTCATAGAAAAACTTGCCTTGCTCGGGCCCTGGTCAGACCCGGCGGTTACGTCAGAAACGCCCCCTGTCGTACCACCTGCTGCCCGACCCTTGCCTGAAGACATCGCCAGTCAATTGCAGCCTGGCTTTCTAGTGGTTCACGCCCCCTCGATGTGGGCCTTCAAACAATGGCCCATCGAGTCTTATGCATCCGTCGTCCGGCAACTTCTAGTTGACGGACACCAGATCGTACTCACCGGCAGCGGCAGCGCACGGGATCACGAATGCGTTTCTGCGCTCACCCGTCTCGCACCATCTCAGAGCCTCATCGATGCGAGTGGACGCCTTGACTTCTGCCAGTTGCGAACGCTTCTGGAACGCAGCCGCCTGTACCTCGGACCAGACACCTCCGTCACGCATCTCGCAGCCGCTTGTGGAAAGCCCACGGTCGCCATCTTCGGCCCGACCAACCCCCAGCGCTGGGCTCCCTGGCCCACCCATGCACTGGCCCCGATCCGCATCCATCGCTCGAAGTCGGGACAGGCTGTTGGCAATGTCTGCATCTTGCAGGGTCGAGGATCTTGCGTCCCCTGCGGCAAGGCCGGATGTGACGATCACCGGGATAGTCTCAGTACCTGTTTACAGGCGGTCAGTCCTGCTGAGGTTCTGGATGCGATAGCCGCTCAATTAGGCCAGGACCTTAAACCGTATCAGGGCCAGGCAGAGGCACTACGTTGAAAACGCCAATCCAACTGCGTGAGCCACAACTGCCACCCGCCGCCCCCCTCGGTACGGCACTGGACCGGATTCTGGGCCTTGTTCTCTTTGCCCTTGGACTTTGCCTGCCTTATTCGATCGCAGGCGTGAATATCCTTTGGGCGGTCCTACTAGTGATCGCCCTCGCGGCATTTCCATTACTGTGGCGATCAGCACCTTGGCGCGATCCGATCGTCGCATGCAGCCTGCTACTTTTCTCATTTATCGCCGTCCACACCTTCGCCACTACTTCCCAGCCTCGGGAAGCGCTCGAGATTGTGAAACGTTACGATGAACTTCCGATACTTGCAGTCCTCGTTGCCCTCCTACGGGCATCCTCGAGGTCGACCCACCTCTTATGGGGGCTGCTGCTCGGAACAGTAGGGTATGCGATCGCCTATTGGGCTGCTCCAGTAATACCTCTGGTCGCGGGAAAAACCCAGTCAGGCTACATCGCAGCTGGTTTTACCTTGGGCGTTTCCGCCTGGCTCTTCACGGAGCTTGGTAGCCGCGCACGACGACCAACTCTGTTCTACGCAGCGGCCGCCTTCCTGACCCTCACGATAATCCTGCGGGTCCAAGGCAGGACTGGGCTGGTGATCCTAGTCGTATTAGCTGCGTGCACGGCCTGGACCCGACTTCCTCGCAGGTGGCGCCTTGCTGGGATTCTTATCCTTCCTGCCGCTGTATTCGGTCTGTCAATGAAGATGGGGGCGGTAAGTGCGCGTGTCTTAGAGTCCGGAAACGCATTGCAATCCAACACAGCCACCGTGAACGACTCGACCAGGATTCGAGTTGAAATGCTCTACATAGCACTTGATCTGGTCAAGGAAAACTATTTAGGCGGGGTTGGCCTTAGCAACTACGCGGAGGCCAACAGGAAAGCGGCGGCTGCGCGTGACCTGAGAGAATCGGGGCAGATCGGACCTGAGCGGCCGTGGACCTCTACAGGAAATCCACACAATGAATACCTGTTTCAACTTGCAGGCGGTGGCGTCGTTGGCCTTGGACTTTTTCTCGCCTGGCTCGGTCTCCCTCTTCTGAGACAGAAGACCGGGCATCCTGACTGGATTTTCATCGTACCTGCGCTAGCGTTCGCAACTGGCTGTATCTTCAACTCCATGCTGCGAGACTTCACCGAGGGCCACTACTACGTAGTGTTGCTCGCATGGTTGCTGGCCAATGGGCACGGACGTCTCGCCGATGTCCGCAGAAGAGTTGATTGACAGACCTTCGCAGATTACAGCTCCACTGATCCAATGTTAATCGGACGACCTCCGATAGCGCATCCGACGAATCAAGAGGCCAAGCCAATACTTGCGGAAAATCTCAACCTTGGCTCCGATGCTGTGAAGATACGGCTCTCCCTCGGGTACGTACCAACTATTCAGACCGGTACGCAAGAGAAGCTTGTACCCATTTCTCACCATATGGCGGTGCTTGTAGTGGCTGGTGACATGGTCCTCGAGGAGAACCAACCGTGGCCGCCAGCGATCAAAGGTAAATCCTTTGAAGACCTCCATCTCATGGCCCTCAACGTCGATTGAAAGCAGATCAAAGCCAGCCGAAACGCCGTTGTCCGTCAAAATTGCATCGAGCGTCCGTGTCTCGACTTGAATCACAGACGTCGCATTAGCTCCGATGGCTATCGGCTGGGCCTCCAGAGTGGAATGCACACCAGCGACCTGAATCGGCAGGAATCGACCATGGTTCGCTGGGCTGGAACAGGCCAACTGGACAACCCGGGCGCTGCGCTTGCTCCGCAGCAGTTCACAGTAAGCCGGCAGCGGCTCAATCAGCAGGCCCGTCCAGCCCAGGCACTCCAAATGGTAGGACTGTGAATCCTGGTAGGGGTCGTTCGCACCGACATCGACGAAAAAACCATCTTTGCGTCCGCCGAAGAATGCTTGGACCAGTTCCTGCTCGGCCCCGGGAGGCGCCTTTCCTCTCAGTATCCGTCGACCCACAAAGTCCGCGAATCGGGCTGCATTCGTCACTTCGACCATCAATGATCTCCTATAAGTTGAGCAGTTGTCATCTACGGATGGTCACAACAATACGATGTCGTACTGCTCCGGACCCAGCGTCCCATCTGCCTGCAAGGAAATGGGCTTGCCGATGAAGTCGGACAGCCCTGCGAGATGGGCGCTTTCCTCGTCCAGGAATAACTCCACCACCCGCGGTGCCGCCACCACCCGGTACTCCTTGGGGTTGAACTGGCGCGCTTCACGCAGGATCTCGCGCAGGACGTCGTAGCAGACGCTGCGCGCGGTCTTGACCTGGCCTGAGCCCTGGCAGGCCGGGCAGGGCTCGCACAGCGCATGCGCCAGCGACTCACGGGTGCGCTTGCGGGTCATTTCGACCAGGCCGAGCTGCGAAAAACTGCCCGCCATGGTCTTGACCCGGTCACGCGCGAGCTGCTTACGCAACTCCGCAAGCACCGCCTCGCGGTGCTCAGGGCGCTGCATGTCGATGAAGTCGACCACGATGATGCCGCCCAGGTTGCGCAGCCTCAGCTGCCGGGCCATGGCCTGAGCCGCCTCCAGATTGGTCTTGAAGATGGTCTCGTCGAAGTTGCGCGCGCCCACGTAGCCACCGGTGTTGACGTCCACTGTGGTCAAGGCCTCGGTCTGATCCACGATCAGATAGCCACCGGACTTGAGGTCAACCCGGCGCCCCAGCGCCCGGGCAATCTCGTCGTCGATCGAATAGAGGTCGAAGATCGGACGCTCACCCTTGTAAAGCTGCAGCTTGGCTGCTGCCTGCGGCATGAATTCTTGCCCGAAGACCTGCAGACGCGCGAACTGCTCGCGCGAGTCGATGCGAATCGTCTGCGTCTCCTCGGTCACCAGGTCGCGCAGCACACGCTGCAGCAGGTCCAGGTCTTGATGCAGCAAGCTGGCGGGCGGGCGCAAGCCGGCTGCCTCACGGATACGGGCCCAGGTCTTGCGCAGGTAGGCAATGTCGTCGGACAGCTCGCCATCGCTGGCCTCTTCGGCATTGGTGCGCAAAATGAACCCGCCACCACCGCCCTCCTCCGGCTTGCCCACAAGAGACTGGACACGGGCGCGCAGCGCGTCGCGCTGGGCCGGCGGGATCTTCTGCGAAACGCCGATGTGGTCGTCCTGCGGTAAATAGACCAGTAAGCGGCCGGCAATGCTGATTTGGGTGGACAGGCGTGCGCCCTTGGTGCCGATCGGGTCCTTGATCACCTGGACCAGCAGGGACTGGCCCTCGAACACCTGCTTTTCGATCGGCACTGCGCCAACGACCTGCCGCCCGGCGTAGGCCTCGCCCTCTGCGGGGCGCTGCCAGACGTCGGCCACATGCAAAAAGGCAGCGCGCTCCAAGCCGATGTCGATGAACGCCGACTGCATGCCGGGCAATACCCGGGCCACTTTGCCCAAATAAACATTGCCAACGATGCCACGCTCGAGCGTGCGCTCGACATGCAGCTCCTGGACGGCGCCGGTCTCGACGACGGCCACCCGGGTCTCCTGCGGGGACCAGTTGATCAGGATGTCTTGCGCTGTGCCCATGCGGTGTGTCCAGAAGGTCGGTGCCAGGCGGTCGGCCGGCGGGATCTGCAAGGCCTGCTCAGGGCAACAGGCCGACGCGCCGCAGCAGGATGGCTGTCTCGTGCATTGGCAGGCCCATGATGCCAGAGTAGCTGCCGTGGATGCCGGTCACATGCATCGCCGCCTGGCCCTGAATGGCATAGGCACCCGCCTTGCCGCGCGGCTCACCCGAGGCCACATAGCGCGCGATCTGCGCCGGGCTCATGCGCTCGAAGGTCACCCGCGATTCGCTCACTGTGTCGATCGCGCGCCCCGCCGGTCCGGGAACCGCGAAAAAGGGAGCGCGGATGCGGGAGGGGACAGGCAAGGCAGGGGCCCACAGAGCCACCGCGGTCAGCACCCGGTGCGTCACGCCAGAGAGCTCACCGAGCATGCGGGCGGCGTCGCGGTCGTCCAACGGCTTGCCGAAAATCTGCCGGCCGCGGGCTACCGTGGTGTCCGAACACAGCACGGGTGCCAAGGGCAGGCCACGCCGCCCGAGCCGGGCGACAGCCGCCACGAGCTTCATCCGGGTCACCCGCTTCACGTAAGGAGCCGGCGCTTCGCCGGGCAGAACCGCCTCCAAGGCCTCGGCGTCTTCGTCGCCTCCGGGCAGCAGCAATTCATAGGCCACACCCAGTTGCTCCAGCAGCTGGCGACGGCGCGGGCTTTGAGAGGCCAGGTAGATGAAGCCGGGATGCACGCCCGGGGCGGCGGGACTGGCCTTGGAAAGCTGTGCGCTGATAGGGCGAACGCGGCGCGGGTGCGTGGGATTCGAAGACATGCTCACTCGCGGTGATAAGGGTGGCCTGCGTTGATCGACCAGGCCCGGTACAACTGTTCGACCAGCAGCACACGCACCATGGCATGCGGCAGCGTCAGATCGGACAGGCGGATGCGTTCATGTGCGGCTTGGCGAAATGCCGGCTGCAGGCCGTCGGGGCCGCCAATCACCAGCGCCACATCATCGCCGCCGAGTTGCCACTCCCGCAGCTTGGCGGCCAGAGCCTGTGTGCTCAGGGTCGTCCCCCGCTCGTCGAGTGCCACCACCCGGGCGCCGCGCGGGATCTGGGACTCGATGCGTTCCCGTTCGGCGGCGTAGAGCGTCTCCAGAGACTTGGATCCGCGCGGCTCGGTTTTCACCGCCCGCAGTTCCAGCTTCAATTCGGGCGGGAAACGCTTGGCGTAATCGTCCCAGGCGGTCTGCGCCCAATCGGGCACGCGCTGGCCAACGGCCACCACGCAGAGCTTCATGCCGGTCAGCGGGGCTTTTTGGCGGCCGGGGCGGCCTTCTTCGCAGCCGGCACAGCCCTCTTGGCCGCCGGTGCAGCCTTTTTGGCGGCGGGCGTGGCAGCGACCTTTTTGGCGGGTGCCGGCTTGCCGGCTGCAAGACGGCTGGCGGCGGACGTACCGCTCGGCGATGGGGTAGCGGGCTTGGTGGCTGCCTTGTTCAGGCTGGATTTTCCGGCCGGCTTGCCGGCCGACTTCACGGCAGGACGCGCTGCAGATTTAGCCGCAGATTTGGCCGCTGACTTGCGTGCCGGCTTGCCTTCCTTGGCCGCCTCATCAGCAGCACGCTGACCCTTCAACGCAGCGCTGCTGCGACGCAGGGTGGGAAGCGGCGCCTTCTTTTTGCTGCTGGTGCTCTCCGCGCGCGCCGGGGCGGGTGCCGCCGGCTTGGGTGCACCGAGCTTGAGGCGCACCGGCTTGTCGCCCCAAATTTCCTCGAGCAGGTAGTAGCCACGAATGGCCGGCTGCATGATGTGAGCGACTGCGGCTCCGCAGTCGACGATGATCCACTCGCCGTTCACCTCGCCCTCGATACGGGGCTTGCCGAAGCCCGCCTCGCGCACCGCATCGCGGACGCTGGCGGCCAGGGCCTTGGTCTGCCGGTTGGAGGTACCGGAAGCGATGATCACCCGCTCGAACAGAGGCGAGAGGTGTTCGGTGTTGAAGACCTGAATGTCCTGCCCCTTCACGTCCTCCAGGCCCTCCACGATGGCGCGCTGCAGGCGCTGGGTGTCTTTCTTGGCGGCGGTGGAATCAGTCATCAGGTCAGTGGGTAAAGGTGATGTTGCGCAATATAACGGGCAACGGCAGGCTCGAGGAGCCCGTCGGGGCGCTGTCCTCGGGCCAGGCTCTGGCGGATGCCGGTGGCGCTGACCGCCAGAGGAGGCAGCGCCAGATCGATCCAGCGCCCGCCGGGGATGGGATAGGCTGGCACCGGATCAGTTTGCTGGGGAGATAACGGGGCCGGGTCCGAGCCCTGCATGGCCGATGGAATCGGCACCGCTTCCGGAGAACCGGCAGGCCCCTCAGGGGGACGACCCGCGACGCAGATTGTAGCGAGTGCCGCAATATCCTCCGGCGCCCGCCAGCGGTCGAAGGCCCTTGCCTGATCTGCGCCAATCACCAGGAACAGCGCGGCACCGGGCTGCTCGGCGCGGACTTCGCGCAGGGTGTCGACGGTATAGCTCGGCCCCTCGCGCCGAACTTCCCGCTCGTCGATGACCGCTTGGGGCAGACCGGCAAAGGCCAGGCGGGCCATGGCCAAGCGGTGATCCGGCGCAGTGAGGCCCCGGGCCTTGTGCCAAGCCTGCCCAGTGGGCAGGATGCGAAGCTCGTCGAGCCCGAGTTGGTCAATCGCCAGAGTCGCCAGAGCAACATGCGCCACGTGCGGCGGGTCGAATGCCCCACCGAACAGGCCGATGCGCCGGGCCATGCCGCCTAGACCCAATCCCGGGGGACCAGGTAGCGGGTGTAAAGCGCGTCCTCGGGCGTGCCGGCTTCGGGCCGCTGCTGGTAGGCCCAGCTGGCCAGCGGCGGCATAGACAGCAAGATGGACTCAGTGCGGCCGCCCGACTGCAGGCCGAAGTGGGTGCCTCGGTCCCAGACGAGGTTGAACTCCACATAGCGGCCACGCCGATACAGCTGGAAATTACGCTCGCGCTCGCCGTAAGGCGTGGCCTGGCGGCGCCGGACGATGGGCAGATAGGCGTCCAGCAGGGTGTTGCCCACTGCCTGCATCATTTCGAAGCTGCGCGCCTGACCCAGCTCGGAGAAGTCGTCAAAGAACACGCCTCCCACGCCGCGCTGCTCGCTGCGGTGCTTGAGGCAAAAATATTCGTCGCACCAGCGCTTGAAGCGCGGGTATTTGTCCTCGCCAAAGGGCGCCAGCGCGTCCTTGCAGGACTGGTGGAAATGGGCCACGTCCTCGTCAAACCCGTAATAGGGCGTGAGGTCCATACCGCCACCGAACCAGGCCACCGGCTCGCCGCCGGCCGGGGTGGCAGCGATCATGCGCACGTTCATGTGCACCGTCGGCACATACGGATTGCGCGGGTGGAAAACCAGCGAGACACCCATGGCCTCGAAGGGCATGCCCGCCAACTCGGGGCGATGTTGCGTGGCCGAGGGCGGCAACTGGGGCCCGCGCACATGGGAAAAACCGCAGCCGGCGCGCTCGAACACCGCCCCGCCCTCCATGATCTTGGTCAGGCCCTCGCCTTGCAGGCGCTCACCCTCGGGCTTGGTCCAGGCATCAGCGAGAAATTTCACAGAACCGTGTTCGGCCTCGATGCCTTCCAGGGCCTCGGTAATGCGCTGCTGAAGCCCGGTGAGGTAGCGTTGGACGTCGGCGACTGAATTCATGCGCTTTGTTTCCCTTGCGAAATCAACATTGACCGGCCCGCGTGCCAGGGAGTTTCCCTGAACACCATGGCCCATAAGCCCTTCGGCCTTTATCCCCTGACGGCCCGAAAGCCAATATCGCTGCGCCACTGGGCGCCGTCGAACTGGACATCCCTCACCACCGCGTAGGCGCGCTGCTGCGCCGCCTTGACCGAGTCGGCCAGTGCAGTCACACACAGCACACGCCCGCCGCTGGTCAGCACCTGGCCATCCTGCCACTGGGTACCGGCGTGAAACACCATCGCGTCCTCACTGGCAGCGGGCAGGCCGCTCACCACATCGCCCTTGCGCGGCGCAAGCGGGTAGCCGGCAGCCGCCATCACCACGCCTAGGGCGGTGCGGCGGTCCCACTGCAATTCGACCTGGTCCAGGGTGCCGCTGGTGGCGGCCAACATCACCTCGAACAGGTCAGACTTGAGCCGCATCAGGATCGGCTGGGTCTCCGGGTCGCCCATGCGGCAATTGAACTCCAGGGTCTTGACCGCGCCTTGGGCGTCGATCATCAAGCCCGCATAG
>CANFQF010000146.1 GCA_947449025.1 Comamonadaceae bacterium
GCGGCTGCTCCTTGTCGACCAGGGCCTTCAGGAGCTTGGCCACCGCCAGGGGCTGCAGCTCTTGGTCCGTGAGCACCAAAATGCCGCGGTCGGCGCCAATGGCCATGGCCGTGCGCAGAGTCTCCTGGCAGGCCTGGGGGCCGCAGGACACAGCGATCACCTCGGTGACCACGCCCTTTTCCTTCAAGCGAACCGCCTCTTCGACGGCGATTTCGTCAAAGGGGTTCATGCTCATTTTGACGTTGGCGATGTCCACACCCGTGTTGTCCGACTTGACCCGGACTTTCACGTTGTAGTCCACCACCCGCTTGACTGCGACCAATGCCTTCATTTCGGGGAGCTCCTGGTGCCTGTGAGGCTGTCTTTGATTGACGTTTACGTAAACTGTTCGATTCTAAGCCGAGCCACTTTTGGCAACGTCCTGACTCGGACATTTCGGGATGGCTCCGAGCAAAAAAGAACGGTCGTTCGATTTTGATTATAGAAGGGGCGCGTCTGGTTTCGGGGCCCGCGAGGGGGCACGCTCGAGCCGCACCACGCGCTGCGGAAACGGGATGTCGACGCCGGCGGCGCGCAGGCCGTGGAGCATGGCGATGTGCACGTCCGATCGCACGGCCGGCTGGCCATGGGAAGGGTCGTCGATCCAGTAGGACAACTGGAACTCGAGCCCGTCGGGCCCCAGGCGCTCGAGCCGGGCAGCGGGCGCGGGATCGCGCTGCACCCGGGGTACTGACAGCGATGCGTCGATGAGGATCCGCTGCACTTGGGCCACGTCGCTGTCGTAGCCCACGGTTACCTCGGACATCTGCAGCACCAGGGAGTCGGCCAGAGAGAGGTTTTCAACCCGCTCGGTAATGACCTTCTCATTGGGCACGATGGACTCGCGGCCATTGGGCGCACGAATGAGCGTGTAGCGGGTCTTGATGTCGACCACCTGGCCCTCGAAGTTGTCCACGCGCACCGTGTCACCGATGCGCAGGCTGCGTTCGAACAGGATGACAAAGCCGCTCACGTAGTTGGCAGCGAGCTTTTGCAAACCAAAGCCGAGACCGACACCCAATGCGCCACCCAGGACCGACAGCGCGGTGAGGTCGACGCCCACGGCCGACAGGGCCAGAAACAAGCCAAGCACCAGCAGTGCAGCCCGGATCGTGTTCGCCGCTACCTTGCGCAGCGACAGGTCATTGACCGCCTGACGCAGCACACGGCGCTCGAGCACCGCCGACACCCACAGGGCCAGCACCAGCACCACGCCCGAGGAGAGGATCCCCTCCCCCAGGTTCAAGAGGCTCACCTTGGACTTGCCAAAACTCAGATGGACGGCGTCGAGTTCCTCGGCCAGGGGCGGCCACAGGCCGGTGATCCAGGCGACCGCGCACAGCCACACCACCCAGGAAAACAGCCTCTCGACCAGACGAGCGGCGCCCGAAGCAGGAAAGACGACGGTCAGCACGCGCGCGATCAGGCGCAGGCCGGCCAGCGACAGCAGGACAGGAATTGCCACTTTGAACAGCAACACCGCCTTGCCGTGCCCCAGGGCCAGCGCACCTCCATAGACAAGCAACAGGCAGAGGACCGGAAAAAGTAATCCGTCGACGATGCCGCGACCGAACCAGACGGAATCAGGCTCCGACCGGCGTCCGGCGAACCAGCACAGGCCATAGGCCAGGGCCAGCGAAAAAAGCACGACGCCTACCTCCCAAAGCACCGCGGGATGGGACAGGCCGTCGATCAGGACGTCAAATTCAGTCATAAGCGGTGTCCAGGGTGTCGAGCCTTGGGCGTCAAATCAGAGATCGGCCAGCACCCGAAGGTGGGCCTCGACGCTGCGCGCAAGGGCCCCCAGGTGGTAGCCCCCCTCCAGGCAAGAGACGATGCGGCCCTGAGAGTGCCGGCGGGCGACATCCCGAATGCGTGCGGTGATCCATGCATAGTCTTGTTCCACCAGCCCCATCTGGCCCAGATCGTCTTCGCGGTGGGCATCGAAGCCGGCGCTGATGAAGATCATCTCTGGCTTGAACGCCTCGAGGCGAGGCAACCAGTTCGTCTCGATCAAGGCGCGCAATTCCATGCCCCGGGTGTAGGCTGGCACGGGGATGTTGAGCATATTCTCTCCCTTGGCCACATGGCCGCTGAAGGGATAGAGCTTGTCCTGGAAGAAGCTCACCATCAGGGCCCGCGGATCACCGGCCAGGATGTCCTCGGTGCCGTTGCCGTGATGGACGTCGAAGTCCACCACTGCCACCCGCTGCAACCGGTGACGCTCAAGTGCGTGAAGTGCCGCTACGGCGACGTTATTGATAAAGCAAAAACCCATCGCCTGCTTGCGTTCGGCATGGTGGCCAGGCGGGCGGGTCGCGCAAAAAGCGTTTTCCAGTTCGCCGGCGATCACCGCATCCGTGGCGGCAATCGCCAGACCCGCGGCGCGCCGCGCCGCCTCCCAGGTGTGGAGGTTCATTGCGGTGTCGGCGTCAATATGGACGAGCCTAGGGCCACCGGCATCGATCTGCTCACGGAGTTGGTCCTCGAGACCCTGAAGGGCGGCCAGGTGCATGCGGTCGTGGGCCAGACTCAGGTCGCTCTGCGCGGCGGGCGGCGCGTCACAGCGGACCAGCAGATCGGCCACTCCGGAAACCAGCAGGCGGTCCTCGATCGCATCGAGCCGCTGCGGGCACTCGGGATGGCCCTCGCCCATGTCGTGGCGACGGCAATCGGCATGGGTGTAGTACCCGGTGGCGTGGGCGGTCATCCTCTGGCGTCCTTTGGCAGGCTCTCAAATCAGCTTAACACCAACGCCCGCAATCGCAGGGGCAGGAACGCGCCAAGGGATGTGCGCCCTGCGAGACAATGCCGGCATGATGACCGCCCGCTCGATCCGCTCCTCGCTTCAAAGCCTGCTCCGAGGCCTACTCCCGCGAGTGGCGGCCACCCTGGCCTGCGCGACTCTCTTACCCGCACTGGGCCAGAGCGCCACCAGCCCGGCGCCAGACGTCGCCAAGCCGACGTCCAGTGCGGCGTCCAAGCCAGCTCGCAAGGCGACTGCCTCAGGCGGCCCCAAAACCGCACAAGGCGCCACTCAGAAAGCCAGGACCCAGGGTGAGCGCCATGGGCGTGGCAAAGGTGGCCAGGAAGCGGCCACCAAGGCCGACCGGAAAGCGGCCCGCGCAGCCACCACCAGCGGCACCCCCTACGCCGGCCGCGAGGACGTGATGCAGTGGGCCGCAGAACTGGCACAGCGGCAAGGCATGGACCCGGCCTGGACCCGGCGCGTCCTAGCCCAGGCCCGATTGCAGCCGGCGGTTCAGCGCCTGATTCAGCCACCCGCGACGGGCACCCGCAAGAACTGGGCGGCCTACCGGGCCCGCTTCATCGACGAGCGGCGCATCAGCGCAGGTCTGCGCTTTTGGGATGCGCAACGCGCAGACCTTGCGCGGGCCGAGCGGGAATACGGCGTGCCAGCCGAGGTCATCGCCGGCATCATCGGCGTCGAGACCCTGTACGGCCAGCACATGGGCCAGTTCCGGGTGATCGACGCGCTGGCCACCCTGGCGTTCGACCACCCCAGCGAGCACCCGCGGCTGACCGAGCGGGTGGGCTTCTTCCGCGGCGAACTCGAGCAGTTCCTGACCCTGGCGCACCGCAGCGGCGGCGACCCCCTCTTGCCCTTGGGCAGCTTTGCTGGCGCGATGGGGCTGCCACAGTTCATGCCCTCCAGCTGGATCCGCTGGGGCGTGGACTTTGACGGTGACGGCCATATTGACCTACGCCGCAGCCCGTCCGACGCCATCGGCTCGGTGGCCAATTACTTCAAGGTGCATGGCTGGCAGCCGGGCCTGCCGACCCATTTCCCGGTGGCCTTCGACAGCGCCCGGGTGGACATGGACGCTCTGCTCGCGCCAGACATTCTGCCCACCTTCTCCGTCGCGAAATTCCAAGCCCTCGGCGCGGTGATCGAGGGCCCCGCCCTCGCCCATGCAGGTCCGCTGGCTCTGGTGGAATTGCAAAACGGGGAGGCCCCCAACAGCTACGTGGCGGGCACCGAAAACTTCTACGCCATCACCCGCTACAACCAGTCGAGCTATTACGCGATGGCGGTGATCGAGCTGTCGCAGGCGCTGCGCGAGGCCAGAGGCCAGCAGGCCCGCCAGGCCGGTGGCGCGAGCCAGCCGGCTCCTGCGCCTAGCCGCTAACACCAGCAGTAGACCTCGGCGTCCTGCGGAAAAATGCGGCAGCCTGCGGGGCCAGGACGCAAAGGAGACTTCCACCCGCTTCGATGCACAATTGACTGATGGGCAAATTGATGTCTTTTCGGCGACTGGTACGCAGGGCTGCGACCTGGATCCCAACACTGGCATCGACCCTGGCTGCGATCCTGATGACGCTCATGGCGCATACAGCCCAAGCCGAAGAATGCAAGCCTGCCGAGACAGGCGTGGCCACCTTGCACCGGCTGGCTGAGGACTGGTTCTCGATCCGCGGTGAATTGGCGGGGTTCGACCCCTGCAATCGTTCCGTGACCTTCGACAAACCGTCGTGGCTCACGAGGCCGCCCCTCATGATCGTGGTCCACGGCGGTACCGGGCGAGGACGCGACACCGAGATGGCAGCGCATCACTTTCGCCGGCTCGGTATGGCCACCCTGATCTTTGATGCGTATTCCATGAACCGCATCAACTATTTGGGGGTCGACTTCTTCAACCGCAAGATGACCAATGAGTCGCGGCAGCGGATGACGCTCAAAGTCACCCAGGGGGCCTACGAATGGGCGCTGACCCGGGATGACATCGACACGCGGCGCATCTTCTTTTGGGGCGTCTCCAACGGAGCCACGGTGGTCACGGTGATGGCGTCGCTCGCCGACCCCGCTCATGTCCAAGCAGTTTTCGCAGAAGGCCTCCCGCCCCAGGGCCTGGGGCTGCCCAATCAGCTCCGTGTCCCTCTTCATCTGGCCTATGGCGAGCACGATGACTACGGTACCCGGCCCAGCGCCAACCAAAGGCAGTGGTTCAGGACAGCTCGCTGCTCGGAAAACACCGAAGTGGGTGATCTCTCAGGAAGAAACTCGCTCGCCTGCAATGCGTCGGTGAATCCGGATTCCCGGGTGGAGATCGTCGAGGCGTGGTTCAAGCGAATGCAATCAGGCGGGCAGCCTGTCCAGATGAAGATCTACAAGGATGCTGCGCACGATTTCTTCGTGGCAGGTCCCGTCCGCGGCACCCAGATGAAAAATGGCAACCAGGTTGGCTACAGCACCGGCGCCACCCCGCGGACACTCGACGAATTTCTCGGCGACGTCACCGAGGTCGTCAAGCGCAGGTCGGTAGGTGATAGCGCTCGCTGAGCGCCTTGCGGGCGCCAGTCGTCGCCAAGTCGCCCCCTCACGCATCCACAAATCGTCGCGACAGCCGGGCCACCTGACCTCAAGCGAAACCTTGCTTCTGAAGGCAGGGTAAGCGCTATCAGAACGGTATCGACAGCTCAGGCCCGTCGTACTCTTCGGAGGCAAGCACGTCACCAGCAAGCAACTTCTGCCGCCACATTTCGATGACATCGCCATGAGCCCGCGCCAAAGCTTCGCTCATGACCAGTCTCACACTCTCGGCTGATTCCAGGCCGTAGGTCACTTTCGTGCCCTGCGCCAGCCGGCCAGACGCGAACGCTTCAATAGCCTGCAACACGCCATACCCGGAATCAGCGACCGCTGAGGCCACAAAAACGTGTGGATCGCGTTCGACCCAGTCCAAGACATTGCCGATCTGTCGCAGCCCCGTCTCACGGCAAGCCCGGCTCACACCTTCGCGACCGCCGTCGATCATGGCAAACACGAGATCTGCTCCCTCGCTGCGCAAAGCCATGGCTGTTTGATAGGCCCGATCCGGGTCGTGCTGATACCCACAAAAGCTGGTGACAAAGCGGCAATCCGGGGCAGCAGTTCGAACGCCGTGGGCAAAGGCCGCCCTTCCCTTCAGGCCTGGTCTTACCTTCTCTCCGCTCAGATGCCCCACTACACGCGTAGTCGAAGCCAAGCCAGCCAATATGCCCGCGAGGAAGGCCGACTGCTCTTGGAGCACCTCCAAACAAGCGGTATTGGAAGCCAGAAAACTGCCTTGTGTGATCGCGAACGTCGTACCAGGAAATTCTTGGCAGACATCGGCCACGGGCAGGTCACCCTGCCCCCCATGCGCAACCAATAAATCAACGCCCTGTCTGCACAGGCGGCGAAGCTCCTGCGCACGACCTGCCGCGTCCGGAGGGGCGACCCAATGAACATCCAGCGGATGCCCGAGCGACCTAGCACGCATCGCGCCATGGAGCCCCGACTCGTTGAAACTTCCCCGGCCTTCCGGGCCGAACAGGGCGACGGCGATTCGCTTGCTCAAAGACGGGCTCCACTGGCCCTGACCACGGGGGCCCAACGTTCCGCCTGCTCGCCGATGAAGGCTGCGAAAGCATCCGGACTGCGCTGCTCAAGCTCGAAGCCTTGGCCTTCCAACTTGCTGCGAATGTCCGGAAGTGCCATGACCTGATTCAAGGCACGCATCAGCGGCACTTCGATGGCTGGCGTCAGACCCAGCGGGGCTGAAATACCGACAAAATTTTCTGCGACCAGGTCGGGATGCCCCAGTTCAACAACGGTCGGCAAATCAGAGGCCTGAGCCACGCGCTTGGCAGCGGTCACCGCCAGCAGCCGGAGCTGTCCCGAGCGGCGGTACTGCAAATTCTGGGGCAAGGCATCAACAGCCACCTTGATTTGTCCACCCAACAAATCGGTGCGCATCGGACCCGCACCTTTGTAGGGCACATGCGTCATTTTCAGACCCATCTTTTGCGCCAGAAGTTCACCCACGATATGGCCAACCGAGGCCTGCCCGCCGCTACCGAAGGGGATAGGATCTTTCTGCGCCTTCGCCCAGGCGACAAAACTTGCGAAATCAGTGACCGGGATAGACGGATGGGTGACGATCACCGTGGGAACATCACCGATATAAAGCAGGTGCTTGAAGCTCTTGAGCGGGTCATACAAAGGCTTGTCCATCAGCGCTGGCGAGATCGACAGCGGTGCGGAATTTGACATCAGCAGGGTGTAGCCATCAGGCGCAGCGCGAGCGACCGCAAGCGCACCAATCGTCGCAGCGCCACCCGGCCGGTTATCGACCACAACCGATTGCCCGATCCGATCCGCAAGAGGCTGTGCGATCAGACGCGCCACGATGTCACTCGATCCGCCGGGCGGAAAAGTCACCACGAGCTTGACCGGCTGCGAAGGCCACGCCTGGGCGCGGGCAGACAAAGAAATTAAAGGAGCTGCTATGGCAGCAGCAGCCAGACCCAGCGAGCGACGTCTGCGAATCATGAGTACCTCCAGAATGAAGAACTGACCTGCTCGAGATCAGTGTACTGGACGCAACCAGGGTGATTCGAGCGCAGGAAGACTGCAAGCACATGCCGGGCCAGCCTGCACGAAACGCGGCTGCCACGCTCCAACGACCGTCGAAACTCCTGACCCTGATCGTCTGTAGCCAGCGGTTAGAGCGTCATTCGATTGATTTGCCAGACCGAAGCAGGCCCACACCGTCCGAGTTCAACGAGGCGGATGTCCGCCAACCAGAATCAGTCTGAATCCACCTCGACCCGTTTGATCCGGGCGCCCGCCCCCGTTTTGATGCGCACCGCACCGCGGGCGCAGCCGAAATGCCGGGCCACCAGACTCACCAGTTCTTCATTGGCTTTGCCATCGACGGGCGGCGACTTGAGTTGCGCCAGCCAGGGCTCACCCGACTGTTCGGGCGGCGTCAGCGCACTCTGGCGGGCGTTGGGCTTAACCTTGACCAGCAGCACGGTCATGCAAGGGGGCCGCCGGCCTCGGGCGGGGGAGAGGGCGCTTCAAGACCCCGCTCAAGCCGGCGCACCTGCCAGGCGCTGGCGGTGGCAGCCAGCGCCAGCACGGTGGCAACGCCAAAGAGGCCGTCGTAGCCCAGGACATGAACCAGACTGCCGCCGGCCAGGACGCCGATCACCCCGCCAAGCCCATAGCCGACGGTCGTAAACAGGGCCTGCCCGCGCCCCCGCAGCGTGCCAGGGAAATGTTGCGTCACCATCGCCACGCAGGCGGTGTGATGCCCGGCAAAGGTCAGCGCGTGCAGCAATTGGCCAACCACCAGCGCCGGCCACCAGTCGGCCAGGCCGCCGGTCATCGCCATGCGGACTACCGTGGTCCAGGCACAGGCCAGCAGCCACCAGGACATGGCGCGGCGGCCAATGAATTGACCTTGCCAGTAGAACCAGGCGATTTCGGCCAGCACCGAAACCGCCCACAGCGCACCGATCACCGTCTTGCTGTAGCCCCGATCGTCCAGAAACAGGGAGAGGTAGGCGTAGATGCCCATGTGCGCCATCACATGGAAAAAAAGCGAAACGAAGAACCAGGCCACCACGGGCTGGCGTAGCACCGGGGCGATGGGCGCGTGGCTGCGTGCACCGATGGTCGACTTGTCATGGAACCGGGGCAGGCAGAAGGTGCAGATGACGACGATCAGCAATGTGACTACCGCCCAGCCCGGGAAGTGACGCATGCCAAAGTGCTCGAACCAGACGCCCGCGACGAACACCGTGACCAGAAACCCGATCGAGCCCCAGAGCCGAACCCGCCCATA
>CANFQF010000147.1 GCA_947449025.1 Comamonadaceae bacterium
CGGCGAAGGTGAATCAGCGACATCACTCTCGACCGGGCCCGGGCGCTCCTGCGCGGCGGCGGCGCCACTGCCAGCCCCTTGCCAATCGAGGGCGTAATCGCCCTTGGGTGCCGCGCGGCGCGCGGCGGTGATGAACTCGCACAGGTCGCCCCAGCCAAAAACGTTGCGGGCGATCGCCACCAGCCGGCCACCCGGCAGCGCGAACTCGGCGCCATGCAAAAGACCAAAGGGCCGCAGACGCGGCCGTCCGTCATCGGCTTCCAGCGCGCGGGCGCGGGCCCGGTGTTCCTTCAGGGCCACATGGGCTTGCACCACACCCGCCACCGAGCACTCGTCGGTGAGCGCCAGGGCCTCATAACCCAGGTTCCAGGCCCGGCGCACCAGCTCGCCCGGGTGGGAGGCGCCCCGCTGGAAGCTGAAGTTGGACATGCAGTGCAGCTCGGCGTACGCAGGCAGATCACCGGCGCAGGCCTCGGCGCGCGGCGGCGGGTCGTCGTCCTCCGGGGTGATCGGCGGCATGCGGGGCCGCGCGGGTGCCTCAGGCATACAGCCCCTGCAGATACCAGCGTGGCGACCGGCTGCCCGCCGGCCCTGCGTGCTCGCAAAACACCCACAGCAAGCCAGCGCGCGCGCTGCGGGCGATGCAGTAGTCACGCACGACCACGCCGCCGGTCTCCCACCAACCGGTTTCGATCCGCTGCCGGCGCGTGAGCAGCTCCAACCGGCCCTGGTAACAGGGCTGCTCGCCTTCCATCGAGAGCAAGAGCGGCGGCTCGACCAGCCAGGGGGCACTCAGTGCGCCCGCGAACGCATGCGACGGATATGGCGCAGCCGCGTCGCGGGGGCCAGCCGATGGCGATGGCGATGCTGGTGCCGATGCCGAGGCGGACCCCCGCCCTGTCCCCACCGCCTGCGCTGGCTCCCAGCGCTGCATCGCCTCGGGGCGCCAGTCGGCCTGCAAGCGCGGACGCTGCACCCGCGCCGGCCCCAGCCGCGCGGACAGGCGCTCGACCAGTTGGTGCAGCCGGTCGCCCTCCCGCACCTCCTCGGCCAGCAGGGTGCGGACGGCGCCGCCCCAGGGCACGGTGTCGATGCTGTACAGGCGCAGGCTGCGCGCCGGCGCGGCCAGCGCCGTGCGGGCCAGCTGCTCGCGCAGCAGGCGTCCCAGGTGGTCCATGGCCTGCACCGGCTCGGCGGTGCGCACCACCAGCTCACCGGTGGGGGGCAACGCCACCCCGTCGAGGCGGCGCAGGTCCAGCCGCCACTCCAGGCCGAAGGCCAGCACCCCACGCTGACGCGCCCGCAGCCACAGCTGCAGCTGACCCAGCAAGCGCCAGGCGGCGGCCATCAGCTCGGACGCACTGCCAGCGATGGCGGGCAACTCCAGCGACTGCTCGAAAACCTCGGGCACCACCTGCCAGGGGTAGGTTTCAGGGGCCTGGCCCCAGGCCTGGTCCAGCGCCAGCAGCAGCTCGCGGCCGAAGCGGCGCGCCACCGGCGCACGCGGCAGCGCGCGCAACTCGCCCCAGGTGCGCAGGCCGCTGCGCGCCAGAAGGGGCAGGTGGGGCCGGGCTGCGCTCAGCAGGTCCAGGCGCAGCGCATCGGGGCGCTGGGCGGCCGGCGGCAGCGGCTCGCCGGCCGCGCGCAGGCGGAGCAATGCCAGCGCCACCAAGGCGGTGGGGCCGGCGGCCCAGGGCGGGGTGACCCAGCCCTGCGGCAAGTCATCCCGCAAGAGCGCACGGCGCAATGCCGCGCGGCCGCCGAACAGGCGCCAGCTGGCAGAGAGCTCGAGCAGCCAGGCCTCCTCCACCCGCGCCACGCGCGGGGTAAAGCGCAAGGCCTGCCAGCCCCAGGCCGGCACATCCTCAGGCGCGGGTTGGAGCGCGATCCAGTCCATGGCGGGCCCGCGGAGGGAGGGACTCGGGAGATGAGTCGTGGAATGACGCGGGGAAGGACTCTGGCAAGGACTGCGCAAAAGACCCCGTCGGCGCAGCCGACAAGGACGTGCCTGCGAGCACCTCCAAGGGCCAGGCAGCGCCCCGCCGCGACCGCAGCAAGCGCGCCAGCAGCGGCGGCTGCGCGGGCAAACGCAGCGGCGACACCAGGGGTGGCCCGCGGCGCTTGAGAACCTGCACACGCAAGGAGGCAGGCGTGCCCGCCTCGTCGACCATCAGCCGCAGCCGCGCCGGCGAGGCCTGGTCACGCACCGACAAGGGCCGCATCACGAACAAGAGCTGCCGGTGGCGCTGCGCAGCCAGCTGCAGCCGGCGCAGGTCGGCCGTCTCGGCCTGCGGCAGCCAGGCCAGCACCGCTGCCACTTCGGCGCAGCGCAGGGCCTGCTCGGTGGCCCACAAGCGCGAGGCGGCGGTGGCGGTGTCGACCCGCAGCCAGCGATCGGCCGGCAGTCCCTGCGCGGCCAGCGCGGGCACGAAGGGCGCGCGCGGCGGGGCCACCAGCACCACCGGCCCGGGCTGCCGGGCCAGAGCCAGCACCAACCCCGGCGCGAGCAGTCGCCACAGATGGGCATGCGGTTGGGGCTGCAGCAGCTCGGTGAGCGCGCCCACCGGCCAGCCCCCGCCGGGCAGCGCGGCGTCGAGCGCCGCCTCGCCGGTGGACAGAGTGAGCTCCTCGGCCAGAGGCAGGCCCTCGGCGTGCCAGACGCCGGCGGGCAGCTCCTGCGGCAAAGGCCGCGAGGCGCGTCGCAAGCGCTCAGGCGGCAGGCCGCTCGCCAAGAGGGGGGCGGACAGGGAAGAGGACAGGGAGGAGGACGCCGCAGCCCCTAGGGAAAGGGCCGCGGTGTGGACGGTGTTCATGGGAGAAGGGCCTGAAATACTGTTTATTTGTACAGCACTTTAACCCAGCCTTTTGGGTCTGACCAGCTCTGCCAGCAGGACGCCAGTGCTGAAGTGCGGCTGTCGGCCTGCGCGCAAAACCTTCCGTCCGCGCCCAACACGCGCTGCAATCGCGCCTTTCGCCTGCCGCCTTCATCTCTCCACGATTACAGGAGCTCCCACACCGTGCCTGCACTGCTCGCTTTCGCCCGCGGGGTCGACTGGTTCACCGACCGCTTCAGCAGCCTCGCCCAATGGGCCGCCGTTCTGGCCTGCGCCATCAGCGCAGGCAACGCCTTCATCCGCTACGGATTCGACATCTCCTCCAACGCCTGGCTCGAAATCCAGTGGTACCTGTTCGCCGCCTGCGTGATGCTGGGCGCGGCCCAGGTGCTGCGGCTCAACGAGCATGTGCGGGTCGACATCCTCTACGGCAAGCTCTCGGCCCGAGGCAAGGTCTGGGTAGACCTGCTGGGGCTGATCTTCTTCCTCTTGCCCGCCATGGGTGTGCTGCTCTGGTATGCCGCCCCGCTCTTCCTGAGCATGTACCGCTCAGGTGAGATGTCCAGCAACGCCGGCGGACTGATCCGCTGGCCCGCCATGCTGATGCTGCCGCTGGGGTTCGGTCTGGTGTTGCTGCAAGGCGTGTCGGAAATCATCAAGCGCATCGGCTGGCTGCAAGGCCTGCATGAGATGGCCTTCCAGTACGAAAGGCCGCTGCAATGAGCATCCCCCTGAACCTCTTTCCCCCGGTCATGTTCGCCGGGCTCATCGGCATCATGCTGATCGGCTTTCCGGTGGCCTTCTCCCTGGCCGCCCTGGGCTTGCTCAGTGGCGCCTACGCCATCAGCCAGGGCTGGTTTCCGGTCCACTTCATGGCCAACCTGCCGCTCAATGTGTTTGGCATCCTGTCCAACGAGCTGCTGCTGGCGATTCCCTTCTTCACCCTCATGGGGGCCATCCTCGAGAAATGCGGCCTGGCCGAGGACATGCTCGACGCCATGGGCCAGCTGTTCGGCCCGGTGCGGGGCGGCCTGGGCTACTCGGTCATCATCGTCGGCTTCATTCTGGGCGCCATCACCGGTACGGTGGCCGGCCAGGTGATCGCCATGGCCATGATCGCCCTGCCGGTGATGATGCGCTACGGCTACGACATGCGCTACGCCACCGGCGTGCTCGCGGCCTCGGGCACCATCACCCAGTTGGTGCCGCCCTCGCTGGTGCTGGTGGTGATGGCCGACCAGCTCGGCCGCTCGGTGGGCGACATGTACAAGGGCGCCTGGGGTCCCTCCATCCTGCAGGTGCTGCTGTTTGCGGCCTACACCTTTGTGTTCACCCGGCTGCGTCCGGACGCCCTGCCCGGGGTGCCCGTCAGCGCACGAACCCTGCAGGGCTGGGCGCTGTGGCGCAAGTGCCTGCGCGGCATCATTCCCTCGGCCGTCCTCATCTTCACCGTGCTGGGCAGCATGGGCGGCTTGCCGGGGATCGACCACGCCATTGCCACGCCTACCGAGGCCGGCGCCATGGGGGCGGTGGGCGCGCTGGTGCTGGCCCTGCTGCACCGCCGCCTCGACTGGTCACTGTTCAAGCAGGCCATGGTGGGCACCATGCGCATGACCGCCATGGTGGTGTTCATCCTGATCGGCTCGCGGGTGTTCTCGCTGGTGTTCCAGGGGGTCGACGGGGCGCGCTGGATCGAGCATTTGCTGTCCGACCTGCCGGGTGGGCGCATCGGGTTTTTGCTGCTGGTCAACGCCTTCATCTTCTTCCTGGCCTTCTTCCTCGACTTCTTCGAAATCGCCTTCATCATCTTGCCGCTGCTCGCGCCAGTAGCCGAAAAGCTCGGCATCGACCTGGTCTGGTTCGGGGTGCTGCTGTGCGTGAACATGCAGACCAGCTTCATGCACCCGCCCTTCGGCTTTGCGCTGTTCTACCTGCGCGGCATCGCCGACACGCTGTACAAGAACGCCGCCTTGCCCAAGCCCGTGTCCTCGCGCGACATTTACCTGGGCGCGATTCCCTGGCTGGCGCTGCAACTGCTGCTGGTAGGCATCGTGATCTTCGTGCCCGAGACGGTGACCGCCTTCCTGGACAAGGAGGTGGCGGTGGACGTGGACAAGGTCACCATCGAGATGCCGCCCGCGGAAGGGGCCGGCGCGGCTGTGCCAGCCACCCCGGGAATGCCGGCCACACCGGGCCAGACGGGCGCCAGCGCTGCGGCCGCGGCTGCCGCAGCAGACGACGCCCGGGTGCTGGAAGAGTTGATGCGCCCGGAGCCCGAGGCGGCGGCCCCACCCCTGCCCCCGCCCTCATCCGCGCCCCAGTCGGCGACCGGGCAGACGCGCTGACCGGTGACCGATCACCTGCGCGCGCTCCGGCTCCGGGGGGATAGCCGGCACGCGCAGGCAACGCTCTGGTAAGGTGCAGGCTGTTGCAAGCCCTCCCCTCTCACGTACCGCCACCATGACCTTGGCCCGCTTCACCTCCTCCGCTTCCCGTCCTGCGCGCTTTCTGCCTGCCCGCTTTTTTATTGCATCGACCGCAGCCGCCCTGGCCCTGGGCCTGGCCGGGTGCAAGGACAGCCCCAAGCCCGAGCAGGCTGGCGCCTCCAAGGCAGCCGCCCAAACGGTGAGCATGGAGACCCTGGCCGCCGAGGGCAAGGGCTTCAGCGTCGGCTCGGCGATGGCCGCACGCACCGTTTATGTCTTCTTCGACCCGCAGTGCCCGCATTGCGCCGCGCTGTGGTTGGCGGCCAAGCCGCTCAAGTCACAGGCCCGCTTTGTCTGGATGCCGGTCAGCCTCCTCAACCCGACCAGCACCACGCAAGGTGCGGCGCTGCTGGCGTCGGCCGACCCGGTGACGGCGATGGACCAGCATGAGGCCTCCATGTCCGCCAAGCAGGGCGGTATCGTGGCCCAAGGCGACGTCGAGGCGCAAAAGGCCCAGGTCATGGCCAATACCGCGCTCATGAACCGCTATGGCTTCGGCAGTGTGCCGGTCATCGTCGGCAAGCACGCCACCACCGGCGAATTGGTGGTCAAGGAAGGCGCTCTGCCGACACCGGCGCTGGCCCAGGCGCTGGGGCTGCAATCGCCGAACTGAGCTGGGCCTACGCCAGACGGAACTGACCTAGACCTAAGCCAGAACCACCCTAGAACTGAGCGCGGATCTGAACGCGGTCCGCACCAAAAAGAAAAAGCCCCGCAGTGCGGGGCTTTTTCACATCGGCCGACGCCAGCTCATTGCGGCTCCAGGCCCACCTTTTTGACCAGGTTGGCAAAGCGCACCAGCTCACTGCGGAAGGCCGCCTGCGCCTGCTCGGGGCTGCTCACGTTGATGGTGTTGCCCTGCTTGGCCATCGCGTCCTTGACCACCGGGTCGTTGAATGCGGCGACCACTGCCTCCTGGGTGCGCTTGACCAGGGCCGGGCTCATGCCCTTGGGGCCGAGCATCGCAAACCAGGCGTCGGCGGAAAAGTTGGTCAGGCCCTGTTCGGCCAGGGTCGGGATTTCGGGCGCAGCCGCGGTGCGCTGGGGCGCGAGCATGCCGATCGCGCGCAAGGCGCCAGACTTGATGTGCTGCTGCACGCTGGGCAGGGCGGCGGCGCCGAATTCGATCTGGCCGCCCAGCAGGTCGGTCACCATGGGGCCCACGCCCTTGTAGGGGATGTGGCGGGCGCTGGTGCCCGAGGCGTCGAGCACCATCTCGGCGGCCAGGTGCAAGATGGTGCCGGCGCCGCCGGAGCCGAAGTTCAGCTGGTCGGGCTTGGACTTGAGCAGGGCGAAGAACTCGCGCGCGTTGGTGGCCGGCACCTTGGCCGGATTGACCACCAGCACCATGGGCGTGCTGCCGATCAGGGCGATGGGGGTGAAGTCGCCCGGCATGTCGAAAGGCAGCGACTTGAGTACGCTGGGGAAAATGACCACGTTGTTGGAGACGACGGCCAGGGTGTTGCCGTCTGGCGCCGCCTTGGTGAGCGCCTGCAGGCCCACCACGCCACCGGCGCCGGCCTGGTTTTCCACCACCACGTTGGCGCCCAGCGCCTTGGCCAGCGCGGGCTGGGCGGCGCGGGTGATGGCGTCCACGCCCGAGCCGGTGGCATTGGGCAAGATGAAGCGGATGGTGCCGCTTTGGGCCTGGGCGGCCAAGGGGGCGCAAAGCAGGGCCACCAGCGAAGCGGTTGCAGCCAGCGAGGCGGCTGCCGCTAGGCCAAGGCCGCGGCGGGTACGGGAGAGGAACCTGTGGGTCATGCTTGTCTCCTGATTCAATGTATTTGTGGGCAACCCCATGCCAGCGCTCTGGCACCCGGATCGCGCAGGTGAGCTAAACGCCTACGAATCGTAGCTGATGCACCGCAGCGCCGGCGCGACAATCGCCCCATGAGCCGACCTACCGGCGTGCGCCGCATCGCCCACCTCGACATGGACGCTTTTTTCGCGTCCGTCGAGTTGCTGCGGTACCCGCAGCTCAAGGGCCTGCCCATGGTCATTGGCGGCGGCCGGCGCCGGGTCGATCAGGTGCTGCACGAAGGCCACGCAGGCCTGCCACTGGACGAAATCCCGGTGACCGACTTCCCGCGCCTGAAGGACTACGTGGGCCGCGGCGTCATCACCACCGCCACCTACGCCGCCCGCCAGTTCGGCGTGGGCTCGGCCATGGGCATGATGAAGGCGGCGCGCCTGTGTCCCGACGCCATCGTGCTGCCGGTCGACTTTGACGAGGTGCGCCGGCTTTCGCGCACCTTCAAGGACACCATCCGGGAGATCGCACCGCTGGTGGAGGACCGCGGAATCGACGAGGTCTACATCGACTTCACCGACGTCCCCGGCGGCCAGCGGGAAGGCGGCCGGGTGCTCGCCCGCCTGATCCAGAAATGCATCCACGAGCGCACCGGCCTGACCTGCTCCATTGGCGTCGCGCCCAACAAGCTGATCGCCAAAATGGCCAGCGAGTTCAACAAGCCCAATGGCATCTCCATCATCCATGAGACAGACCTGCAGCCGCTGATCTGGCCGCTGGCGGCGCGCAAGATCAACGGCATCGGCCCCAAGGCCGACGCCAAGCTGGAAACATTCGGCCTGCGCACCGTGGGCGACATCGCAGGGCAATCGCGCGAGTGGCTGGTGGAGCACTTCGGCCGCAGCTACGGCGCCTGGCTGCACGACGCCGCCTGGGGCCGCGACGAGCGGCCGGTGGTCACCGAGAGCGAACCGGTGTCCATGAGCCGGGAGACCACCTTCGAGCGTGACCTGCATGCAGTCCGCGACCGGGAGACGCTTGGCGCCGTCTTCACCGACCTGTGCGAGCGGGTGGCCGCCGACCTGCGGCGCAAGGGCTATGTGGGCCGCACCATCGGCATCAAGCTGCGCTATGACGACTTTCGTACCGCCACCCGCGACCTGACCCTGGACCACTACACCGACGACCCCCGGGTGATACGGCAGGCCGCTGGCCAGAGCCTCAAGCGCGTCGACCTCGATCGGCGCTTGCGCCTGCTGGGAGTTCGGGTGGGCAAGCTAGTCCCTGCCGGGGATCTGCCGCCCTCTGAGGTCCGCCCGGGCCCGCCAGAGAGCGGGCCACAGACCCTGGAGATGTTTCCGGATGCAACACCAAAAGATCGGAAATTTGACTTCGATTAATTCAAATCAGCTACATTCCAAGGAAGAGCAGTACTGGCACTGGCCCCAAGGAAGTAAGCGATGCACCGACCCCCGTACTCCCGCGCCTTGCGGCGTCCGCATGGGTTCACCCTGATCGAGCTGATGATCGTGGTGGCCATCATTGGCATTC
>CANFQF010000148.1 GCA_947449025.1 Comamonadaceae bacterium
GATGCAGCGCCGGGTGTTGCGCCTGATGCAGCGCCGGATATCGCGCCACAGGCCGTCACCCGCCTCGTGACAAGCCACGTCCACGCGCACCGCTTCCAAGAAGCAGGCCAGGTTTTCGCCGATGCCGCCCTGGGACCGAGTTCCACGCCCGGCCAGTGTTGCGCGCTGATGCAGTGGCTCAACGACAACTGGGCGCAAGACGGCGAAGTCGGTGTGATGTTTCGGCAGGAGCCGCCGACGCAGGCGCTGATGGAGAAGGCCTTCGGCGAGGCGGGAGCCAAGGTCCTTTCGGACGGCGGCCAATCTGGCACGGCCCATTTGGAGGCCGTCGCCAGGTTCGCGGCGGCCTATGAGTGCCCGGGCTTCCCACGCTTGGCCTCCCTCGAGGGGGAGGGCTGCGGCTATCGCCTCGGCTACGATCTCAGGGAACTCAGTCGCGCCCAGGACGTTCTCCGTTGGTGGATCGGCAGCCTGCTGGCCCAGTTGCCGACGCAAGACTACAGTTGGGACTTTACAAGCGGCCCGGTGGCTCAATGGCCTCCGCACGGCCTTGTCCTGAGCGATATGGCCGACCTGCTGGCCCACCGGCCTCCGCAAAGCTACATCTTCTTTCCCGAGAAGCGCAGCGTTCGCAGGCCTGCGCACCTGCCACTGGTGCTCATGCTGCAACACAAAGGCGGCCACACCCTCCCCGCCGCCATGCTTTGCCTGTGGGCAGCCTCCTTCGGTCGGGGCGATCGGGATCAGCGCGGCCCCATTGAGCCGGATTACCTCAACCAGGGCGTTGCGGAGAATCGTCGGGCCCAGGCCGCGTTCCTGGTCCGAATGGCCCAAAGCCTTTCCGGTCAGAGGATGCCCCGCCAGCCCTTGGAAAGGGTGGTGTTCTGCCTGACCTCCGGTCTGTCCGACAGCCAGTTCGGCAATGGCGATTATGGGCAACGACAGAGGCACATGCAGACGATCCTCCTGCATGCGTTCCCAGACTCGGCGCCCCTGAGCTTCGATGTGTCGAACGTCATGAACCAGCAAGTGGGCTTGGCGGGCCTTCCTCCAGATGTCGCGCCCTACGCCATCCTGGCAGGCCCCGAGGCGACCGAGGACAAGCACGACCGGGTCACGGCATGGTTCAAGGAGGTGATCGGCCGGCTCACGCCAGAGGTATTCGCCGACCAGCGGCAGCGCCTAGTCAGAATGCTGGTGCAGCGCGAATCTGCGGCCCGCGCGGCGATCGGCCGCTCTCCCGCGTGGCCGGACCCCGAGTCCAAAGCCTCGCACCCGGCGCGTTCGGCGCGTTCGGCCAGTGCGGTCGCCTCGCTGGACGACCAGGTGGCCGACGAGCCCCTGATCGATCGGCACACGGCCCTGCCCATGCTGTACGCCAGCTACCGCGAGACCCTCAAAACCTTGCTCCACATGGTCGAACCCTTGGACGGGCGCGGAGGGCAGCAGGACCCCCGAGGCGAAGAGCGACATCTGCTGCGCGCTTTGGCTACGCCCACCTTGCGGCGCCACGCCGACATCGTGACGCAAGAGCGAGCCTGGCTGAGCACCTGGCGCCAAGACCGGCATGCGGCGGCACTGGGAGCCGAAGTCATCGGATTTACCTTGGGCCAGTTGGAGACCCAACTTCGTAAAGCCTTGGGTGAGCGGGGGACGGCGGCCGCCTCAGCACCGGCATCGGCACCGGCACCGGCTGCTGCCGCGCGATCGCCTGGCAAGGCGCCTCGATCCAGTGATGCGTCTGGGTCGCCAGCCCGCAAGTGACCCGGCCCGGCTGCCAGGGCACTGGCTGGCCGGGTTCGGTCGCACGTTCAGTCGCCAGACATCCTGAGGGGGCACGCCGCGTCCAGACTCCGGCCCCAATCCCTTCCCTAAGCGTCCGCCCATGACCCAACGCCTCAGCCCACGCACAACCGCATTCCCTGCACTCGCCACTTTCTTTCGGAAGGACTTCTTGTGATTCGCGACTCAGCTTACAAACGCATTCGCACGACCGCACCGGCGCACGAACCTGCGGCAGCCGCGGCGTCAACGTCAACGTCGGCGCCAGCATCTGCCACGGCTGCCGCACCGGTTGCCAGGGCCCCCGTGGTTTCCATGGCGTCCGAATCAAGCGCTCCATCGAGGGCGCAGGCCACGGCTCAATCGACGGCTCCGACGACAGAGCGCTCCCTCCTCGCCAGAACTGTCCGCAGCGCTGAGGCACCCTCGGACGCAGAGGGCGACACAGCCCTCGCCCCCCCAGCCTCTGCCATGCGACAAGCGGCTGCCGACAGCAAGAGCGAGTCCCTCGCCTCCCCCAGTGCCTCGCAGACGAGGCCGACCCACGCAGCCCCCAGGCAAGAGGTTCACGCCGAACCGCTGCCGGCCTTCCAGCAGCGCTTGACCCGCCTGTTGCGTGAGGGGAAAGCAGACCAAGCCGCGTCACAGTTTGTCGAGCGCGCACTGGGCTCGCAGGCCACACCCGAGGGCTGCGCCGATCTGCTTGAAATGGTGACCGAGGTGTCGGACTGGCACCTCAAAACCTTCGCTCCCGCCTTCGCCTTGGGGGATGCAGACGGCCGCTCTGCCAGGCCCAGCAGGCCACACATCGGGCCAGATGTTGCCAAGGCGTTTCATCAAACCGTGGGCCGCGCCGGCTCTACGGCGCTTTCACGCGGAACAGAGTTGCTCCCGCTTGACCATGCTCGCGCGACCCTGGCGGCTGCTTACCAGTTGTTGGCAGAACAAAAAGCCCCTTACTACCGGTACTTTTGGAGTCAATCTGCCAACGGACGGCCTTGGCTCGATGCCTTGACTGCCGGTCTCGCGGATGCACCATCCCTACCCAGCAAACGGCCGGAGTTTCTGGCGGAGTCGGTCCTGGCGGCCCCTTGGCGCATGCCAGACCGCCGCCCCCTGATGCAATGGATACAAGCCACGGGCATGCACTCATTGCCTTACGCGCTTTTGGTCTCAAGCTTTTTGGCCCACAGCCCTGCTGGACTTCTCCCCGGCGGCGCCTCCTTGCTTAGCGATCAAAAGACCCGTGGCCAGACCCCGGGTTTCGCGTCTTTGCAGAATCAATTCAACATGCACCTCTTGGCAGTCACCCAGCATCTCTGGGCTGAAGGCTGGGGGGTAAGCAATATCGCCATTTTCATCAGCGCCGCGACGACAGCGATCAACCGGACCGCAGTCCGCAGCTATTCCTCACACGTCTATGCCCGGCCGTTCAGTGAGATGGCCGTGCTGCCCCTCATGCCAGAGAGCGAGCGGGCCCGAATGACCCGCCTGGTCGACGTGGTAAGTGAGCAGCTGTATGAATCAGATTTGCGCGCCAGACCCGTCTGCCTCAGCCGGACCCTGGGGCTTCGCCGACCCGCAGAAATTTATGCCGAGAGCGCCCGATCCATGAGCAGCGGAGGTGCCGGCACCCTTGGCGCCTCTGGCGCCGAGGGTGCCCGCGCCAGTCCCCAGCACACAGAGGTCCTCAACTGGTTCAAATGCGTCATAGCCGAACTGTGGCCTGAACGCTTCGTCGCCGAACGACAGGCCTTGTTCGAGTCCCTGCAGACGGCGCCTCGAGCCGCTGCGCTGGCAGAGCGCATGGGCAGCGGCGGCGCCGAAGTGACCGACGCGAGGCCGGAACCTGCCCACCCGATCGCCGTGTTCTACGCCGCGTACTGTGTGGCCCTGCAGCCGTCGTTCCGGCAGCTGCGCGCCTTGCGGGCCGATGGCGTGCCGGAAGCCGTCCGGCAGCTCGGTGAGCCGCTGCTGGTGCCTCGCCTGGCCACGCATGCGGGCATCGCTCGCCGCGAGTCCGAGTGGTTGTCCCAGCAGGAAAGCCGTTCCGCTTTGGCGCCGGCAGTCAGCCGCCATGCGCAGCAGCTGCTGCGGGAACTCCAGGCCGAACTGCGCGGTGCCATCGGCGACCTGCGGCGCTGGCCTGTCTGGGTAGGCGCGGCGATGGGGGAATCGGTTGAGCCTGCGCCTCAGCCAGCCTCTGCCTCTGCCTCTGCCTCTGCGCCAGCGCCAGCGCCAGCGCCTACGCCTGCCCCGGCACCAGCAACGGCAACGGCAACAGAAACCCTGACCGCATCGCTCGCCTTGGCCAGCCTCGGTGGCAAGGCGCCTGGCCGTTAGGCCCGGATCACCTGGCTCGGCCGTAGCAGGCGTGGGCCAGGGGGAGGCTCAGGTAGATCCCGAAGGCAAGACGCGACAAGAAATCGGCACCGGCGATGGGTGCGCCGGCGATCACCAGCAATCAGGCGTGACCCATTGGCGCTTCCAGCCCTCCTCACTTTCATCACGGAGACCTCATGAAACCGGAAGCAAAGCACGCCCCATCCACCCCGCGGGCCAAGCGGACGAAGCAGGAGGCCGCCATGACGTCGCCGAACGCCGCAGCCATTCCCGACGGGTCCATGCCATCGGCGCAAGCGCGGACTTCTGGGGTGCCCGCTGCACAAACGGCTCGGCACGCCAGCGCTTCGCCACAGGGTGCCGGCCTCGGGCCCGATGCCGCCACCGCGCCGATGGAGTTTGATGACGATCTGCCGGGCCTCTCCGCCCGCTTCGCAGACAGCCTGTTCCTCGGTGCCTTGCCTGCTGAACGTCGCCCTACGTCCTTCGCCGATCAGGCACTGGCATCGACAGCCCCGATCCGTGGTGAGACCGTTGCCGTTGCCGTCGCCGCCGTCGATGCCAAGAGCCGGTCCGTCCGCGGCCTGAACCCAGCGCAAGAGCCGCTCGCAGCGTTTGAAGCCCGGCTCTCCACGATGATGTTTCAAGGAAAGGCGGATTCGGCTGGGCTGCTGTGGGCCGAGCGCGCGCTGGGTCGCCATGCCACGCCCTCAGAGTGTGCTGCCATGCTCGAGAGATTGGCCGTCGGCGCGGCGTGGGGTCCTGTGCGTGATGAGCGCTCCCTGCGTGGTCTTCGTGGTGACGGTCAAGACGGGCCTTCGGCCGCAGCGGCGCTCCAGCAGTTTCGCCAGGCGGTGGGGCGCGACGGCGCTGCGCTACTGGCAAGCCCGATGGATCGGCAGGCGCGCTCCCATGCCCTGGGTGTCCTGGGGGCCGCCTACGACATGCTCACTGTGCGTCTTCCGCGCTCGCGGTGTCCGTCCTGGGCCCAGGACGAGGATCTTCGCCCCTGGTTCCAGGCCGTTATCGAGAGGCTCCCCGACGAAGCGGCGCGGCCTGAGATGTCCTCTGACGAAGGGACGTGGCCTGAACAGCGTCCCTTCGTCAGCCGACCCACCCGCGTGCCAGCCCCCTGGGCGATGGCTGCCCTCCGTCCTCTCTTGCGCCTACAAATTGATCTGGGCCTCAATTCATTGCTTCAGCCCCTTCTGGAGGCTGCGCTCATCGCCCGCGCTCCGAAGGCCACCCTGATGCCAGGCCCGGAAAGCGCCATGGAAATCGAGGGGGCTCCATGGCCTGATTCGCCCGGTGCCCGGCTGGCCTCGTACCTGCCGGACCTGATCAAGGAGCAGTCGCACGAAACGCTTGATCTGGAGGCACTGGGCGCCCTCGGCAGGGCGGGGGTCGATGTCGTGGAGGTGCTGCGCACGATTTCACGTTCCCCCAGGGCCCCGGGCTTCGGTGAGCTGATGAAAAACGTCAGTACGCGATTCAAGAAAGAAGAACCCGCCGAATTGATGCGCCTTTTTCAGCGGATCTCCGACCAGTTGACCTCGGCGCATGTGGTGCGGTGCGCCGCCATCAGCCACAGCTATGGCGTGCGGCGGCCCACCGAAATTTACGCCGCTGAGGGTGACCCGCTCCGACAACGCTCCGAGGTCCGCCGTTGGTTCAAGGCGATCATCGCCGAGCTGCGGCCCGAGGAATTCGTTCCTGAGCGTGAGGCCCTGGTGCGGTTTGTGCAGGCCTTACCCGCTACGGCTTTGAAGCTGGGCCCTATGAAATCGCCGATCTCCGAGACAACGTTCGAGGCGCTTCGCAATTCACACATCCAGACGCTCGCGCACTTCTACATCGCCTATTGGCAGGCGCTGTATCCGAGCGTGCAATACGTCCGCGTGATGACGGACCCGGACTTGATGAACACCGGCGTCCGAGAGCTCTCCGCATGCCTGCTGGTCCCTCGCCTGGGCTGGCACACCGCAATGGTCCAGCGTGAAGCCCAGTGGCTCGCCCAGCAGGGCGAGAAACTCGGCCTAGCGGTGGAAGACCGCTCGACTTCGGCGAGCGTTCTGAGGGAAATCATCGCCGAGCTGCGCCACGCCGTGGGCCTGCTCAAGGAGCGCCCCGCCTGGGTGTCAGACCTGATCGGCCCGCCCCCTGAGGACTCCGACCTTCCTGATTTGGGAGTCACCCGAATATTCGACGGGCGCATCAGAGAGGTCGTGGCTGAAATCGAGAGGGCAAAGAGGGGCTTCTCCGACGCCTCGGGGCCCGGTAGCGGCGGGCAGGCTAGTGCCGCGGGTGCAGCGGCGACTTCGGCCGCCCCAGCAAGCGCTTGGCCAGGTGCTGGCCAGGGGCCTCGATCCAGCGAAAGCCTTGGGTAGCCAGCACGCAAGTGACCAGGCCCGCCGCGAGGGCGATGGCCAGCCCCAATGCCTGTTGGCCCGCCACCGCGGCCTGGGCGCCGGGCCAGACGAACCAGGCAAAGCCGAAGTACACCAGCGGGTGAATCAGATACACCCCGTAGGTGAGGCGTCCCAGCAGGTCGGCCAGGGCCAGCGCAAAGGGCCGTTCCACCCGCACCTGGGCGCTCACCCAGACCACCAGAGCGCAGGCCAGCGGGATCATCAGGCCGCGCCATCCCAGCAGCTCCTCTCCCTGGGTGGGCCCGGTGGCGACGACCAGCAGCAGGCCCAGGCCTCCCCAGGCGAAGACACCCGTCGTCCATGCGAGGCCCCGGCCCCGCCAGGCGCCCTGCTCGCGCCGCGCCTGCCCGACGAGGCATCCGGCAAAGAACCAAGCGCCAAAGCCAGGCACCTGGTGATAGGCCACGCCGGCAGTCGCCAACCCTTCTTGGCCCACCGTCGACAGCACCCAGGTGGCTTGCAGCAGCACCAGCGCCGCCAGCGTGACCCAGCGGCCGGCGCGCGTGCATGCCGCCTGCATCAGGAAGGGAAAGGCCAGATAAAAAACGAACTCGATGCCAAGCGACCAGCCGCCGACGGCCAAGGCCCAGACGGCTGGGTCGTAGACACCAAAGGCGAAGCTGGCATTGAGCGCGAGGCGAAAAGGGATCTCGGAGGCCCAGAAGCCGTTGCGCGCGGCGAGCATCGCCAGGAATGCGAGGCACGCCACGAGGTACAGCGGTGCCAGCCGAAACCACCGCGTAACCAAGAAGCGCCAGACGCCGGCCCAGGTGGCCACCCGGTCGGCGTCGTACACATAGGCCATGCTCGCGCCCGAGAGCAGGAAGAACAGGTAGACGCCGTAGGTGCCTAGAGGCGAGAGGTGGGCAATGTCCTGCCACTCGAGCAGGTGGTAAGACATGACCGCGAAGGCGCACAGGCCGCGCAGCAGGTCCCAGCCGGGCACGCGCTCGCGCGGCGCGCCGGGAGCCGCCCTCATAGCGCCTCGACCCGGCTCGGGTCGGGGTTGGCCAGCCAGGCTTCGAATTCGTCGGACAGCTGGCGCGACGCATCGACCGCCCGGGTCCACACATCGACGCGCGCCGCGAGGTCCTGCCCGTAACGGGTGAAGTCGGTGCGATCGGGCAGCTTGCCGTTGGGCAGCGTGGCGACCCAGGCCGGGTCAGGCGCCAGCACCAGCATGTTGTCCAGGAAAGCGCTGGAGCGGTGCCGCCAGGGCAGGCCCTTGTCCAGCCAGCCGGGCACGACGGCCTTCTGAAAATGCGGGTACAGCACCAAGCCGCCCTGCCCGGGCCCATCGGAGGGCGGAGGAAGGTAATTGAGGTGCAGGTGGTAGTCGGTGAGGCCACCGTCCCAATAAGCGCCGGGTGGAGCGCCGGGGATGTCGTTCACCGCCCGCATGAAAAAGGGGATGGCACAACTGGCCTGCACCACAGCGTAAAAGTTCGCTTCGGTCAGGGGCAGCTGGCGGGTACGGAAGTCCTGCGTGCCAAAGGGCAACGGCCCCATCGGTGCCTGCTCGTCGCCGCTGGAGAACACCGTCCGCTCCAGCCAGCCCCCCAGCGCAGGCCGGTGCACCGCATTGGCCAGGAAGGCACTGGCATAGCCCAGGGGCGTGGCCAGTGGATGCTCCCGGTGCAGTAGCTGGCGCCCGCGCGAGACCACCACATGCAGCCGGTAGCGCGGATGCGAAAGGATCTCGCCCAGGCGGCCTTCATAAAAGCTTCGCAAGCCCTGTGCAAAGCCCTCGGAGATTTGGTCGGCCGTCGGCATCTTGCGGCCCGGCGGCGGCTCCTGATGCTGGCGGATGTAGTCGTGCGAGAGCCGGCCAAAGGCGGCGATGGGATCGTCCAAGCAGGCGGTGGCCATGCGCCAGGCCCCAATCGAAGCGGCGACCAGGTGCACCTCGTGCTGCGACTGCGGCAGCCAGCGGCCAAAGATGAATTCATCGAGCGGGCCGAGGATGAGGCCCTTGGGACCACCGGC
>CANFQF010000149.1 GCA_947449025.1 Comamonadaceae bacterium
AGCACCTGCGCGCCGGCCTCATAGCAGTCGACCGCCTTTTGGATCTGGTCGGCCATCGAGACGGGGATGTCCTCGGGGAAATCCGACGGAATCCATCCGGGCGCGTACGGCGCGGCAGTGATGATGAGCGGAGGCTGGTTCTCCGGGTACAGGTGTCCGTCGAGGAAGTTCATGGCAGTGCTTACGCGATTGGGGAATGGGGTTGTAGCTGCCGCAGTATCTGGCGCACCGGGCTGCCATGTTTGCTTCATTGGGACAGGCATTTGCTATATTGGGCGCAGCATCCCCGGGGAAACACGCATGCCAAGACCCCGGCAGGCCGGCTGTCCAATGACCTGACCACACACTGCGACACACCCCTGAACGCCAAGACACCTGCCCTCGGCGTCCCGCGCCTGCGCTGACCCGCCGCACCATGCCCACACGCAAGCCCTCGTCACCCCGACCAGCGCCACGACCAGCGCCACGGCTGATGCGCAGCGCCAGCCTGAGCAACTATGTCGAGCTGGTGCGCGCCTTGGGACGGGACCCGTCACCCTTTCTGCGCAGTGTGGGCCTGGCGGCCAAGGACCTGAAAGACACAGAGGCCCTGATCCCCCGCGACGCAGCCCGTGAGTTGCTGGAGATCACTGCGCGGGCGATGCGGACCGAAGACTTTGCGCTGCGCCTGGCGGCGCAGCGCAAGCTCTCGACCCTGGGGCCCATCAGCCTGGTGCTGCGCGAAGAGGCCACCGCCAGGCAGGCCATCGACACCCTGTGCCGCTATCTCAAACTGGTGAACGCCGCGCTCATCTTGGTGGTGGAGGAAACACAGGACACCGTGATCCTCCGGGAGGACCTGATGCCCAGTCCTGGGCTTTCGATGCGCCAGTCGGTAGAACTGGCGGTGGGCACCCTGTACCGCATGCTCTGCGATCTGGCCGGGCCAAGCTGGAAGCCACGGGAGGTGTGTTTCACCCACCGGCCGCCGGCCGATCTGGGCGCACACCGCGCCTTCTTCGGTCGCGCGCCCCGCTTCAACCAGGAGTTCAACGGCCTGGTCTGCGCCGCTGCAGACCTGTCCCGGCCGCGCCAACTCAGTGACGAAGGGGCGGCCGCGCTGGCCCGCAAATACCTCGAGACCGCGCTCCGGTCACAGGGGGAGAGCGTGCAGGACCTGTGCATGCAGGTCATTCAAGCGCTGCTGCCAGGCGGTGAATGCAGCGCGACGCAGGTGGCCCGCATGCTGCACATGGACCGGCGCTCACTGCACCGCCAACTGGCCTCACAGGGATTGACCTACAGCCAGTTGCTCGACCAGGTGCGCACCGGCCTGGTCAAGCGCCACCTCGGCGAGAGCGACCTCACCCTGGGCGAGATCGCCGGACTGCTCGGGTTTTCAAGACAGAGCAGCTTCAGCCACTGGTTTCAGGCGCAGTTTGGCTGCAGTGCTTCGCAGTGGATTCAAGAGGGCGAAGTCAACACACCGCTCATGCGCAAGCCATAGGGCGAAACTACAGCACGCGTAGTGAGTGCCAATGCTTGGCGCATTGTCAGACGACCTAATTTGGGCGTGACCAAAATGCCCCCATGCCCTCAAGCTTTGTCGCCTACATCGATGAATCTGGTGATGAAGGCTTCACCTTCCGCGAGGATGGATCCGGCAGTTCCCGATGGTTCGTCCTGTCGGCGGCCATAGTCCGCCGCGTCGATGACCTAGCATCCTTACCCGCACTGCGCAGCGTTCGCGAAAGACTCCGCTGGGAACCCAAAAAAGCCTTTCATTTCAGCGCCATGAAGCACGAGGCCAGGCTGGTGCTGCTCCATGAAATGTCTAGGCTGTCTTTCCAAACCGTCACCATCGCGAGCTACAAGCCGGACATTGAAGATCCGGACTGCTCCCGATCCAACAAGTTCTTCCTGTATCGCGATCTCACCCGTCTGCTGGTCGAGCGAGTGTCCTGGCTTTCTCGGGATCACCTCCAGCCAGGGGACGGGGACAGTACGGTAGATCTCATTTTTTCTGACCGCGCCTCGATGTCGTACGACGATATTCGCGGCCATATCGATGGGCTGCGGCACCGGTATTGGGCCGGGCTCGATGTCGACATCCACTGGCCGTCCATCGATACCAGCAGGCTGCGAGCCGTGGCGCATAGCCAACTGGCCGGTCTCCAAATTGCGGACGCCGTGGCGACCAGCTATTACTACGCCATCAACCTGAGCCGGTTCGGGATTGCAGACCCAAGCTACCTGAGGCTCCTGAGACCCCATGCCTATCGGCATGAAGGGGCGTGCATTGGCTACGGCTTGCATTTTCTTTCGAGCTTTGAGAGCCTCAAAAGAAGAATGCCGCACCTGAGTGCGGCATTCGAAGGTTGGTGACAGCCCCCAGCTTCGAGGATCCCACCCTTTCGGGCTGCCCTTTTTCAAGGGCCTCTACACACGCTGCGCTTGGCTGACCAGAAAATTATAGGTCCGTTGAACGACGCTGCAAGGACTTTTGTGACGAGTGGAAACAAAGATTAGATCGATACGCCGTCTTCGTGCGCGCCTCACCCCTGCTTGCGCAGGAAGCCCTGGTTGGCGCCGGGGCGGTTGGGCGCAAAGCCGTTGGCGGCCAGGGACTCTTCGACCGTGTCGTAGAACTTGCCAATGCCCAGCAGTTCCTTGGCCTGCTTGCCGGTGGCGATGGGGCGGCCGAAGTCCTTGGAGATGCGCACCAGCTGCTGGATCTGTTCAACAGTGCTGGACTTGGCCGTGCGGCTTTGGTTCCAGAGGTTGTCCTCAATCCCGCAGCGCACATGCAGGCCCATGGAAATGCCCCACATATTCACCGGGAGCACATTGCGCATGGAGCTTTCCACCGTGAGCACCGCGCCGTCGGGCACCGCGCGCACGAAGTTGGCGAAGTTGTAGAGGTGGGGCATGTCCATGCCGCCGGAGATGGCCACCCAGTTGAGGACCAGCGGCCCTTTGTAGATGCCGCGGCGCATCAGGCGCTCGACCGATTCGAAGCTGTTGATGTTGTAGCACTGGAAGGCGCTCTGGATGCCGGCGGCGTTCAGGCGCTTGATGTGCTCCTCGGCCCAACCCGGTTGCGCCGGCACGGTCATTTCCTTGTAGGTGTTGAACACGGCCGGGTCTTGGAAGGTGGTGTCGGTGAAGTCACGGTCCTCCATGTGTTCGACGATGTTCATCTGCGAGGTGTTGATGGTCACCGTGACCTGGTCGGGCTTGGGGTCGAGGTCGGCCAGCATGTGGCGTGTGTCGTCGGACAGCCACCTGGCCTTGGCGCCGTCGGACTCGGGCGCGAAAGAAATCGAGCCGCCGACCTGAATCACCATCTCGGGCACGGCCTTGCGCACGCCGGCGATGAGCTCATTGAACTTGGACAGGCGCTTGCTGCCACGGCCGTCGAGTTCGCGAACATGCAGGTGCAGCACGGTGGCGCCGGCCTCATAGCAGTCCACCGCCTTCTGGATTTGCTCGTCCATCGTGACGGGAATGTCCTCGGGAAAGTCCGCGGGCATCCACGACGGCGCATAGGGCGCGGCGGTGATGACCAGGGGCTGTTGGTTCTCGGGGAAGAGGTGGCCGTCGAGGAAGTTCATGTGCGTGTCTCCGTAAATGTCGTGTTCGAAATAAAAATCAGAAGGGCTTGTCGCCCATGATCCCGGCGCGCTCCATCTTGCGGTGGCAGGGGCCGTAGTCCATGACGGCGTAGTGCTGGGTGGCCCGGTTGTCCCAGATCGCCACCGAGTTCGGCTTCCAGCGCCAGCGCACCTGGTACTCGGGGATGGCGGCTTGCGAGATGAGGTAGTCCAGCAACTGCGTTCGGCCCTGGGTGTAGTCCTGCCCCACCCGCACATTCGCCGGCGTGTGAAAGTTGGTGAAGTGGGTCACGAAGCCATTGACGAACAGCACCTTCTCGCTGGTCTCGGGGTGAGTGCGCACCACCGGGTGCTCAGGGTCGGGGTACATCGCCCGGAGTGCCAGGCGCTTTTCGATCGGCATGGCTGCGCCGAAGGTGGCCTCGATGCTGTGCCGGGCGCGCAAGGGCGCGATCAGGTCCTTCACGTGCTGCGGCAACTGCGCGTAGGCCAGGGCCATATTGGCCCACATGGTGTCGCCCCCCACCGGCGGGCATTCCACGCAGCGCAGCACGGCGCCCATGGGCGGCGACTCGCGCCAGGTGGCGTCGGTGTGCCAGCTGTTTTCGTAGCGGTCGTTGGGCTGCTCGGGGCTTTTGTAGATGCGCACCAGCCCCGGGTGCTCAGGGTCGCTGCCAGCCACCGGGTGGCCTTCCAGCTCGCCAAAGCGCCGGGCGAAGGCCACATGGTCGGCGCGGGAGATGTCCTGGTCACGCAGGAACAGCACCTTGTGCCTCAGAAGCTCGGCCCGGATGGCCGCGAACAGCCCGTCGTCGCGCGCCGCGTCGGCCAGGTTCACCCCTGTCAGCTCGGCGCCGAGGGCGCAGCTCAGTTGCTCGACTTTCATCGCTTGTCTCCGTGAACGCTGTTGGTGGGTGGGGGCTCGCTCAGACCACCAGGATCGACGAGCCCATGGTCTTGCGCGCTTCCAGGTCCCGGTGCGCCTGCACCGCGTCGGCGAGGGCGTAGCGCTGACCGATCTCGATGTGAATGCGACCCGCCGCTACGTGAGCAAAAATTTCAGATGCCAGGTCGGCCTTCTCGATCGGGTCGGCGATGTAGTTGGCCAGGGCCGGCCGGGTCATGTAGAGGCTGCCCTTCATCGCCAGCAGGTTGGGGTTGAAGCCCTCGATCGTGCCGCTGGCCGTACCCAGGCAGACCATCAGGCCGCGCGGACGCAGCGAGTCCAGCGAGGTCATGAAGGTGTCGCGGCCGACGCTGTCAAACACCACGTCCACGCCGCGGCCGCCGGTCAAGGCCTTGACCCGCTGGGCGACATCTTCATGGCTGTAGTTGATGGTGTGGGTGACGCCATGGGCGCGGGCCAGGGCGGCCTTGGCTTCAGTGGAGACGGTACCAATGACGGTGATGCCCAGGAGCTGGGCCCACTGGGCGACGATCAGGCCGACGCCGCCGGCGGCGGCATGCAACAGCAGCGTGTCGCCAGACTTCCATTCGTAGATGCGGCGCATCAGATACGCCGAGGTGAGCCCGCGCATGGTCATGGCGGCGGCGGTCTCGAAGGAGATGCCCTCCGGCAGCAGGATCAGCGGGTCGGCCGGCACCAGACGCTCGTCGCAGTAGGCGCCCAAGGTGTTGACGAAGCCGGTGTAGGTGACGCGGTCGCCGACCCTCACATTCGTCACGCCCTCGCCCACCTCCAGCACCGTGCCCGCGCCCTCCACGCCCATGCCATTGGGCAGGGGGATGGGATAGGTGCCATTGCGAAAGTAGGTATCTGCGTAGTTCAGACCCACCGCGCCATGGCGTAGGCGGACCTGGCCGGGGCCGGGCATGCCGACCTCGGCGGTCTCGAGCTGGAGCACCTCGGGTCCGCCGGTCTGGTGCATGCGAATGACTTGGGCCATGAGGCTCCTCGGGTTCTGGGTGGGCGTCTGGATTGGGGTAGGGGGCAATGTAGGCAGGCACTCCGGCCATTGCTTTGCAATATGCGCCAAACCCTTATCATTTCGCGCCATGCCCACCTTGGTTCGCGCCGCCACCCTCACCAACTTCTTCGAGGTCTCGCGCGAGTGCGGGCTCAATCCTTTGCCCCTGCTGCGCAAGGTGGGTCTGTCCCGCACCCTGCTGGAGGACCCGGACCAAAGGGTGCCGGTGGAATCGGTGGTGAGCCTGCTGGAGGCGGCCGCCAAGACCAGCGGCGACGAGCATTTCGGGCTGCGCATGGCACAGACCCGGCAGGTGGCCGATTTCGGTATGGTGAGCATTTTGATCAGCCACCAACCGACGCTGCGCGACGCCCTGCGGGCCACCATCGAGTACCGCCACCTGATTAATGACTCGCTGGCACTGCAGATCGAGGAGGCGGGCCCCAGCGTGATCCTGCGCGAAGAGGTGGTCTCGGGCCTGCCGGCGCGACAGGCCAATGAGCTGGCCATTGGCGTGCTGCTGCGCCTGTGCACCGCGGTGCTGGGCGAGGACTGGCGGCCAGCCAGCGTGAATTTCACCCACTCGGCGCCGCGCGACGCCGGCCTGCACCGACGCTTCTTTGGCTGCCCGCTGCAATTTGACAGCGAGTTCAATGGGCTGGTGTGCCGCGCCCGCGACCTCGACGCCCCCAACCCGGCCGCCGCGCCCGCTCTGGCGCGCTACGCCCAGCGCTTCGTCGACTCCCTGCCCCATGTGAGCGAGCCCTCGGTGGTGCAGGAGGTGCGCAAGGCCATCTACCTGATGCTGGCCAGCGGCCATGCCAGCAGCGCCTATGTGGCCCAGACCTTGGGCCTGAGCGTGCGCACCATGCAGCGGCGGCTTGGCGAGGCAGACGAGAGCTTTGGCGGCCTGGTCAATGAGGTGCGCAGCGAGTTGGTACAGCGCTACCTGGAGAACCCGCGCCACTCTCTGGTGCGCATCTCGCAGATGCTGGGGTACGGCTCGCCCAGTGCCTTCAGCCGCTGGTTCGCCGCCGAGTTCGGCGAGGCGCCGCAGCGCTGGCGGGCGAAGTCGTCGGCGACGCCCCCTCCCCTGCCTGCGACAACTTCCGCCAGCGGCTGACGCTGCAGCCGAAGTGGGCACGGAACCAGTAGGCAAATGCGCTCTGGCTGGCAAACCCCAGCAGGGCAGCGCTCTCGGACAGCGGCAGGTGGCCATGGGCCAGGTGGCTTTGCACCAGGTCCCGCCGTACCGCCTGCATCAGCGAGGAAAAGGTCTCTCCTTGCGCCGACAGCTGCCGGTGCAGTGTGCGCCGGTCCACCCCCAGGTGACGCGCCACCATTTCCGCGGTGCAGCCACCGCCGGGCAGCAAGGCCAGCACCAGCTGGCGCACCACCGACACCGTGCCCTGCTCTGAGGCCAGGGCGCCATCCATCACCCGTCGCGCCAGCCGGGCCAGGCCCGGGTCACCACCCCGGGGCTGGGCGGCGAGGTCGGAAGGCCGGCAGGCAATGCCGTTGAAACCGGCCCGAAACAGGACCCGGCAGCCGAAGAAGGCCTCGTGGTCGGCGGTCTGCGCCGGCCCCGCATGCCTAAAGTGCACCGACACCGGCCGCCACCGGGGCCCGAGCAGCTCGCCCAGGATCTTGCGCATGAAGCCCAGGGCCAGCTCGATCGACTGCGCTGGCGCCGCGTGACCGTAGGCCACCAGGTCCTCCTGCACCACGACAACGTCGCCGCGCGGTACCAGGCGCGACACCAGCGACGCATTGACCAGCCGCAGGTAACGCAGCAAGGTCTCCAGCGCCTCCCGCACGCTGGCTTCCTCCTTGAGCATCAAGCTCAAGGGGCCCAGGCTGGCGAAGGAGCGGCGCGCCGCCAGGCGCAGGCCGAAGTCGGTCTGGCCGCTGGCGCGGGCCGCAGCCTCCAGCAGGCGCTGCACCGATTCTGCGGCCAGCGGCGTCTCCGGATCCAGCAGGCTGCGCGGGTGCAGGCCAGCCTGCCGCAACAGGGCGGGCGCATCCAGACCCAGCTCCCGGGCCAGGGCGGGAAAGCCCTCCAGGGTGGCGCTGCGGACGATGGGTAGAAACGCGGCCAAGGATGTCCCAGATTCGACAATTCGTGGCGTCTATTATCAAGTCATAAGCCGGGCACGCTCCTACGATCTGCCGAGTACCGCCACCACGACACGGTGGACCGGCGGCCGCACGAACCAGGAGACAAGCCATGCAATTTCCGACCTCTCGATTCACCCGCCGCGCCCTCTGCGCCGCCACCCTGGCGCTCGCGCTGCCGGCCGCCATGGCCTGGACCGACAAGCCGGTGAAGATGGTGGTGCCGGCGCCTGCGGGCGGGACCATGGACGTGGTGGCGCGCATCGTTGCCGAGCAACTCTCGGCCGACATTGGCCAACCCGTCATCGTCGACAACAAGCCCGGGGCTGGCGGTGCGATCGGCATCCAGGCCATGAACGCCGCGCCCGCCGACGGCAACACCATCATGATGACCGCCAGCAATGTGCTGGCCGAGATCCCGCACGTGATGAAGACGGGCTTCGATCCGCTCAAGGACGTCAAGCCGGTGACCGCGATCGCCCGCAGCTACCTGGTGCTGATTGCAGCGCCCGCAGTGCCGGCCAAGGACACCAAGGCACTTGTGGCCTGGGTGAAAGCCAACCCCGGCAAGGTGAGCTTCGCCTCCTACAGCGCGGGCACCGTGTCTCACTACGCCGGCATGATCCTCAACCAGAAGTCGGGCCTGGACATGCAGCACGTGCCCTTTGCCGGTTCTCCGCCGGCGCTGCAGCAGGTGATGGCGGGCCAGATCCCAGTGATGTTCGACGGCATGGCGACCACCAAGCCGCTGGCCGCGGGCGGCAAGGTGCAGGTGCTGGGCATCGCCTCGAAGGCCCGCTCACCCCAAATGCCCCAGGTGCCCACCATGGCCGAACAGGGCTACCCGGAGAT
>CANFQF010000150.1 GCA_947449025.1 Comamonadaceae bacterium
CGGCTGGCAAACAGGCACATGAACAGCTGGCCCTCGGTCGACAGGCGGGCCCGGTTGCAGTCACCGCAAAAGGCTTGGGTCACGCTGGCGATGATGCCGATCTCGCCGCTGCCGTCGGCATGGGCCCAGCGCCGGGCAGTTTCGCCCGGTGCCGCCGCGGGCAGCGGCAGCAGCGGCATTTCAGCGGTGATGCGTTGCAGGATGTCTTCGGCCGGCAGTACGTCGTCCATGCGCCAGCCATTGGTGTTGCCCACGTCCATGTACTCGATGAAGCGCAGCGTCACGCCGCTGCCGCGGAAATGCCGGACCATGGGCAGGATCTGGTCCTCGTTGACGCCGCGTTGGACGACCATGTTCACTTTGATCGAGCCCAGGCCCGCAGCCTGAGCGGCCTCTATGCCCGCCAGCACGTCGGCAACCGGAAAGTCGGCGTCGTTCATCCGGCGAAACACCGCATCGTCGAGCGCGTCGAGGCTGACCGTGACACGGCGCAGCCCCGCCTCACGCAGCGCCTGGGCCTTGCGCGCCAGCAGCGAGCCGTTGGTGGTGAGTGTGAGGTCGGGGGCTTGACCGTCCGGCCCGCGCAGGGCCGCGAGGCGGGCAACCAGATCTTCGATGCCCCGTCGCAACAGAGGTTCGCCACCGGTGAGGCGGATCTTGCGCACGCCCAGCGAGAGAAACACGTCGGCCAGCCGGGTGATCTCTTCGAAGCGCAGCAGCGCGTCCTGGGGCAGATAGACATGGTCCTGATCGAACACCGATCGCGGCATGCAGTAGCTGCAGCGGAAGTTGCAGCGGTCGGTGACACTGATACGCAAATCGCGCAGCGGCCGGCCGCGCGTGTCTGTCGGGCTCACCTGGCCTTGCGCGCCCTGCATCCGTCCCGCCAGTGCGTCGTGCGCTGGCAGGGGGACCGGCAGCCCCGAGGGGCGTTGGGCAAGCAGGGGGATGACGGGTCCGGTTGGCATGGTGGTGATTGTGGGGCGATGCCTGAGGTGGGCAGAACTGCGCCGGTTTTCAGCCGTGGCGGATCGCCACGGTCTTGAGAACAGTAAAGCCGTACAGCGCCTCGAAGCCCTTCTCCCGGCCATGGCCCGATGCGCGGTAGCCGCCGAAGGGCAGTTCGACGCCGCCGCCGGCGCCGTAGTTGTTGATGAAGATCTGGCCGGCGCGCACCCGCCGGGCCATCCGCAATTGGCGGCCGCCGTCGCGCGTCCAGATGCCGGTGACCAGACCGAAGGGCGTGGCGTTGGCCAGTTGCACCGCGTGGTCCTCGTCGCGAAAGCTCATGGCGGCCAGTACCGGACCGAACACTTCTTCTTGCGCCAGGCGGTGATCGATCGGCACGTCGCGTAGCAGGGTAGGGGCTTGATAAAAGCCGGTGTCGGGAGCCTCGTCGACGATCTGGCCCTGCGCCACCATCTGGATGCCGGCCACCTGAGCGTCGGCCAGAAAGTCCCACACCCGCTGCTGCTGGCTGGCGCGGATCAGGGGGCCCACATCCAGGTCCAGCGGGGCCGGGCCAACCCGCAGGCGCGAGAAGGCGTCGGCCAGACGTTCGAGCACCTGCTCGTAAATGCTCTCTTGCACCAACAGGCGCGAGCCTGCCGAGCAGGTCTGGCCGGCGTTCTGGACGATGGCATTGACCACCATCGGCAAGGCGGCGTCGAGGTCGGCGTCTTCAAAAAGAATCTGCGGGCTTTTGCCACCCAGTTCCAGGGTGACCGGGCAGTGCCGCTCGGCGGCGGCCTGCTCGATGAGGGTGCCCACCCGTGGGCTGCCGGTGAAGGAGATATGGTCGATGCCGGGGTGGCGGGCCAGCGCGTCGCCGACCTCGTGGCCGTAGCCGGTGACGATATTAATGGCGCCCGCCGGAAAGCCACACTCGGCGGCCAGTTGGGCCACCCGCAGCAGGGACAGGCAGGCGTCTTCGGAGGGCTTGATGACGCAGACATTGCCGGCCGCCAGCGCGCCGCCGACGCTGCGGCCGAAGATCTGCATCGGGTAGTTCCAGGGGATCACGTGGCCGGTGACACCATGGGGCTCGCGCCAGGTGAGGACGCTGTAGCCGTCGAGGTAGGGAATGGTTTCGCCGTGCAGCTTGTCGCAGGCGCCCGAATAGAACTCGAAGTAGCGCGCCAGGGCGGCCGCGTCGGCGCGGGCCTGTTTGGTGGGCTTGCCGCAATCGCGCTGCTCGATCAGCGCCAACTCCTCGGCGTGCTCGGCCACCTTTTGCGACAGCCGCATCAAAAGCCGTCCGCGTTCGGCGGCGTTGAGCTTTTGCCAGGTGCCCTCGTAGCAGGCACGCGCTGCCTGCACCGCACGGTCGATGTCGGCGGGGGTGCCGCGCTGGATTGCGTCGTAGGCCTGGCCGTCGGACGGATCGATGACCGGCAGGGTGTGGCCGCTGCTGGCCGGCTGGTGCTGGTTGGCGATGAAGTGGTGCTGCATGACGGAGATTTTGCGCCAATGCAGAAGCCTTTTTGGTTGGGGCTTACCTGTGTCGGGTTTGTCGTAGGCGAGGCACGCCTCGGGTGGAGGTTGCCGGCGAGAAGCCGCCTGAAAGAGTGAAGCGGCGGGTATGCGGTGCGGGTGCAGCGGCGCCTATGCGGGGCTGAGGAGCGGAGGTCGACGGGGGCCGAAGAGCGCGGCATGTTTGAGCCCCGCAGGGGCGAGTTTGCCGCGCGTGCCCCTGGCGGCCGAGTACCGCAAGGAAGCCCGAAGGGCCCCTGCATCGAAGCCGCTGCGCCCGCACCGCATGCCCGTCGCGCTCCAGGCCAAACGCCAAAAAAGCCAGCGTACGCGCGCGGCACATACCCCGATGATCTTCAAGAACCCAGAGCAATGCGCCGCCTCGCGGCCACAGACTGCTTCAGCGCCCGACAAAAACCGGCGCGCGCTTTTCGGCAAAGGCGCGCTGCGCTTCCTTGGCGTCTTCGGTCTGGCCGATCTGGGCGGTCATGTCCTGCTCGTAGCGGTAGCCGTCACGCAGGCTCATGTCTTCGATCACGTTGAGCGTGTGCTTGATCATGCGGGTCGACACCGGGCTCTTGGCGGCGATGTTCTCGGCAATCGCCAGTGCGGTGGGCATCAGCTCCTCGGGAGTGGTGCAGGCCTCGGCCACGCCCAGTCGCAGCAACTCCGCGCCATCGACACGCATGCCGGTCAGCGCCATGCGGCGCAGACGCGAGTGAGAGAACAAGCGCATCGCGTGGCCGCAGCCACCCAGCAGGCCCACGTCCACCTCGGGCAGGCCCAGGGTGGCTTTTTCAGAGGCGACGATGATGTCGGCCGAGGCCACCATGGCCAGGCCCGAGCCCAGGGAAGCGCCGTTGATCGCCACGACCACCGGCTTGGCACATTCGCGGATCGCGTGGAAGCACTCGCGGGTGCGACGCGAGTGCGCCTGCATGTCGCCGGGCCCCTTGATGTTGTCCTTGCGGCCCTTGAGGTCGGCGCCGGCGCAAAACACCTTGCCTGCGCCCGTCAGCACCACCGCGCGGATTTCGGGCGTTTCGGAAATACGGTCCAGGGCCAGGGTCAGTTCGTCATTGAGCACACGGGTCAGTGCGTTCACCGGGGGGCTGTTCAGGGTGAGGATGGCTACGTGGCCGCGTTGTTCGAAAATCAGTTGGGTGAGGTCGTTCATGGCTGTAGGGCGTTGGCGTGTGCACCCGGCCGGACTGGCCAGGGCGTGGATGCAGTGTGAACCAAAAGCTCATTGCTCCTGCATGCCTGCCATGACCGAATCGTCAAAGCTGCGATGCAGGGTAAGCCCGGCCCCGTGGCTTTCTATACTGGCTGGCATGTTCTTAGACCCCACCATCCCCAACGCCATCCGGCCCACGATGTTCCCCTCCCTGGTCACGCCGCGTCCGATCGGCTGGATCAGCACGGTGGACGCGCAGGGTCGGGCCAATCTGGCGCCGTACTCATTTTTCAATCTGGCCTCGTCTACGCCGCCGATGCTGATGCTGTCCATCAACGTCGCGCCGGACCGCGACCAGAAGGACACCCTGGCCAATATCCGCAGCCAGGGCGAGTTCGTCTACAACCTGGCCACTGTGCCCCTGGCGCAGCAGATGTCCGATTCGTCCATCACGGCGCCCTTTGGCGTCGACGAGTTCGAGCTGCTGGGGCTGGCCAAGGCACCGAGTGTGAAGGTGCGGCCACCGCGCGTGGCCCTCACGCCTATGGCGATGGAATGCGTGGTCGAGCGCATTGTGGACATCGAGCCGCGCGAAGTGGGTGACACGCTCACCACCGTCGTATTCGGACGGGTGGTCGGCCTGCACATTGACGATGCCATGCTCGACGAGAAGGGCCGCTTCAATTCCGCCGCCGCCCGGCCTCTGGCGCGGCTGGGAGGCTTCCAGTACGCCGAGATGCGCGAGACCTTCGAACTGGCGCGGCCGGGGCCCTACACCCCCGGCGCTTGAGATCATGAGCGCCATGAGCGTCGCGTCCAAGGGCCAGACCATCGCCCAGAAAATCCTGGCGCGTCACGCGGGACGCGATCGCGTCGAGCCCGGCGAGCACCTGACCTGCGTTCCCGACCATGTCGCGACCCAGGAGCTGAACTGGCCGACGATTCGCCGCAACCTCGACCGCATCGGTCCGCCCGGTCTCAAGCGCCCGGACAAGGTCATCGTGGTGGTCGACCACACGCCCTCGGCCGCCACCGGCTCGCCGCATGCGGCCACCCATTACCTGCTCAAGAGCCTCACCCGCGACCTGCGCATCGGCCACTTCTTCGGGCCTGGCACCGGTTTGCGCCACCTGGTGCTGGTGGAAAAGGGCTTCGCCCGTCCTGGCTCCCTCATCTTCTCGGACGAAGGCAATATCGCCAGCGTCGGCGCAGTGGGCGCCCTCAACATCTCGATGTCGCCCGACATCCTGGTACCCCTGATCAAGGACGAGAACTGGGTCACCGTGCCGCGCACGGTGCGCATCGAGCTGGTGGGGCAAATGCCCTTTGGCGTCAATGCCCGCGACATCGTGCAGACCCTGCTGCGTGACTGGGGGCAGGGCCAGTTCTTGCAGTGCTGCGTGGAGTACGGCGGGCCGGCGCTGGCCAGCCTGTCGATGGACGACCGCCAGACCCTGCTGGCCTCCACCTTCCACAGCATGTCCGACACCGCGGTGATGGAGGTCGATGACCTCGCCCTGGCCTATGTCGACGCGCGTGCCCAGGGGAGGCCCTACGAGGTCGTGCGCCCGGACCCCGATGCCGACTACCACCTGCGCCTCACCCTGGATTTGTCGACGCTCTCGCCCATGGTCACCGTGCCGCCCGAGCAGACCGGCGCCACGCCGGTGGAACAGGTCGCCGGCTTGCAGGTGGACCAGGCCACCATCGGCTCCTGTGCAGGCAATCGCCTGCAGGACATGCGCGACGCCGCCCTCATCCTGCGCGGGCGCAAGGTGGCGTCACACGTGACGATGTACATCACCCCCGGAAGTGCCGAGGTCTACGCCCAGGCCGCCCGTGAGGGCCTGCTCGAGGTGTTTGCCGAGGCGGGCGCCGCGGTGCTCACGCCCGGTTGCAACACCTGCTGGGGCTACCTGGGGGTGCTCTCCGGCAAGGAGGTGTCCATCACCACCCACCAGTTCAACTACCAGGGCCGCAATGGCAGCGAGGCGGCACGGGTCTTCCTGGCATCGCCGCTGACGGTGGCTGCCTCGGCGGTCGAAGGCAAGATCGCCGACCCCCGGCCCTACCTGCAGCAGGCGGCTTATGCCGCTTATCTGGCCGATGGTGCTGATGACGCGAATAGCGCCGCCGCAGGTACCCCGCGGGCGGCTGCGAGCAGCCGCTACTGAAGGAGCTACGATGCCAGCGTTTGCAATTGAACCCGACCGGCCGATGGCTGGCCGCGTCTGGAAGTTCGGCGACCAGGTCTCCGGAGACGACGGCATCATCGACTTCAGCGCGGTGCGCGAGGGCTTTGGCAAGCCGATGGACGAAGCCTTGCTCACCGCCATGTGCTTTCGGCGCATCAACCCGCGCTTCCCGCAGGAGGTGCAGCCGGGTGACCTGGTGGTGGGCGGTGTGAACTTTGCCCACCACAACCATGTGGAGGTCAGTGCGGCCATCCGCTTTTCCGGCGTCGCCGCAGTGCTGGTGGAGTCCTGCGAGTCGGGCTTCATTCGGCGCGCCTTGAGCCAGGGCCTGCCGGTGCTGACCGTGCCGGGCATTGCCGCACGTGTCCAGGACGGCGAGCGCATCTCGGTGAACCTGGCGGCCGGCCGCATTGTTCTGGCTGACGGCAGCGCGCTCGATGCACCGCCCCTGTCGCCGCACATGCTGGCGGTGCTGCGCGCCGGCAGCCTGGTTGAGGCCTTGCGGCGTGAATTTCAGGGCGCTCCAAGCGCCTGAAACCCCTGGCGCGATGCCTGATCGAATCGACCCTTTCCCTTCAAGAAAAAACGGAGACAAAAGATGAACCAGCACCTAGGAATGCGCCGCCGCCCTGTCCTGTGGGCCACCGGCCTGGCCATTGCCGCCTGCTTGGCTGCGCCTGCTATGGCGCAGCAATGGCCGGACAAGACGATTCGCCTGGTGCACCCCTATGCGGGGGGTGCGGCCGGTGATGTGCTTACCCGGGAACTGGCGGCCGGATTGCAGCAGGAGCTGGGCGGCTCGGTCATCACCGAGAACAAGCCCGGCGGCGGCACGGTGATCGGCGCGGATACGGTCGCCAAATCGGCGCCTGATGGCTACAACGTGCTGATGGCCGGCCCGGCCACACATGTGATCATGCCGGCCATCCACCCCAAGCTGCCCTACAACGTCGACAAGGACTTTGACCTGATCGGCATGTGGGCGATCGTGCCCAGCATGATCAGCGTCCATCCTTCGGTGCCGGTGAACAACCTGCGCGAGCTGATCGACTACATCAAAAAGAACCCGGGCAAGCTCAATTACGCCAGCGCTGGCGTGGGCACCGGCCCGCACCTGGCAGGCGAGACCTTCAAGGCCATGACCCAGACCGACATGACCCATGTCCCCTACAAGGGCGCAGCGCCGGCGGTGATGGCGCTGCTGGCGGGTGAGGTGCAGGTGGCCTTCGTCAATATTCCGCCGCAGACCCCTCATGTGAAGGTCGGGAAAATCCGGCCGATCGCGGTCATGTCGGCCACCCGCTCGGCGCTGATGCCCGAGGTGCCCACCGCCATTGAGCAGGGCCTGGCAGGGTTTGTTTCCGAGTCTTGGTACGGCGTGGCCGTGCCCGCTGGCACGCCCGCGGCGGTGCGCACCAAGCTGCAGCAGGCCATGTTCAAGGCCGGCGCCGACGCGGACCGCAAGGGCCGCCTTATCGCTGCCGGCATCGACCCCAAGTTGATGACGCCTGCGCAACTGGCCGAGTACATCAAGGCCGAGGACACGCGCCTGAGGCCTGTGCTCAAGGCCCTGGATCTGAAAGTCGAGTAAACCGTCTGGCCAGGGCCGGCCCGGCTTGGCTCGGGCGGACCCGGGCTGGCGACGGCTTCCTCCGGCTTCCTCCGGCTTCCTCCGGCTTCCTCCGGCTTCCTCCGGCTTATTCCGGCTGAATTCCCGCCTTGGTCACGACCTCGCGCCAGCGCTTGGTCTCTGACTCGATGAAGGCGCCAAAGGTCCTCGGATCCATCGGCGTCGTTTCGGCGCCCTCCGAAATCAGCTTGGCCAGCACGTCCTTGTCCTTGAGCACCTCGTTGAGTTCAGTGGTCAGGCGCTGAGCGATAGCCGGCGGCAGGCCGGCGGGGGCCAGGATGCCAAACCAGGTGCCGGTTTCCATGGCCACACCCTGCTCGCGCAGGGTGGGCACGTCGGGCAGCAGCGGGTGACGTTTTTCGGAGGCAATGCCCAGGGCGCGCAGCTTGCCGTCCTTGATGTGCTGAAGCACCGGCACCATGCTCGGAATGATCAGCGAGGTCTCGCCCGCCAGGGTGGCCAGCACCGCCGGCCCGCCGCCCTTGTAGGGCACGTGCATCAGCTTGGCGCCTGTCGCACCTTCGAACAGTTCGGTGACCAGGTGGGGGGACGAGCCGATGCCAAAGGAGGCATAAGGCATCGGGTCCTTGGCGCCGCGCGCCAGGGCGATGAACTGCTGCAGATTGCGCGCCGCGACCGCAGGGTGCACCGCCACGATAGCCGGGGCGTTGGCCACCATGCCGATGGGCGTGAAGTCCTTGCGGGCGTCGTACGGCACCTTCTTGTAGAGGCTCTGATTGGCCGTGATCGAGGTGCTCGTCATGAGCAGGGTGTAGCCGTCGGCAGGTGACTTGGCGACCTGGTCGGTCCCCAGCATAGAGCTGGCGCCGGCCTTGTTTTCCACCACGATGGACTGGCCCAGGCGCTCGCCGAGCTTCTGGCCCACGACGCGAGCAATCAGGTCGACGCCGCCACCGGGGGCGAAGGGAACGACGAGCTTGATCGGGCGGTTCGGGTAGGCCGCTTGGGCCTGTGCGGTCAGCGGCAG
>CANFQF010000151.1 GCA_947449025.1 Comamonadaceae bacterium
AATGCCGCCGCGGTGCATGCCTTCGAGCAGGACAGCCTGCGCTTTCCCGGCGCGGGCGTACACCCGGGCGCGGCACTCGTGCCGGCCCTGGCCGCCGCCTGCCAGGAGACCGGGGCCGACGGCGCGACCGCCTTGCGCGCCTTTGTCGCCGGCTGCGAGGTGTTGTTTCGCATTGGCGCTGCCACCCACCACACCAGTGAGAAGCTGGGCTTTCATGCGCCGGGCCTGACCGGCGTCTACGGCGCCACCGTCGCTGCCGGCGTGGTTTACGGCTTGTCCGAGCAGGACCTGGCAGGCGCCCTGGGCGCGGCCGGCTCGATGTCGGCGGGCTTGCTCGCCTTTAGCAAGGCCGACGGCGGCGCGGCGGTCAAGCGCCTGCACATGGGGCGGGCCTGCGAGGCCGGCATCGTCGCTGCCCGCCTGGGCCAATCTGGCTTTCATGGGCCCACCTCCATTTTGGAAGGGCGCTTTGGCTTTCTGGAGGTCTATGCCCGCGAGGGTGAGCCGGCGCTGCTCACGCAGGGCTTGGGCGTTCAATGGGAGACCTTGCGAATTTGCATGAAGCGCTACGCGTGTCACGTGACCGCGCAAGCGCCGGTGCAGGCGCTGCGCACGCTGATGGCGCAAGAAGGCTTCAGCGCCGCAGACGTGAGTGCGCTGGCCCTCGACTGCGCGCCCAAGGTGTGCAGCCATCACGACATCCGCGCACCGCAGGACGTGATGCAGGCCCAGTACAGCGTGCCCTTTTGCCTGGCCCTGGCCCTGCACCGGGACCCGTCCGACCCCCGCGTGTTCGACGACTCGGCGCTGGCCGACCCGGCGATTGCCCAGACCTGCCAGACCATCGTGCTGCGCCCGGCCACCGACCTGCCCACCGCCTGGAGCGCACGCCTCGAAGTGACCCTGCGTGATGGCCGGCACTTTCAGCGGGAGGCAGGGGCTTTTCGCGGCATGCCGCAAGACCCGCTTGGCCCCGAGGACGAGCGCGCACGCTTTCTTGCGCTGTGCCAGTCGCTCGGCCGCCCGGCTGCCGAGGCCCTGCACGCCACGCTGTCCGCGCTGGAGTCGCAGCCCGCATTTCCCCGGATCCCAGCGCCGCTTGCGGCTTGACGAAATAACGACGCATACTCAAACTGACCAGAGACGAGGAGAACCATGACCCTAGCACGCAGAACCTTCATTCAAGGCGCCGCCTCAGCCATCGCCGTGCCCGCCTGGGCCCAGCGCGATCCGGCAGCGGACTTTCCGAACCGGCCGATCAAGCTGATTTGCCCCTTCGCACCCGGTGGCGGCGTTGACCTCACCGCCCGCACGATTGCCCAGCGCCTCACCGAGTCCTGGGGCCAGCCGGTGGTGGTGGACAACAAGGCGGGCGCCAACGGCACCATCGCGGTGGAGGGCGTGGCCAAGTCGCCGGCCGACGGCTACATGCTGACCATGATCTCGTCGAGCCACTCGGTCAACGTGACCTTGCAGGCGCGCCATCCCTATGACCTGGAGAAGGACGTCATCCCCATTACCCAGGCCACGGTGCAGCCCTATTGCCTGGTGGTCAACCCGGCCCTGCCAGTGAAGAACCTGCAGGACCTGATCAACCTCGCGCGCCAAAAGCCCGACACGCTGACCTACGGCTCCTCGGGCATTGGCGGCTTCAGCCACCTGGCGGGTGCGCTGTTCGGTTCGGTCACCGGCACTAAGCTCACGCACATTCCGTACAAGGGCGGCGCACCGGCCATGGCCGATGTGATCAGCGGCCAGATCAGCATGCTCTTTTCGACCATCTTGCAGTCGCATGGCCACATCATGTCGGGCAAGTTGCGCCCGCTGGCGGTCACCACCGCGCGCCGGGCCAACGCCCTGCCCGAGATCCCCACCATGATCGAGGCTGGTGTCAAGCTCGACATGGCTGGCTGGTACGGTGTGATGGCGCCCAAGGGCACGCCCGCGCCCATCGTCGAGAAGCTGAACCGCGAGATGTCCCGCGTCCTCAAGCTGCCCTCGACACGCGAGCGCCTAGCCGCCGACGGCTCCGAGCCCGTGGGCAACACGCCGGCTGAATTCGGCGCCCACATTGGCTCCGAGATTCGCCGCTGGCGCGTGCTGATCAACGAGCTGGGCATCAAGGGCGAGGCCTGATCCGAGGGGCAGGGGTCTGCCCTCAGGCCGCCCCAGCGCGGCCTGGCCTCAGGTGTCTGGATGCGTGTAGCGGTCGCGCCACGCCAGCGTGGGGAAGAGGCGCATCCACGCCACCACCACCACCAGAGTCCCGATGGCGCCGGTGACCACCGATCCCACCGGGCCGATCGCCGCCGCAACCGCGCCCGACTCGAACTCCCCGAGCTGATTGCTCGCACCGATGAAGATCGAATTGACCGCGCCGACCCGGCCGCGAATTTCATCGGGCGTGTCCAGCTGCATCAGCGTCTGGCGGATCACCACGCTGACCATGTCGGCCGCGCCCGTGATCGCCAGCATGACCATGGACAGCCAGAAGTCGGTCGACAGACCAAAACCCAGGGTGGCAAGACCAAACACCGCCACGCTGGCGAACAGCCAGGGCCCCACCTGACGCTGCAAGGGGCGCTGCGCCATCCACACCGAAACAATCAGCGCTCCAACACCTGGCGCCGCTCGCAGCGCGCCCAGGCCCTCTGAGCCCACGTGCAGGATGTCCTTGGCAAAAATCGGGAGCAAGGCGGTGGCTCCGCCCAGAAGCACCGCCATCAGGTCCAGCGACACCGCGCCCAGCAAGATGGGGCTGCGCTGCACGAAGCGAAAACCGGCCAGCAGCGAGTCCAGCGTCATCCGCCCCTGGCTCACGCCCGTCTGGCCTGACCGCATGGCAATCCCGAGGACGAACGCGACCACGAGCATGACCAGACAGACCGCGTAGGCTGCCAGCCCGGTTTCCAAAAACAGGAAGCCCGCCAGCGCCGGGCCGCCAATGACCGCCGCCTGCATGGTCATGCCGGTCAGTGCAGCGCCGCGCGGAAGCAAGGCCGTTGGCAGCAATGCGCCCAGCAGGGACTGCTGCGCCGGCATCTGGAAGGCGCGCACGCTGCCCAGCACCACCGAGGCCAGCAGGATGCTGGCGCGGCCCATGGACCCGGTCAACGTCGCAGCCAACAGCGCTGCGACGGTGACCGTCTGCACCGCGGTGCAGATCGACAGGATGCGGGTGCGCGAATAGCGGTCGGCCAGGTGGCCGGCCGGCAGGGTCAGGGCCAGCACGGGAGCAAATTGCAGCAGGCCCACCAGCCCCAGGTCCCAGGCGCTGCCGGTCAGGTTGTACATCTGCCAAGCCAACACCACCACGAGCATGTTCTGGGCAATGCCGCTCAGAATTCGAATGCCCAGCAGGCGCAGGAAGTCGGGTTGGTCGGAGAATTCGCGCAGGGGGGCTAGCATCGGGTCGGAGGGGGCAAGGCCAGGCGCGGCGGGGTCCGGCCCAAGATGAGTATCCTACGCTTGGCAGGTTACCCTTGCGGGGCAGCCTGCCGGTCAGACCCGCTGGCCCACCACTGGAAAGTTCGCGACATGAGCAAAGACACCCCTGAATCGCCCGCCGCGCCTGCCGCCGCGGCTGCGCCCACGGCCCCCGCCGCGCCTGCCACCCCCGCCGGGCCCGAGCTCAAGCGCGTCACCACCGAGTATGTGGATGCCGAGGACCGCCTGCGCCTGTCTGGCGAAACAGGCGACGGCGGCGTGCTGGTGCTATGGATGACGCAGCGCATGGTCAACCGCCTGATCGGCGCGCTGGCCCAATGGCTGGAGAAGCAGTCTGGCGACGTGCTGCCGGTGGAGATCGCCCAGGGTGTGGCGATGAAAACCGCCATGTCTTCGCTGCCTCCGTCACCGCCGGTCAAGCCCAAGCAAAACGAAACGGTCGCGTCCTATCTGGTGCAGACAGTGGACCTTAATTTCTCGCCCGCCCGTTGCGTGCTGAAGTTCAAGACCGCCGCCACCGGCCCGGAGCAGGCCCGGCTTGCCTTTGACGCCAAGCACCTGCGTTGGTGGCTAGGCATTTTGCGCAACCTCTATGGCCGCGCGGGCTGGCCGACGCAGAGCTGGCCGGATTGGTTGGCGGAGAACAAGAAGCCGGCGGGGGAGGAGCGGCCGTTGGTGGTGCATTGAGCACGGATCTGGGAAGTCGGCCTGCAATACTTATCTCGTTCGTGCTGGCGAACCCTGTTCAACAGGGCCTGCCGCGTACGTCAAGAGTTGGGGCCTCTTCAAATCGAGAGCGGATCAGTCATAAGCAAACGACTTAGGCTGCTTTGATTTGGTCTTCCACCCGATTGAAGGCGTTCAACTCCCTAGCGGAGGGGCTTGAAAAATAGAGGCTTTGAAGAAATCTTTTACGGCCTTCTTTAGTCGACACCGTGGCCTGGGGGGGGGAGTTGATCGCCCTCCACTCATCGGCCAACGCCTCGCTTAAATACTGGCCATAGATTGAAATGGCGCTTGCCATAATGTCGGCTTCGTTCAACAGTACAGTTAGCCAATCCTGATTCCATTCGAATTTGGCGTTCAAAACTTTCATGTGATTCTCAGATGTCAAGGAAAAGTCTGAGCGCGTAATGGAGGTAATGATTTTTTGCTGCCAGATCTCACCCACCTCAGCTTCATTCATGAATGGCCGCAGATGCGTACAACTGACTAGTTCGATTTCAGAGACTGATGTATTGATGCTGCCTGTGTGCATGAAGTCATGACCTACCGCCGCCAGCAACGATGCGGCAAGCCACTTCGGATCAGTTCGCGCTAGTTTGTCAGTCTCAATCGAGGACTGAATGGCCATTACCGTCACGACTTGAGCCGTGTGAAGTCGGTTGTGATAGCAGGGCTCAGAACCCGTGCCCTTGAACATCCGTTCCATTTCAACTGCAACCTGCAACGCAGCTTGGAGCATGGAGTTGGCATCGTCTCCGATATTCGCACCATTCAAAGCCAAAAAATCGGCGCACGATGAAACCACAAATGGCAGACCGACCCATTCGCGCGTCCAAGATTCTTGAATTTCACGCAGAGAGTGGTCGAACAACGCTTCCCAACGCTCTGGCCGTGGGTGAGGAAAAAGTTGCATTAACTGCGTGATCCAATGAACATGTAAATCAACTGTATTTGATGGCGTTATTCATTGTCTGTTGCAGAAGCAAAGCCTCCATCATGACAACCAGCAAAGGAGAGAAAGTTGTGAGAAGTTCTGCCGCTTCAATATTGTTAATTTTTTTGCAGATGACTTCACCCTTGGCACGAATACTTGCAGTCCGGATACCGCCACTTAGAATTGCAGTTTCCCCGAAAGACTGACCAGCAGGAATCAGACCAAAGATTTTTCCATTCCTATCGACCAATTCGACCTCGCCGGACTCCAGAAAATAAAGATCACTGGCAGGGTCACCCACTTTAAAAATGAATTCACGGTTTCGGAAGGACGGCCAGCTTTTCCGCCGCAGTGGTCATCTGCTCCAACACATACTGCTCCCTAGTCGGGGCGTCAAACTCGGCGATGTAGTCATAGATCGCCTCGATGTCCTGCTCCGTCCCGTGGGTGAGGAGGACCCGGTGCACGCCAGCCATCAGCCCTGTGGCTTCTTGGCCTTGAGGCGGGAAATCACCTCGCCGATGGGCTTGACCCTGCCAGCAGCCGCCTCCTCGCTACCCAGTGCCAGCACCTTGAGCAGAGCCAATGTTTCCTGGGCTGCCTCGAAACTCGCGACATCCTGCAGCACCGCCTTGGCCTCGCCGTTTTGCGTGATGATCAGCGGCTCTCCCTTTTCGCTGAGTGTGGTCAGCACCTCGGCGGCATGGGCCTTGAGAAAACTGATGGGTTTGACCTGCGTCGAGTCGCGCATGGGGGCCTCCTGATTGAGGACTGAACATAGTCCTTAAAAAGTCCCGTCACAAGCACTCAAGCCGAGATCCGCGCGAGCAAAAAAAAGACCTGAACGAGTCAGGTCTTTCAATGTGGTGCCGGAGAGATGAATCGAACACCCGACCTTCTCATTACGAATGAGCTGCTCTACCGACTGAGCTACACCGGCTTTCCGGTCGCGATTATATAGCCAGCCTCCCCCCGCTCTTTTCCTACGGCCCTTCCCCCCGGCCCTTTCGCGCCAGCCCGGACGAAGCCCGCGCGCATGGGCCAGACGCCCGCTGCGGCCAGGCACCGGCCGGCACACTGGCTGGCAGGGAGTCCTGCCGCTCATGTCCACACCACCACCTTCACAGATGGCGACTTTTGCCGCCGCCCTGTCCGCCGCCTGCGGGCAGGACCTGACCGCGCCCGCCGCCCTGCAGGCCTGGGCGCTGCGCGATTGGCCGGCCTTCTGGCGCTTCTTTCTCGGTTGGTGTGATCTGCAACCGGGCAGGCCCGGTGTTGAGGGCGACACCCAGCCCACCTTCCTGGGCAAAGGCATCGAGCAGACCTGCTTCTTTCCCCACCTGCGCCTGAACTGGGCCGACCGGCTGCTGGATCTGTCGGTGGCTGAGGCCTCGCAGCCCGCGCTGGTGGCCTGCCATGGCAACGGCAGCCGCGAAACCTGGTCGCGTGGCGCGCTGCGCGATCGCGTGGCCCGGCTGGCCGATGCCTTCATCACCCAGGGCCTGGCCCCCGGCGACCGGGTGGTGGCGGTGCTGCGCAACGACGCCGAGGCGGCAACGCTGGCCCTGGCGGTGGCGGCGGTTGGCGCGACCTTGTCGGTGGCCGCACCCGAGATGGGGCTCGAGGCCCTGGCCGATCGCTTTGAGCCGCTGGCGCCGCGCTGGCTGGTGGCCCATGTCTCGCCGCGCCCGCACGACGCCGGTGACCCGCTGGAGGACAAGGTCGCAGCCCTGGCGCTGCGCTTGCCGACGCTGCAGGCGGTGGTGGCGGTCGACGGTGCGCCGCCGCAGGGCCCCTGGCAGGAGTGGACGCTCGAGTCGCTGGCTGCCACCGGGCAGCTGGCGCGCTTCGACTGGCCGCGTCACCCCTTCAACCACCCGCTGTTCATTCTCTTTTCTTCGGGCACCACCGGCCGGCCCAAGGCCATCGTGCATGGGGCTGGTGGCACGCTGCTCGAGCACCTGAAAGAACACCGTCTGCACTGTGACCTGCGGCCCGGCGAGCGCATGTACTTCCACACCAGCTGCAGCTGGATGATGTGGCAGTGGCAGCTGTCGGCCCTGGCCAGCGGCGTGACCCTGGTCCTCTACGACGGACCGGTGGACGGTGCGCAGACGCTGTGGTCGCTGGTGGCGCGCGAGCGGGTGCAGGTTTTTGGCACCAGCCCGGCCTACCTGCGGCTTGGGCAGTCCTGCGGGCTGGAGCCGGCGCGCGAATTTGACCTGGGCGCCTTGCGCGCGATTTTGTCGACCGGTGCGGTGTTGCAAGACGCGCAGTTTGACTGGGTGGCGCGCGCGGTGGGGCCGCAGGCACTGCAGTCGATCAGCGGTGGCACCGACATTCTGGGCTGCTTCGTGCTGGGCCACCCCGACCTGCCGGTGCCGCGAGGCCAGGCGCAATGCTGCAGCCTGGGGCTGGACGTGCAGGTCTGGCGCGACGGCCGGCCGTTGTCCCGAGGGGCGGGCGCGGCCAGTGGGGTCAGCGCAGTCAGCGCAACGAGCGCAAGGAGTGGACAGAGCCGGGTGGGCCAATTGGTCTGCGCCAATCCCTTCCCTTCGCGGCCACTGGGCTTTTTTGGCGACGCAGATGGCGCGCGCTTTCACGCTGCTTATTTTGCCGAGCACCCCGGGGTGTGGACGCATGGTGACCTGATCGAGTTCGGCCCTGAAGGCGGCGTGCGCCTGCATGGGCGCAGCGATGGCCTGCTCAATATCCGGGGCATCAAGGTGGCGCCGGCCGAGATCGCGCGCGCGCTCGCCGACGAGCCGGAGGTGGCCGAGGTGATGGTGGTGGAGCAGGCCGGTGAGCCGCCTCGCGTGGTGGCCCTGCTGGTGCTGGCGGAATCGGCAACGGCAACGGCAACAGCAACGGCAGCAGCTGCATTCGCCACAGGATCTGCACCCCGGAGCGAAGTTCATCTGCTGGCGCGGCTGCGACGCACCATCGCCCAGCGGCTTTCGCCCGCGCATGTGCCGGACCGCCTGCTCCTTGTGCCCGCGCTGCCGGTGACCCACAACGGCAAGCCGTCTGAGGCGGCGGCGCGAGCAGCGCTGTGTGGACAGGCGCCGGCGAACCTGCTGGCCCTGCGCAACCCCGAGTGCCTGGCCCTCATCGCCGCAGCGTCAAGGCCTGACCCGGCCCCGGCCCCGGCCTTGGCCTTGGCCCGTGAACCGAGGCCTGAACTGCGGTCTGAACTGCGGTCTGATGTGGGGCTTCACCCGCGTGATGAAGGCGCAGCCAACGACGAGCGCCCGTCCGATGAACTGCTGCCTCGGCTCCAGGCCTTGTGGGCCGAAGTGCTGGACCTGCCAACGGTCGGCCCCGACGAGCACTTC
>CANFQF010000152.1 GCA_947449025.1 Comamonadaceae bacterium
GTCCGGCGGCAGCTTGTCGGTGAGGTACAGCGTCATCAGCGGCTCGAAGTCGACCCCGGCGGGGACGGCGGCGCGAATCCGGTCGCGGTAGGCGAGCGCCTGGGCCGCGGTGGTGACCGGTGGCTTGAGGTTGGGCATGACGATGGCCCGGCCAAACTGTGCGGCGGTATGGGGCACGGTGGTGGCGAGCGCCTCGCCGTCACGCAAATGCAGGTGCCAGTCGTCGGGGCGGACCAGAGTCAGGGCATCAGGGGCTTGGGGGACTGGGACGGCTTTGGCGGCTTCAAGCATGCGCGAATTGTCTCACCCAGCCTCCCCCACCAGGCTCCCCCCACCCGCATGCCCCACAAGCAGGGGCGACCGCGGCGTGCCGCAGACGAGCATGTCGCGGCTGAATCGGCGCTGGTGCGCCTTTATTGCTTGCTCAGCAGGCCGGGGCTGAAGGTCGTGGGAAATTTGTCGGCCGGGTCGAGTGGCGAGAAGGCGGCGATGCTCAGATTTGCGCCATCGAGCGCCAGTGCCCAATTGAGCAAGACAGATCCGAATCCCCCAGGACGGGTGAGCGAGAAGGTGCCGCCCATGGAAAAGTTCGTCACAGAGTACAGCGCCTCGTCGGCAGTCACGCCCGCGATGAGCTTGGTAACCCCCAAGACTGTGACGACGCCATCCTCATCGAGGCTGCCCTTCGCTTGACCGGAGCAATCGAGGCTTTCGAAGCGGTCGCGGTGAGCGGTGAACGCCAGCTTGTTAGCCCCGGCCTCTTTGAATACGAAGGTGGTCATGTGCGAAATTCCGGGCTCTGCTCCGAGGCAACCTTTCCAGGTGCCCACGTACTTGGCGACAAGCGACGTCGAGCCGGATGTCAGCGGCGCTGAGTTGGTCTTGGACGAATCGGATGAACTTCCACCGCCGCCACAGGCCGAAAGGAGAGGCAGCGCCACAAGGGCTGCGACCACAGCCCGCATGGAAAAGGAAAGAGAAGAGGGAAGGTGGGTGCCGACTTGCGGCGCGGGGGAGGTTCGATGGTTCATAGGTGCTCGCTGGTAAAGCGAGCACCATAGTTTTCAAACGTGAAAATAGGCTAGCTATAGCTGACTGCACGAGCGGACGCTCAGGGGGCAGGCAGGCCGATCCAAACGGTTCGGGTTCGGGGCGGCCTTGAGAGCGCAGGACGCGCTGCGTTCAGTGCGCCAGGATCTTGTTGAGGAAGTCCTTGGTCCGCGGCTGACGGGCTTCCGGGTTGCCGAAGAACTCATCCTTCGAGCAGTCTTCAAGAATGCGGCCGCCCACGTCGATGAAGATGACGCGGTTGGCCACCTTGCGGGCGAAGCCCATTTCGTGGGTGACCACCATCATCGTCATGCCTTCCTTGGCCAGGGTGACCATGACGTCGAGCACCTCCCCCACCATCTCGGGGTCGAGCGCAGAGGTAGGCTCGTCAAACAGCATCACCACCGGGTCCATCGACAGGGCCCGGGCGATTGCCACCCGCTGCTGCTGGCCGCCGGAGAGCTGGCCGGGGAACTTGTCCTTGTGCGCCATCAGGCCCACGCGGTCGAGCATCTTCAGGCCGCGGGTCATGGCTTCATCGGGGGTGCGGCCGAGCACCTTGATTTGGGCCAGGGTGAGGTTCTCGGTCACCGACAGGTGCGGAAAGAGTTCGAAGTGCTGGAACACCATGCCCACCCGGCTGCGCAGCTTGGGCAGGTTGGTGGCCGGGTCAGTGACCTGCACGCCATCGACTGTGATGCTGCCCTTTTGCACGGGCTCCAGACCGTTGACGGTCTTGATCAGGGTGGACTTGCCCGAGCCCGAGGGCCCACACACCACCACCACATCGCCCTTGTTGATGCTCACCGAGCAATCGCTCAGCACCTGCACCGGGCCGTACCACTTGGAAATGTTCTTGATGTCGATCATGTTCAAAAGTCCCAATCAAATTCAGCGAATGATGGCGATGCGCGCTTGCAGTCGCCGCACCAGCCAGGACAGTCCGAAGCAGAGGGCGAAGTAGACGATGGCGGCCAAGAGGTAAGCCTCCTCGGGACGGCCATAAATCTTGCCGGCGGTCACGAAGCCCTTGAGCAGGTCATAGGCGCCGATGGCGTAGACGAGCGAGGTGTCCTGAAACAGGATGATGGTCTGGGTGAGCAGCACCGGCAGCATGTTCCGGAAGGCCTGGGGCAGCACCACCAGGCGCATGTTCTGGCCATAGGTCATGCCCAGGGCCTGACCCGCGTAAACCTGGCCGCGCGCGATCGACTGGATACCCGCACGCATGATCTCGCTGAAATAGGCCGCCTCAAAGGCAATGAAGGTGATCACCGCCGAAGCCTCTGCACCGACCGGTCGCCCGATGATGAGCGGCACCATGAGGAAGAACCAAAGGATCACCATCACCAGCGGGATGGACCGCATGCCGTTGACGTAGAAGGTAGCCGGCATCACCAGCCAGGGCCGGCCCGACAGGCGCAAAAGCGCGAGCAGGGTGCCAAAGAAGATGCCGCCCAGTGTGGCAACGATGGTCAGCTGAATACTGAAAAGCAATCCGCTCAGGACAAACTTGCTGAAGATGTCCCAGCTGACGAAGGAGAGATCGAGGTTGCCCAGCATGCTCAGTGCCCTCCCCCGGTGCCACCGGCCACGATGAAACCGGGCACCTGCACCCTGCGCTCGATGAAGGCAAAGATGCGGTTCACGGCAAAGGCCGAAACGGCATAAAGACCGGTGACCGCCAGGTAGATTTCAATGCCGCGAGAGGTTTCCTCCTGCGCCTGCATGGCGAACATGGTCAATTCGGCGATCGACACCGCAAAGGCCACCGAGGAGTTTTTCAGCAGGTTCATGGACTCGCTGGTCAGGGGCGGCAAGATGATGCGAAAGGCCATCGGCAACAGCACATAGCGGTAGGTCTGCGCGGTGGTGAGGCCCATGGCCATGGCGGCGTAGCGTTGCCCGCGCGGCAGCGACTGGATGCCCGCCCGCACCTGCTCGGCAATACGAGCCGAAGTGAAAAAGCCCAGCCCAAACACCACCAGCACAAAACCGGGCACCTGCTGGAAGGCGGGGAACATCTTGGGCACCACGAAGTACCAGATGAAGAGTTGGACGAGGATGGGGATGTTGCGGAACAGCTCCACCCAGGCATTGGCCAGGCGCACCAGCCAGGGGTTGTTGGGCAGGGTCCGCAGGGTGCCGAACAACGCCCCGGTGATCATGGCCACCACCCAGGAGGCGCCGGCCACCGCCAGCGTCCAGCGCCAGGCCTCCATCATCCATTCGAGATAGGTGCGGCCGCCGCCGTCGTCGGTGAGAAATACCTGCCAGTCCAGGGTCATGGGTGATCGGCTCCGCGGAAAAAGTTGTCGGTTGTAACGCGTCGCTGCAAAAAACACAAACCCCGCGAACGCCAGGCGCCGCGGGGTTCGATGGTTCAAGTCGGCAGCTTACTTCTTGGCGTAGTCTTCCACCGGCTTGTCGTTGGGGTTGGCCCAGGCCGCCTTGGTGGCGTCGCTGGCCGGCAGACCGACACGGGTGTTCTTCGGGGGGATGGGCTGAACGAACCACTTGTCATACAGCTTGGCGGCCTCACCCGACTTCATCAGGTCACGCAGGGTGTCATCGGCCAGCTTCTTGAAGGCGGGGTCGTCCTTGCGGATCATGATGGCGATGGGCTCGACGCTCAGCACTTCGCCGACGATCTTGTAGTCGGCCGGGCTCTTGGAGGCGGCAATGTTGCCAGCCAGGATCTGGCCGTCCATCACAAAGGCATCGGCACGGCCGGATTCGAGCAGCAGGAAGCTGTCTGCATGGTCCTTGCCAAAGACTTCCTTGAAGTCGATGCCGTTGGCGCGCTCATGCTTGCGCAGCAGCTGCACCGAGGTGGTGCCGGTCGTGGTGGCGACGTTGCGGTCCTTCAACTGGGCGATGTTGGTGATGCCGGAGTTGGCCTTGACCGCGATGCGCACCTCTTCCACATAAGTGGTGACGGCAAAGGACACGTCCTTCTGGCGAGCGGCGTTGTTGGTGGTGGAGCCGCACTCGATGTCGACCGTGCCGTTTTGCACCAGGGGAATGCGGTTTTGCGAGGTGACCGACTGGTACTTCACTTCGACCTTGCGGCCGACAGCCTTCTCGACGTTGGCGATGATGCGTTCGCACAGTTCGTAGTGAAAGCCGGCGTACTTGCCGTCACCCAGGGTGTAAGACAGGGCACCCGAGGAGTCGCGCACACCCATGGTGATGACGCCCGAGGACTTGACCTTGGCCAGCGTATCACCGGCTTGGGCGAAGGCGCCACCGGCCGCCAGGGCGGCGACGGCGAAGGCCAACAGATGCTTCTTCATGGGAGATCTCCTGTGCAAATTGCGAATTGAAAGATAGGAACGCTGATTCTAGGCACGGCTTCGACCTGCACGCCACCGTTTGGTCCATTTCGCCCCCGTCCGGTGCAGGGTCAGCCACTCGCCCACAAGGGAAAACCCGTAAGCAGGAGCCGTGCCGGAGCTCAGGAGGACAGCCGCCCGGGCTGCGTGAGCCGCTCGGGCACCAGCAGGGCCTCGATCTGCTCGCGGGTCAGAATGCCCAGCGATTCGGCTACCTCGTCAATGGCGCCGCCGGTGGCGAGGGCCGTCTTGGCGATGAGCGCCGCCTTCTCGTAGCCGATCACCGGGTTGAGGGCGGTGACGAGGGTGACCGACTCGCGCACCCGGCGTGCCAGCAGTTCATAGTTGGGCACGATGCCGTCCACGCAGTGTTCGCGCAGCGTGTCGCAGGCATTGGCCAAGTGCTTGATGCTCTTGAACAGGCTCCAGCCCATGATGGGCTCAAAGGCATTGAGCTGCAGCTGGCCGGCCTCCGAGGCCAGGGTGACCGTCATGTCATTGCCGATCACTTCGAAGGCCACCTGGTTGACCACCTCCGGAATCACCGGGTTGACCTTGCCGGGCATGATGGACGAACCCGCCTGCCGGGGCGGCAGCTTGATGTCGCCAAAGCCCGCCTGGGGTCCGCTGGAGAGCAGGCGCAGGTCGTTGCAGGTCTTGGACAGCTTGGTGGCCACCCGCTTGAGCACCCCGGAGAGCTGAACAAAGGCGCCGGTGTCCTGGGTGGCCTCGATCAGGTTCTTCGACTTGACCACCGGAATGCCGCTGATCTGGGCCAGCTCCCGGCAGGCCAATTCGGCGTAGCCGGCGGGCGCGTTGATGCCGGTGCCGATGGCGGTGGCACCGAGGTTGATTTCCTGGATCAGGGCCCGGGCCTCGCGCAGCCGGGCCTCGTCCTCTTCGAGCATGACCGCATAGGTGGAGAACTCCTGGCCCAGGGTCATGGGCACTGCGTCTTGCAGCTGAGTTCGGCCGATCTTGAGCACCGCATGAAACTCGGCCGCCTTGCGCTCGAACGATTCGCGCAGGCGGCTCATGGACAGCAGCAGCCGGTCAATGCCGAACCAGAGGGACAGGCGCACCGCGGTGGGATAGACATCGTTGGTCGACTGCGACGCGTTGACATGGTCGTTGGGATGCAGCACGTCGTAGCGGCCCTTGTCAAAGCCCAGACGCTCGAGCGCCAGGTTGGCGATGACCTCGTTGGCGTTCATGTTGGTGGAGGTGCCCGCCCCGCCCTGGATCACGTCGACCACGAACTGCTCATGGAATCGGCCGGCGGACAGTTGCTCACAGGCATGGGTGATGGCATGGAAGCGCTTGGCATCGATCACGCCCAGCGCCAGGTTGGCGCGGGCGGCCGCCTTTTTGACCAAGGCCAGCGCCCGGATGAGGTCGGGCATGGCCGAGAGCGCGGTTCCGGAGATGGGGAAGTTCTCGATCGCCCGGGCGGTGTGGACACCCCAGTAGGCGTCGGCGGGGATTTCGCGGGGCCCGAGAAAATCCTGCTCGGTTCGGAAGTGAGTGTGGGTGTCGTCTTGCATGGGCCATCCTCCTGGGTCGGTGATGGGCGCAATTTAGGACGGGGGGCTCATGGAAGCCAATGCCGAGGTAGCAAGGCGCCATGCCAGGCTCGCATGGGCAGTCAGGAATCTGGCCCAAGTCGCATGGCCGATAGCCAGCACCGGGCGCACTTCTCAGCCGGTCGCGGCGGTCCCGGGTGCTGGCGCGATGAGGTAGTCCCACAAGGCCTGCGCAGCGCCCGGAGCGTGGCGCGCACCCTCACGGCCCGGCTTTTGCCGCCAGGCCCGGATGTCCAGCGTCAGGCGCAGCGGGGCCGAATCCCCGTCATCAGCCGGTACCAGGCGCCCGTCGCCCAACTCGGCGCGCACTGCGCTGGCGGGCAAGAAGGCCAGGCCATGGCCTTCCAGGGCCATCACCTTGAGGCCCTCGGCCATATCGGTCTCGTAGACGCGGTCCAGATGAATGGGAACAGGGGACTGCCGCTGCACCAGGTCGGTCACCCGCGCCAGGTAGGCGCCTTCGGCATAGCCGAGGTAGGGCAGTGGATGGTTGGCGCGTCCGGGCAGGGAGAACATCGGCCGGCCCTGGCCGTCGGGTCGGCAATAGGGCGCGACCGTTTCGCGTCCCAGGCTGACCATTTCGTAGCGTTCGGCCTCGAGCGGCAATGGCAGCGCGTCATGGTGGTAGGCAATGAGCAGGTCGCAGCTGCCTTCGACCAGACGCAGCATGGCGTCGTGCACGTTGAGGGCAATGAGGCGGCTCTTGATCGGGCCGAAGCCGGCGCGCAGGCCCGAGACCCAGCTCGGAAAGAAGGTAAAGGCCAGGGTGTGCGGGGTCGCAAACTCCACCAGGCCCTGGTTAGCGCCCGACTGGCCGCGCAACATGGCACGGGTGCTTTGCAGCGCCTGGAGGATTTCCAGCGACTGCGCGTACAGGGTCTGGCCGGCCGGGGTCAGCCGCGTGGGGTAGGAGCTGCGATCGACGAGGTCACAGCCAGCCCAGGCCTCCAGGGCCTGGATGCGGCGGGAAAAGGCCGGCTGGGTGACGTGGCGCAGTTGGGCGGACCGGCTGAAGCTGCGGGTCTCGGCCAGGCTCACAAAGTCCTCGAGCCACTTGGTTTCCATGGGGCCGATTATGAGAGCGCAGCGGTCGCCCGAACAGGGGCGGCGCCCGCGGCGGCAACTCGTTCGCAGCTTTGTTCGCAGCTCCGATCGCAACTCAGGCCGCCACCTCTTCGCGTTCCTGCTGCTGCAAGGCCCACATGCCCGCGTAGCGGCCGCCCCGGGCGAGCAGTTCGGAATGACTGCCGCGCTCGACGATGTAGCCAGCGTCCATCACCAAAATTTCGTGGGCGTCCACCACGGTAGAGAGACGGTGGGCGATGACCAGGGTGGTCTTGTTGCGGGCCACACTTTGCAGCTCTGCCTGGATCGCGCGCTCATTGGCGGAGTCGAGGGCGGAGGTGGCCTCGTCAAAAATAAGGATGGGCGGGTTCTTGAGCAGGGTGCGCGCGATCGCCACCCGCTGCTTCTCGCCGCCCGAGAGCTTGAGCCCACGCTCACCGACCCGGGTCTGGTAGCCCTCGGGGGTGGCGGAGATGAAGCCATGAATGTGCGCGGCACGCGCCGCCGCCTCGACTTCGTCCTGGCTGGCGCCGGGGCGGCCATAGGCGATGTTGTAGGCCACGGTGTCGTTGAACAGAACCGTGTCCTGCGGCACGATGCCAATGGCCTGGCGCACGCTGGCCTGGGTGACCTGGCGGATGTCCTCGCCGCCGATACGGATGCTACCCGCCTGCACGTCGTAGAAGCGATAAAGCAGCCGCGCGAGAGTCGACTTGCCCGAGCCCGAGGGCCCCACCACCGCCACCGTCTTGCCCGCGGGGATTTCGAAGCTCACCTCGTGCAGGATCGGGCGCGCAGGGTCATAGGCAAAACGCACCTGGTCGAAGGTGACGCTGGCCTGGTCCAGCCCCGACAAGGGCTGGGCACCGGGCGCATCGGCGACCTCGCGCTCACGGTCCATCAGGGTGAACATGCGGTCGAGGTCGGTCAGGCTCTGCTTGATCTCCCGGTACAGCACGCCAAGGAAGTTGAGCGGGATGTAAAGCTGGATCATGAAAGCGTTGATCATGACCAGGTCGCCCAGCGTCATGCGGCCCTCAACCACGCCCTGGGTGGCACGCCAGAGCATCGCCACCAGGGCGATGGCGATGATCAGCTGCTGTCCGGTGTTGAGCAGCGACAGGGTGGTCTGCGACTTCAGGCGCGAGCGGCGCAGGCGCTCCAGGCTCTCGTCGTAGCGGCGGGCCTCGAAGCCCTCGTTGTTGAA
>CANFQF010000153.1 GCA_947449025.1 Comamonadaceae bacterium
CAGGCCGTGCTCTCGCTGCGCGCCGGGCGCGATGGCCAGGCGGCGCCGGCAGTACACGCCCTCGGGCGACAGCTCGTAACCATGGCGCACCCGCCCGGGCTCGCCGGCCACCTGCAGCTCGCCCAGGTTGGCGGCCAGGTGGCACATGTAAAAGCGCCCCACCACATCGTGGGCATTGCCCACGCCGCCGGTCTGCGCGTCGTCAGAGGCAAGCAGCAGGCGGGCCGTCTCCAGCCCGCCCAGGGCGAGCACCACCTGACGCGCGCGCACTTCGATGCTGCGCGGGGCGCTGAACTTTTGGGTGTTGCTTCCCGCGCCGGGTGAGAGCAACACCTGCAGGGCCTGAACCCGGCGCCCGTCTGCCGCCAGGGCCAGCCCAATGCAGGTCGCGCCTTGCAGCACCTGCAGCGTCGGCGCCTGCGCCAGCCGGCGGCGGTAACGGCGGCCGAAGTCGGTGGGACAGGAAAAGCGCTCGAGCCCGTGGGTGTGGACCCGCGGGCTGTCGAAGCCGGCAATAAGCGGCGGTGCGTAGGGCAGGGCGCGGCGGGCGTCGTAGGCCGCGGGTCCGGCGTCGTCGCATGCGGCTTGCGCTCCCGACGCGGGGCCCCTCGCCGCCCCGGCCTCGGCCCAGTCACTCGCATCGTCCCAATAGGGCGCGAGGTCTTGTGGGCTGATCGGCCAGCCGCTCCAATCCACCCAGGGACGCGGCTCGAAGTCGATCGGATCCATCGGCATGCAGCGCCCGCCCCAGCGGATGCTCGAGCCGCCCAGGCCCCGCATGCGAAAGCGCTGTGGCGGGCTGTGCGCGGCCTCGCCCAGCGGGCCGCCGTCGACCTCGCCGTCGTACAGCGCCTGCGCCTGCGGATCCAGTGGCTGCCGGCCCGACTCCAGCAGCAGCACCTGGCAGCCGCGTTCGGCCAAGGTCAGTGCGAGCGCAATGCCCGCCGGGCCGGCGCCGACCACGCACCACTCGGTGGACAGGACAGCCCCTGCCTCGCAGGTCTGGGCGTCGGCGATCATGCGGCCGCCCCGGGCAAGGCCGACGGACGGGCGCCGCCTGACCAGCCCGCCTCTCCTGGTCGGGCCTCTCCTGATCGGGTCTCTCCTGGCATCACATCGCCGGGCAATGCGTCGCTGCGCCTTTGGTCGCTGCGCCTGTCGTCACCGATCTCTGGCAAAAAAGGCCCTGCAAGCTCGGCGTCGATTTGACGCATCGCGCGGTCCTCTGTAGCCCCCGCCGGCAGCGACGCGCACACGCCAAAGCAGCGGCTATGGACAGCGGCAATCCGGCTGAAGAAACGGGTGATTGAGAACTCGCGTTGCCACAGCGCCCGGCCCTCCAGTGCCAGTTGCTCGCGCAGCGTCGCATCGCCCAGCAGACGGGCCAGCGCGCGGGCCAATGCCACGGCGTCACCGGGGGGCACGAAGAGCGCGTGGCGGCCGTCTTGCAGGCAGGCGGCAATTTCGCCCACCGGCGTGCACACCACGGGCAGGCCCTGGGCCAGAGCCTCGAGAATGACCAAGGGCAGGCCCTCGTCGTGCGAGGGCAAGACCAGTGCGTCCGCGCTTGCCATCAGCCCCGCCAGCTTGGCGCCCTCGGTCCAGCCGCAAAAACGGACGCGGTCGCCCAGGCCCAGCCGGTCGGCGCGGGCGCGCCAGCCAGGCAGGTCGCCGCCGCCGGCCAGGGTGAGGGTGATCGGAAGTGCGGCGAGCACCGGTTGCGCCATGGCCTGCAGCAACTCAGGCAGGCCCTTGCGCGCGGACAGATTGCCCACGAACAGCAGCTGCAGTCCATCGCGCTCGCGGCGGCGGCGCGCTTGCCGGGGCGGTGGCACGCCATTGCTCACCGCCACCACCCGCTCCGGCGGCACCCGCAAGGCGCCGGTGACGAACTCGGCCGACTGAGGTCCCAGCACGATGCAGGCGCGCGGCAGCGAAAACATCCAGCGTGCCAAGGCCCGCGCCGGCGCGGGCAGCGTGGGCCAGGCGCGGTGAAGTTCGGCCGCGTGCAGGTGTAGCACCACCGGCAGGCCCAGCGCGCGGCAGGTCACCACCACCAGGCCCTTGCGGACCAGACTCAGGCGCTCGGCCATGTTCACATGCACCCCCGCCACCTCGCCGCGTATCCGGCCCCGAACGAGTGCTGTGAGCGCTCCCGCCAGCACGCGCAGCGAAGCCGCCGAACTCCCGCTGCCGCGGGTGTCCAGTGGTTTGAGGCGTGCCTGCGCAGCGTGTGGCCCGTCCCTGCCAGTGACTTGGCGCGCATCCGCCTGGGCGCGTATCAGGTAGTCAGCCACCTTGAACATGCCGCCGCCCACCGGCGTCCAGGGGCAGGCCACGAAGATGACGGGCTCGCGTCCACGTCGGCCGCCCTGGCCGGCCCGTGCGCGCGGCGCAGGCATCAGCGGCTCGCTCATGGCATAGGGGCCCGGGCGAATCACATGCGCGGCGATCGGGTCGCGCGGTGGGCGCCGGTGTGCCAGCAGCCCGCGCAGCAGGCCGGCGGCGTGGACGCACCAGGACGCGACCGCGTAGAACCCGGCCCGTGCCGAGCGCCGGCGCAGCGTCATGATGGCCCAGGGGGTGACGGCCAGCCAGGCCAGTGCGCTCCAGGCCAGGGCCGGCGGCGGCAGGGGCACAGACCCCAGCAGCGTCCGCGTCACCTCACGCCCGCTGCCGGTTGGCTCCAGGACCAGGGCCGATGCCAGGGCCAGCCCCAGCAGGGCGGCCAGCGCCAGCCACCAGGCCAGCACCGCCAGATACAAGCGAAGTTCGCGCATGTCCTTTCGCAGCAGTCGCCACCAGGGCTGACCCAGCGCCGCGCGCAACACCTCGCCGCAACCGCAGGCGTAGCCGGTTTGCCAGCGGCGCCAGAGGAGCCGCAGCGCGGGCGCGGCGTGACCCTGGTGGCAGGTGGCATCGAGCGGCAATCGCCACAAACGCCAGCCACGCGATCGCAGCCGCAGTGCCAGGTCCAGTTCCTCGTAGCTGTGGAGATTGCGGTCCGAGAGATAGCCGACCTCGGCGATCGCGACCCGCCGGTAGAGGCCACCGCCGTCGAGCCGATCTACCGGACCCGGCCGCCGATGCGCCTCCTCTTCGCGGGCGCGGCGCTCGCGCTCGCGGTATTCGATCGACACCAGGTTGCGCTCCAGCACGCGCCCGCCCACACCGGCAACTTCCGGGTGGCGGGCCAGGAACGCGAGCGCCAGCGAGAGAAACCCCGGGTCCAGCGTCATGTCGCCATCCATCAGGTAGACGTACTCGCCGCGCGCATGGCGCCAGCCCAGCTCGGGTCCGATGCCGCAGCGCCGCTCACGCGGATCAGCCAGTTGCACGATGCGCACCGGCAGGCGCGTGGCCTCGGCAATCGTCTCGTCGGTCGAGCCGCTGTCGGCCAGGATCACCTCACCGCCGACCTCGGCCACCGCGGCCAGTGCGCTGGCCAGGGCACGGTAGATGCGCGGGCCCTCATTGAGCGCTTTGACCACGACCGACACCCGCACGGGGGCGTCTGATGCCCTTGGAGTGGCCGGGTGGGTGAGGGCGCTGAACGCGGTGGGGTCGGTGGGATCGGTGCTGAAGGGGGTGCTGAAGGGGGTGTTGTAAGGGCGCATGGTGTGCATGGGAAGTGACTCGTTCATCCTGTGTTCCTCTCCAGTGGGCGGGCGCCGCGCAGACGCCAGCGTTGCCAGCGATCAGCCACCCGCGCCGGCATCAGCAGCGCGAGCGCCACGGTGACCCACCAGCGCAGGAGCCGCCAACCGTGCGAGGCCTGCGCCAGCCAGCCCAGGGCCTCGCGTCGCTGGCCCTCGGCCAGCGCCTCGCGAGCCAGGGTGGTCTGGGCCTGGGCCACGAACCACAGCGCCGACGCGCGGTGCCTGGCGGGCAAGGTGCCGGCCAGCGCCTGATCGCGCATGCGCTCCAGAAAAGGCGGCATCTGGCGCCGGGCTGCGCCAGAGAGCGCACCCGAAAGCGCGCCCGCCAAGCCGCCGCGTACCGAGGCGTAAACGCCGTCCACCGCCGCCACCTGCGCCTCGTCGGCCAGCCGAAACCACATGTCCAGGTCTTCGCCGTAGGACTCGCCCTCGTGGAAGCAGGTCGACATCTGCCGCAGCCGATCTGCGCGCACCGCCACGCTGCTGGCGCACAGGGGGGCGTGCTGCATCCAGCGCCGGCGCAAGTCGTGGATCACCTCGACCTGGCTGTGTTCAGTGGCCACGGCCCAGGGGGCCAGCGGGACCTGTTCGTCCCGGGTCCAACGAAAACCGGTGGCCAGCAGGTCGGCCTGCGGGCAGCGCTGGTGGGCTTGCGCCAACGCGGCGAGAAACTCCGGATGCCATTGGTCGTCGGCGTCGAGAAAGGCCACCCAGTCGCCCTGCGCCAGGGCAATGCCCAGGTTGCGTGCCGCCGACACCCCGCGATTGGCCTGGTGCACCAGCCGCAGGCGCGGGTCTGTCGACCAGGGGGTCAGCAGCGCCAGGCCGCCGTCGGTCGACCCGTCATCGATCACGATCACCTCCAGCGGCGCCAGTCGCTGGTCCAGGGCTGAGGCCACCGCACCGCGCACGAAGCGGGCTTTGTTGAACAGGGCAATGACGACCGAGAACCTCATGCGCCGGTCCCCCTTGGGACAGCGTTGATGGCCGGCGTGCGCGGTGCGTCTTTCCCGCCCGGGAATGCCGCCGCCGCGAGCGTCGCGACCAGCAGCAGGTGCACAAACAATTCGGTGCCATAACCCAGGAGCGACAGCGGCACTTCGCCGACTGCGCGCAGCGCCAGCGTCAGGCCCAGCGCCAGGGCCAGACCGCCGCTGGCGCGCGCATGACGCACACACAGAGTGAGCAACACCGCCGCATAAATCACCAGGGCAGTGACGCCGACGCTGCCGGCGCGAGCCGCGTCGTCGAGCCACTGGTTGTGGGCATGTGTCGCATGGGGCAGCCCGATCGCGTGGCGGTACGCGGCGTCCCACAGCGACAGGCCGTAGCCGAAGACGGGGTTTTGCCGCCACTCCTCGATCGCCGCGGCCCAGATCCGGTCGCGGCCGGTGAGCGAGAGCAGCTGCGCCCCCTGCTCGCTGGCCATGAAGTCGGCAGCCCGCTGGTCCAGCGCCCCCGAGAGCAGCGCCGCCGCGCCCACCGCGATCGCCAGGCACAGCGCTGCGCAAGCGGCCACCAGCGGGCCAGCGCGCGAGGGGTCGTTGAGTCGCTGGCGAAGGGCGGGCCCCTGGCGCACCACCAGCAGGGCCAGCGCGCACAGCGCAAAGGCCAGCCAGGCAGTCTTGGACTGCGCCATCACCAGCACCGTGAGGCCCAGCGCCCAGGCGGCGTAATCGGCCAGCGGCCGTCGGTAGGGCCGCACCCAGAGCAGCAGCAAAAAGACCTGGGCCAGCAGGCCCTGGGTGACCGCATGCGGTGTGAGCCCTGCCAGCCGTGGCAGGCCCGGCAAAAGTCCGGCGGAATAGCCGACGTCGGCCACCAGGGTCGGCTGCCAGGCCAGCAGGGCCAGGCCCGCGAGCAGCAGCAGGGCGAGCGCGTCGCGGGCCAGTTGCACGATGCGGTCCTGCTCCTGCGGGGTGGCCAGGCAGCAGGCCAGGCCGGTGGCTGGTGCGTACAGCAGCTCGTGGCTGAAGGTCGGATTTGCACCGAACGCCGCGGGCAATGCCACGCTGCCCACCCAGTACAGGCCAAAGGCGGAGACCAGCGGAAGGCAGACCGGCAGCCGCCGGAGCGCATGGTGGACGATCTGCTCGAGCGAAGCCACCAGCAACAAAAGGGAGGCGCCCCGCTGCAGCCAGTCGACCAGGGCGGAGCGGGACACGGACTCGACTGCTTCGAGTGCGACCAGGCTGTCGGCGAGATCGCGGCCCGAAAACAGCACGTCCAATGCGGGCACCGCCAGCAACACCGGGAAGATCCAGGGCAGCAGGCCGGCCAGGCGCAGGCCGGTGTCTGTCGCTTGGGGCTCCAAGACTTCTGCGCTCTGGCCTGCTGATCGGCGTCGACCCGATTTCAGTTCATGTTGCTGGTGAGTCCGCAGGTCGTTCAGCGGTTCATGGCGCAGCCCAGTTGCAGGGGATGCCGGGTTCCTCATGGCCGCCCCTGCACCGCACCGGCGCGTCGCAAGAGCGCCAGCGCTTGCGGGCCCAGCAAGGTGGGCCGCCAGGCGAGCAGACCACCGGCGGCGATCAGCGCAGCAGCGCCTCCGCCGAGGAGGCGCAGCGCGGCATGGGCTGCGGGTGACTCCGCCCAGACGGGTATCAGCAGCCAGGGTGCAAGCCCTTGGGCCAGGCCGCGGCCGGCCTGCAAGGCCAAGGCGCAGGCGCCGGCCAGGAGCAGGCCGCGCCAGACAGCCGGAACCAGCCGCGCCGCCGGGCGGCCCAGGCAAGCCAGCGCGGCGCGCACCGTGCGCCAGGCGCGGGCGTGCAGCAGCAGTGCGGTGAGCAGCGCCATCGGCATCAGCGAGCCGGCTTCCAGCACGCCGATGAATGTCCCTGCGCCGCTCGCCCAATCCGAACCGGCGAGCGATTGCGCCGCCGAGGGTGTTGATGCGTCGGCCCACAGCGCCGCCCCGATCCACAGGGGCAGCGCCAGGGCGAGCAGGGGCAATTGCAGCCGTGCTTCCAAGGCGGCCTGGCCGGCATGCCAGAGCACTGGCGTGGCCAGTGCCCAGGCCGTCCACGCCGGCAGGCACAGCAGCATCAGCGCCAGCAGCGGCCCCGAGCTTTGCCAGGCTGGCCCATAAAGGAGCGCCACCAGGTCCGTCGCAAGAAGGGCCAGGCACAGCGCGGCGGCCGGCAGCAAGGCGCAGGCACTGGCCATGGCCATCTCCCAGGCGCCGCCCAGCCGGCGCAGCGCCTGCGGGCTGAGGCTGGCCGGTGCCGCATCTGCGCCCGGGCCCTGCCCAGCGACAGGGGCTGTGGACGCACCTTGCCCGCGCGCATCGCCCCCGCGCGCTCCCTGCCCGCGTAGCTGCGTGCCCGACGCCAGCAGCGCCGGTTGCGCCGCGCCCACCAGCAAGGCCACCGGTACCTGGGCCAGGTTCCAGGCCAGCGCGTACAGGCCGACCGCATGGGCCTGCAGGCAGCGGCCGATGATCAGTCGATCGAGGTTGGCCGCCAGCCAATTGACCAGATTGGTCAAAAAGACCCGGCCCCCGGTGTCCATCGTCCGGGCCCGGCCCGGCCCGTGCCACAAGGGGCGCAGCGGGTGAGGACGCAGCCACAGCGCCAGCACCAGCGTGGCGGCGGCCTGAGTGGCACAGGCCACCGCCAGTGCCTCGGCCTGCCAGCCGGCCAGGGCCAGGGGCAGACCAACGCCCAGGTAGCCCAGGGCATACGCGGCCAGCTGCAGCAGGCCCTGGCGGCGTTGGTCCAGCGCGCGCTGCAGCAGCGCCAGCGCGGTGCCGGCACCCGCGGTGAACGCGCAGGCCAGCGCCATCCAGCGCAGCGTCGGCACCAGTTCGGGCGCGCGAAAGAACGACGCCAGTGCCGGCGCGCCCAAGGCCATGGCCGCTGCGCAGACCAGGCCGGCGCTGACCTGCCAGGTGAAGGCCAGGCGGATGTCCTGCTCGTTGATCTGCGGGCGCAGCAGCAAGCCGTAGGCAAACCCGTTGCCCGCGAGGAAGCCAGCAAAGGTCAGGAGCGTCAGGCCGATTGCGTACACGCCATAAGCCTGCGGGCCGAGCACGCGGGCCAGCAGCACCTGCGTCATCAGTTGCAGCCCGATCCGGGCCAGCAGGGTCAGCGTGCCCCAGCGCAGGGCCTGGCCGGCCCTCGCAGACAGTGTTGCCATGGTCGGACGCGTTCGCCGGTGGGTGTTGTGGGCGGGGAGGGCGGGGTGGGCGCCGGAGTCAATGGTCCTGGCGCCGCCAGGCGATGCCGCCCATCAGGGCAAGCGCGGCCAGCCACAGGCCGCTCACGGGCTCGGTCATCGCATCGGCCATGGCCGACGAAGTACGGAGGCATTGCGCACCGGCCGCCTGGCACAGCAAGCCAAGGAGGACGGTGAGGGGGAAGGTCAGGCAGGTCTTCATGGCCGCATCCCGTGGTCAAGGCGCCCAAGGTGGGCAGGGAGCG
>CANFQF010000154.1 GCA_947449025.1 Comamonadaceae bacterium
AGGCGCGCGAACTCGTACTGGCGCGGCTGCGGCGTGTTGATCAGGCCGCCCTCGCGCAGGCGGTCGAGGAGCCAGTCGTAGAAGGGCCGCTGGTCCTCGAACTCGAGGGTGCAGATGCTGTGGGTGATGTTCTCCAGCGCGTCCTCGATCGGGTGGGCGAAGGTGTACATCGGGTAGATGCACCAGCGCGTGCCGGTGGCGTGGTGCTCGGCGTGCTTGATTCTGTAGAGGGCCGGGTCCCGCAGGTTGATGTTAGGGCTGGCCATGTCGATCTTGGCGCGCAGCACCGCGGCACCGTCGGCCAGTTGGCCATCGCGCATCTGGCGCAAGCGCGCGAGGTTTTCCTCCGGCGTGCGGCTGCGGAAGGGGCTGTCGACGCCGGGCTTGGAAAAGTCACCGCGGTTGGCGCGCATCTGCTCGGGCGTCTGCTCGTCGACATAGGCCAGACCCTGGCCCACCAGGTGCTCGGCGGCGCGGTACATGAAGTCGAAGTAGTCGCTGGCCTGATACAGGTGCGAGCTGCCGTTCGCATCCCACGAGTAACCCAGCCAGCGCACCGCGTCGAGGATGCCGTCGACGTACTCCTGCTCCTCTTTCTCGGGGTTGGTGTCGTCAAAGCGCATGTGGCAGACGCCACCATAGTCGCGTGCCAGGCCGAAGTTCAGGCAGATGCTCTTGGCATGGCCCACGTGCAGGTAGCCATTGGGCTCGGGCGGGAAGCGGGTGCGGATGCGGGCCGGGTCGGGCGCGCCGGCCTGCTGCGCTGCCGCATCGCCGGGTTGGCCGGACCAGCGCCGCTGCGCGTAATGGCCTTGCTCGAGGTCGCGCTCGATGATCTGGCGCAGGAAGTTGCTCGGCTTGGCGCTGTCTTTGTCGGCGGGTGCGGTCATAAGTCGTCGATTTTAGGCGGGTGGGCCGCCCTTCTTACTTCCGGCAACGCGGCGGCTCACTTGCCTGTCCACCGCGACCGGTCTGGCGCGTTAGGGAAAGACAACGCCAGGAGATCCAAAATGGCCCCAGCCTCCCTCCGTCCTCGCCCCCTTGTGGTCGGCTCCCTGCTCTTGCACGGGCTCCCGCCCATGGCAGCGGTCCTCACTCTCACCCTCAGCTTGGCGCTCGGCGCCCCGGCCGCCCGGGCCGCCGACAGGGTTTACTGGTCAGTTGGCGTCTCCCCGGCGCCTGGCGTGGTGCTAGGCGCCGGCAATGCGCCGCCGCCGCGCGTCTATGTGGCGCCGCCCGTCTATGTGTCACCCGCGCCCACGGTCTATTCCACCGTACCGCAAGCGGTCTATCCCCAGCCGGTGTACCCCCAGCCGATGTACCCTCAGCCGGTTTACACCGAGCCGACCGATCCCCAATTGGGCTACAGCCAGCCGCCGGTGCAATACACCCAGCCGCCAGTGCTTTACACCCAGCCGCAGGTGGTCTACACGTCGGCGCCCGTCGTATATAGCAGCACCTCCTATTACCCGCCCCCTCCGCCAGTGGTTATCGTGCGGCCGGGCCCGGGCTTCGGCCCGCCCGGTTACTGGAACCCTGGCTTTTACGGTCACGGAGGTCACAACGGCCACGGTGGTCATGGCGGCCAACATGGTGGAGAGGGTCCGGGCCGTGGTCCTCAGGGCCACGGACGCTAGTGAGCCGCGTTAAATAAAAAATGCCCCCAGGCCAAGCCTGGGGGCCAATATGCCAGTCGCGGGACGGAAGGGCCGGACCAGCTCACCCCGGAGGAGGAGGGACTCGAATGAGTCGGGGTGAGGGCCGCAAGGTAACCGCCCAGCCTGGGCATGGGGTGTAGGACACCACCGCCAACCGCGCACCAGAGCTGGGCGCTTGAGGCCGGCCGGAAGCGCCGTAGGTCTTTACCTCGCCTTCACCCGTGATTGACCGCCCCGCCCGAGTGCCGCTCGCACCCTTCCTACAATGGTCCTCATGAAAAAACCCGGCGCTTGGTCCTGGAAAGTCGGCGCAGCGGCGCTCTTGTTGCTGGCAGCCGGAGGCGGTGGCGCGTTCTGGTGGTGGGGCCAGCGCCCGCCGGAGGTCAGCTACCGCACTGCCAAGATCGAGCGCGGCCCCTTGCAGTCTTCCGTCTCTGCCTCGGGCCAGGTCAATCCAGTGACTCAGGTCTCGGTGGGTACCCAGGTGTCCGGCCAGATCAAGGAGCTGTATGTCGACTTCAACAGCGAGGTCCGCGCAGGTCAGCTGATTGCCCAGATCGACCCTGAAACCTTCGAGTACCGGGTCCGCCAGTCGCAGGCCGACCTCGAGGCCTCGCAGGCCGCGGTGCTCACCGCCATGGCCAATGTGGCGGCAGTGCGGGCCAGCGTTTCGCGAGCCCGCGTTGACCTGACCGAGGCCCAGCGCGACCAGGAGCGCAAGCGCATGCTGGTCGAGCGCCAGTTCATCGCCCAGAGCGAGGCCGACAAGGCCCAGGCCCTGGTCAATACGAGTGTCGAGTCGGTGCGCGCGGCCGAGGCCCAGGAGGGCGTCGCCCAGGCCCAGGTCAAAAGCGCGCAGGCCAATGTGGCCCAACGCCAGGCCGCACTGGCGCAGGCCCGCATTGACCTCGAGCGGACCCGCATCGTTTCGCCCGTGAGCGGCATCGTGATCAAGCGCGCGATCGAAAAAGGGCAGACGGTGGCGGCCAGCCTGCAGTCGCCCGAGTTGTTCGTCATTGCCCGCAACCTGCGCGACATGCAGGTGGACGCCAGCATCGACGAGAGCGACATCGGCCGCATCCGTAATGGCCAAAAGGCCAGCTTTACCGTGGACGCCTTCCCTGGCCAGAGCTTCGAAGGGGAGATCCGCCAGGTGCGTAAGGCCGCGCAATCGGTGGCCAATGTGGTGACTTATGTCGCGGTGGTGGCTTTTTCCAATACGACCGGTCGGCTGCTGCCCGGCATGACCGCCAATGTGCGGGTGGTGACCGATGCACGTGAGAACGCGCTCAAAGTGCCCAATGCCGCGCTGCGTGTGCGCATTGCCGGCGTTGAGCCGCCTGCCCGGGCGGCCTCTGGCGCCAGTGGGGCCGGCGGAGCAGGGGGTGCGGCAGGATCGGCCTCAGGCGCCGGTGCAGAAAGCGCGGCGGGCTCCGAGCCCGCAGCAGCGCGCGCCTCGGGCACTGCGCCTGCCAGCGCGCCTGCCAGCGCGCCGGCATCCTCGACCCGGGGTGCCTGGGGCTTCCCCTGGATCTCCGAGGCGCAGGCACAGGCCCTGCCAGGGGAAGGGGGCGGCGCTGAGGGCGCGCCTGCCCGTGGTGGTCGTGGATTTAGCGGCGGCCAGGGCGGCGGCCCGGGTGGTGCACCCGGCGGTGCCGGACCGGGCGGCCCTGGCGGGCCGGGAGGTTTTGGTGCCGCGCAGCGACAGCGACTGGTCGAAGAGCTCAAGCTCGACGCCGCCCAGGCGGCCAAGCTGGAGGCCATCTACGCCGCCATGGCGCCGCGCTTCCAGCAACTGCGCGACCTGCCTCCCGAGGAGCGGCCCAAGGCCCGCGAACGGCTGATGGCCGAGATCCGGGCACGCATCGGCGAGCAGCTCAAGCCGGAGCAGAAGACACGCTACACCACGCTGGTGGCCGAGGCAGCCAGCCGCGCCGTGACCCGGGGCCGTATTTACATCCTGGGCGAAGACGGCAAGCCGCGCGCCTACAACGTGCGCCTGGGCATCAGCGACGGCACCATGACCGAGCTGATGGTCGCGCCTGGCTCGCCGGACGCAGCGGCGCTGCGTGAGGGCGCGCTGGTGATCACCGGCGTGAACGGCGGCGCCGGCCCTGCTGCAGCGTCTGGCGGCCGGCCCGCGGGTCCGCGGATGTCGTTCTGAGCGACGCCATGCCACTGATCGAGGCGCGCGACCTCACCAAGCACTACCGCCTGGGCGACCAGACGGTGAAGGCCCTCGCCGGTGTCTCTCTGGACATCGACGCCGGCGAGTTCGTCGCCATCATGGGCGCCTCGGGCTCGGGCAAGAGCACCCTGATGAACATCCTGGGCTGTCTGGACCGGCCCTCCACCGGTCACCTGCGACTGGCGGACGAGGCGGTCGACAGCATGGACCCAGACCAACTGGCTGCGGTCCGCAACCGCCGCATCGGTTTCGTCTTCCAGCAGTTCAACCTGTTGCCCCGTACCAGCGCGCTGGAGAACGTGGAGCTGCCCATGGTTTACGCTGGCATCAAGTCGCCTGACCGGCGCGCGCGGGCCGCTGCCGCACTGACACGGGTTGGCCTGGGCGAGCGGATGATGCACACCCCGGCCGAGCTGTCTGGCGGGCAGCAGCAGCGTGTGGCCATAGCCCGCGCCTTGGTCAACGACCCCAGCCTGATCCTGGCCGACGAGCCCACGGGTGCTCTGGACTCGCAGACCAGCGAGGAGATCATGCGCCTGCTCACTGCGCTCAATGCGCAAGGCATCACCGTGGTGCTGGTGACCCATGAGGCCGACGTGGCCGCCTGGGCGCGGCGGCGCATTGTCTTTCGTGACGGGCGCATTCTTGAAGATCGCCGCACGCCCGGTGCAGCAGCCATAGCGGCTGCCGGCGCAGCGCCGCTGGCCGACACCGTCAGCGCACAGGCGGAGGGCTCCGCATGAACTCGGTCGCCGCGCTGCGCTCGGCCCTGCGTGCGCTGTCCGCCAACAAGCTGCGTAGCGTTTTGACCATGCTGGGCATCATCATCGGCGTGGGCGCGGTGATCGCGATGATTGCAGTCGGTCGCGGTGCCACTGAGCGGGTGCAGGAGCAGATGAAGGGCCTAGGCTCCAACATCATGCTGGTGCTGCCCGGTGGCGTCACCGCCGGTGGCGTGCGCCTGGGGGCCCAGACGGGCCAGGGCCTGACCGAGGAGGACGCTGTCGCCATCGCGCGCGAAATCCCCGAGGTGCAGGTGGCCGCACCCAGCCTGCGCACTGGCGCCCAGGTGGTGGTGGGGAACACCAACTGGAGCACCTCCATTTTGGGCACGACCAATGACTACCTGGAGGCGCGCGAGTGGCCCCTGGCCAGCGGCCGGCTCTTCGAGGCCGCCGAGATGCAGGGCTCGGCCAAGGTCGCTGTTATCGGCCAGACGGTCGCCCAGCAACTCTTTGGTGATGCCGATCCGCTGGACCAGGTGATCCGGGTCAAGAAGGTGCCGGTCACCATCGTCGGCCTCCTCGAAAAGAAGGGTCAGAACGCCGGCGGACAGGACCAGGACGATGTAATTTTGGTGCCCTTGGGAACCTATCGCAACCGGATCCAAGGCGGAGTCGGCGGCAAGCTGCGCCGGGTTTCATCCATCAGCGTGAAGGTGCTCGAGGGGCAGGACATGAAGGCGGCGGAGGAGGGCATCAAGGAACTGCTGCGCCAGCGCTTCAAGGTGCAGCCCGGTGCCGAGGACCCTTTCACTGTGCGCAACCTCACCGAGATTTTGCAGGCCCAGGAGGCCTCCAGCCGGGTCATGACCCTGCTGCTGGCGGCGGTGGCCGGCATCAGCCTGGTCATTGGCGGCATCGGCATCATGAACATCATGCTGGTAAGTGTGACCGAGCGCACCCGCGAGATCGGGCTGCGCATGGCGGTGGGCGCGCGTGGCCGAGACATCCTGACCCAGTTCCTGATCGAGGCCATGACGCTGTCGCTGGTGGGCGGCGCGATCGGTGTGGTCCTGGGCGCTGTGGCGACCTGGGCGATCGGCAGCTTTGCCGGCTGGCGCGTCGACCTTTCGGCCAGCGCCATCGTGCTGGCGGTGGGCTTCTCGGCTTTTGTGGGCGTGTTCTTCGGCTTCTACCCGGCGCGGCGCGCCGCGCGCATGCTGCCGATCCAGGCGCTGCGCTACGAGTGAGGGCGGCCGGCGCTGGCTGGCCGCGCTGAGCCGGCGGCGATAATTGCCGCCATCTTTTTCGTGGAGCCCGCGTGGATCTCATTCTCCTGGCTAAGGTCGCCCTCATGGGCGTGGTCGAAGGCCTGACCGAATTCCTTCCCATCTCCAGCACCGGCCACCTGATCCTGGCCGGTGCGCTGCTCGGGTTTGACGATGAGAAGGCCAAGGTCTTCGACATCGCTATCCAAACCGGCGCCATTCTGGCGGTCATCCTCGTTTACTGGGCTCGCCTGCGCGACACGCTGGTGCAGCTGCCCACCCAGCGCCAAGCGCAGCGCTTCGCCCTCAATGTGGCGATCGGCTTCCTGCCGGCGGTGGTGCTTGGCCTGCTGGCGGGCAAGGCAATCAAGGCGCACCTGTTTACCCCCACGGTGGTGGCGACCACATTCATTCTGGGCGGCTTCGTCATCCTGTGGGCAGAGCGCCGGCCGGCCAGCAGTGTTCGCGTCGACGACGTCGACCAAATGACGCCTTGGGACGCGCTCAAGGTCGGCCTGGTGCAGTGCCTAGCCATGGTGCCCGGCACCAGCCGCTCTGGCGCCACCATCATCGGCGGCATGCTGATGGGTCTGTCGCGCCGGGCGGCGACCGACTTTTCCTTCTACCTGGCCATCCCGACGCTGATCGGCGCGGGCGTCTATAGCCTGTACAAGGAGCGGGCCCTGTTGTCGGCAGCCGACCTGCCGCTGTTCGGCGTGGGCCTGCTCATGTCCTTCCTGAGCGCCTGGCTCTGTGTGCGCTGGCTGCTTCGCTACATCGCCAGCCACAACTTCGTGGTGTTCGCCTGGTACCGCATCGCTTTCGGCCTGGTGGTGCTGGCCACAGCGTGGGGCGGCTGGATCGACTGGAGAGGGTAAGCCGCCAGCGTGCGTCTTTCGGTCACTTTGGGGTCCGCGAGTCCCGCGATGTCTGCAGGGCCTGCGCGGCAATGCCAATGTCGTTTCACCCCTGGGAGCTGCCCCTGTCCCCGTTCCTGTCTCGCGGGCTGGCATCGTCTGTATCGGTGGTCTGGGGGCTAGCGCTGTCCCCGCTGCTGTTTTGCGGGCTGGCACCGTCGGGTTCGATGGAGCCGGGGATGGGTAACACCAGCGCCTCCCAGCTGAACGCCCGCAGAGTCTCCTGCGATTCGCGCTCCAACCGACTGGGCGGCGAACTGGTTGGCGGCGGGTTTGTCCAAAGGTAAGAGGCCAGGCGGAGAGCCCCGCTAGCGGTTTGGGACGGTCCGCTAGCGGACCGTATCAGCTCTATTACACGGTCACTGAAGGTGAGAGCGGTCACCCTCTCCGGTTCCCGTGCCTGGGTGGGGGCTGCGCCGGCGGGCATTGGCACCAAACGGTTGTCCCTCATGACCATGGCGCGGTTGTTGATCACGACATAGCCCTGCGTCAGCAAGATCTCCTGCACACTTTGACTGCGGGCTTGCCTCTGGAGGAATGCATCCGCGTCGGTTCCGCGTGTTCGCCTCATGACGGGTCGTCGGCTCCCATCGCCCTGTTGCGGTATCGGGGCTGGCTCCGAAGGCGCAGACGCCGGTTGGTGGCTGGCTGGAGCCGTGATGCGACGGGAGTGCATGGTCGAGGTCCTTCCGCGAGGGGCGTGCGAATTTGCGCTCAGGTTGTCGCACGCCCGTCGGTCTGGTTCCGTCTGACCAGGCTCGGTGTCAGCAGACCAGGTCTGGGCGGCTCTGTGGGAGCCTGGGGCTGCGGCGCAGGGGCCAGCCCTCGCTCTACATCGCTAACAGTGCCGCCTCGATCGCGGCGGCTGTTGCCGCCGGCCTCTCCATCGGGAACAGATGGCTGCCTTCCAGCAGCGTGATCCGCCCTTGGGTGACCTTATCGGTCAGCGCCATTCCCACCAGCGCGCGTTCGCGGGAATGCAAGCCACCGATGAAGGCCGCCGGGCATTGGAGCGGATGGCGGACCAGCAACCGCTCCAGGCGGTAGGGCAAGGTGTTGTAAATGGCGGTCTCCACCTCGCGGGAGAAGGTCAATACACGCTGCCCTTGCTCTGTGCGGGTGCCGTGCTCGATGTAGTCGCGGAGGACCTGCGGATCCCAGCGCGCGAAGGCCTTCTTGCGCTGCAAGTGTGCCAGCGCGTCTTCCTGGCTGGCCCAGCGGTCACGGCGCTTGCGGCTGACCGCACCAGGACCCATTTG
>CANFQF010000155.1 GCA_947449025.1 Comamonadaceae bacterium
ACTCGTCGGGCGTGATCCAGAAATTGAGGTTCACGGCGGCGAAATCGGCGTGCACGCCGATCCCGGTGCCCAGCCTTGCGTCGTACTTGAATCCCCAGAGTTGGTTGAGCGGGTGTTCACCGAACACCCGGGGCATGCGCTCACGCAGCTCGCGGGCGATCTGAAAGTGCAATGGGCTCACAAAGCCCTGGTTCGCGAAGGCGCCGAGGTACTTGCCCTGGTATTCCTTCAGCCACAGCTTGGACTCCAGGCAGTAGCGGCGCAGGCTCGCCAATGCTTCCGGATGGAGGAACTGGTCGATGTAGAGCATTTCAGGCGTGCCGCGCAGGTACGCCTGCTCGATGCCGGCCCAGTCGTTGTCGGGGTTCAGCCCATGCGCCAGGGCGGGGGCTTCGACCACCCAGGGTGCGCGCAGGTAGGGCGCCATCTTTTGCCAATCGTCACCGCGCAGCGGCAGGGCAAGTCCGGCCTCGGTCCCGCGCGCCAGGACCGCCTGGGCGCGCGTGAGGTAGGCCTCCAGCCCCGGCACCGGGGCGCCGCGCGCGGCGAGGTATTCGGCCTGCTGCAGGTCGTGCTTGAGTCGGAAAAGAGGGATGGGCAAGGGCGCCGAAGTGAACTGGCGGTGCAGCTCCAGATGCAAGCTGCGCTCGGCCGCCCGCGCGGCCTGCGTCTCGTCGCCCTGTCCGGCCACACGCAGGCCCGCCAAGCTCTGCTGAGCTTGGGCCAGGTCAGGCTGCAGGGCAAGGGCTCGCTCATAGGCGGTCACCGCCTCGTCGAACCGGCCCAGATTCTGCAGCGCCAGTCCCTTTCTGAGCCACGCGTTCGCACGGTCGGGCGCCACGGCCAGTGCGCGTTCGGCCATCTCCAGCGCCTCATCCCCACGGTGCAGTTGAGTCAGCACGGAGCTCAGGTTGCACAGCACCACAGGGTGCTGCGGCGCCAGCGCCAGCGCCTGCTGATGCGCCAGCAACGCTTCTCGCAGCTTGCCCAACTCCGAGACCACATTGCCGCGATTGGTCCAGGCTTCAATCGAATTCGGTTGGACCGCCAGCAAGCGGTCGAACGCCAGGAGCGCTGCATCCAGACGTCCGGCCGCCTTCAGGCCAAGGCCCCAGTTGGTGAGTAGCGCAGCGTCTGTCGGAGCGCTTGCCAGACCCTCCTCGTACACCGACAGCGCCTCATCCAGCCGGCCCGTGCGCTGAAGCAGAAATCCCAGGTTGTTCGCCATGTCGGCTGGCAGGGGTCGAACCAAAGTGCGCGCCCGCATCAGCAGCGCGATCGCACGGCTGTCGTCGCCCGCCTGCGCTTCCAGCACGGCCCAAGCGCTGATCAACTCAGGGTCGGTCACCGCGGCCTCGGGCACCACACGCAGGCTGCGCAAGGCCATGTCGGCCTGTCCCTGGGACAGGTAGAGACGGGCCAGGGCCAAGACCGGTGATTCAGGCGGGGCGGACGCGTTCGGGGGGTGCATCGTCGTGTGCTGTGCAGCAGTCGCGAGGCCACTATTGTGACCGCGGCTGTTTGGTTTACCCGGTGCCCAGTCGTGTCAATGGGGTCTGGGCGTTGACAGCGCTAGCGCATCCCCGCCGTCACGGCCGCACCCCAGGCGTTTCGACCGTGAGCCCGAGGGCGCGGGTGGCCAGATGCAGCTCGAGTTCGGCCATCTCCACGCTGTGGAGGGGCAGAGGGTCGGCGCGCACGCCCGTCATGCAGTTGCGGACGCGGCGGCCCAGGGAGCCCAGGCCTTGCCATTCCAGGCGGTAGAGCGGGTAGGCATTGGCCTGACCTTGGGGGATGGGGACACCCGCCAGACGGCCGCCGGCGAGCTGGTCGTGGCAGGCCGCGCAGGAAAGATTCAATTGCCCGATGCGTTGCTGGAACAGCGCCGCGCCGCGTTCGCGAGAGGGGCCCAGCCGGCGGTCGGGGTTGGGCGTGACCGGCATGCCGCGCGATTGCAGGCCGACGGCGGCTTCCAGGGATAGCAGGTCGGCGTGCTCGGCGGGCCAAGGGGGCTGGCCCTGGTGGCGCTGGCGGCACAGGTTGATGCGGTGGCCCAGGTTGACGGGCCGTTGCAGGGTAGCGTCCCAGGCCGGGTAGCGCGCAGCCACGCCGCGCAGGCCGGTGATGTCGCCGTGGCAGGCGATGCAGGCCTTCGATTGCGCCGCAGGGGCCTGGGCCCACAGTTGGCGTCCGCCTTCGACCCAGAGCATGGCGGGGTTGGCACCGTCGTCACGCTGCATGGCCTGGACGGCTACACCCATGTCCTCGAAGCCGGAGCGGGCGGGCTGCGCGAGCGCCGAGGGGGCCGTGGCGGGCGGTGCCAGCGCGCAGCCGGCCAGGGCCGCGACCGTCAACAGCGCCAGGCGCCAGCTCATAGCACGCGCAGGTCGCGCCACTCGGTGTGGGAAAAGCCCTGGTCGCCTTGCCATTCAAAGGTGAGCGTGCCGCTGTCAGTGGCCACGGTGTGGAAGGCGAGGTAGGGGTTGGCAGCGATGGCCGGGTGCAGCTCGGCGCTGAAGACCTGCTCGCCGTTGTAGCGGCAGGTGAAACGCTGCACCACGTCGCGCGGCACCGGACGCCCGTCGGCGCCAGGGCGGTAGCCGGTTTCCATGGGGTGGGCGATGGTGGCGCGCACCTCGATGACCTCACCGCGCCGGGCGGTGGCGGGGAGCTGAATCAGGACGCGCGGGGTGCTCATGGTCTCAGTCCTCAATTTCGATGCAGGCGGCCAGCACCACGATGACATCGACCGTGGCCACCCACACGCTGCCGTCGTTCATGCGGGCCACCGCCGACACCTGCTGGCTCGTGGCCAGGCGCATGCGGGACGACACTTGGGCGCGGCCGGCGCGCGGGCCCAGGGTGAAGACGGCGACATCGCGTTGGGGGTTGCGGTCGCTGTAGATGGCGATCTGCTGCACATGGTCGGCTGCGGTCATGGGACTGTCGACCCGCACACGCAGGGGGACGGTGTTGCCGTTGTCGACCAGTTCGGCGATCTCGAGCTCCACGCGCCCGGTGCGCACCGGCTGGCCCTGTGCGAAGGCGGCGATGGCCTCGGCCATTTGCTTGCCCGGGGCCATGCCCATGCCTCGCACCTGGGCCCGCGCCACTGGCGCGAGCGCCAGTGAGAGCCCCGCGCCTAAAAGTGCGCGGCGGTCTATTTGCAGGGGGCGAGCGCGACGATCAGACATGGCTGGAAATTATCGCAAGGTGGTGAGCCATGCCACCACGTCCTCGACCTGCTGGGGGCTGAGAACGGGGCGGCCCTGCCAAGTCGTGCCCACGCGTGTGAGCCCGTCGGTGCTGTGGAAGGCGGGCATGAGGCTGTCTGGGTGGACCCGACGGATGTCGACCACACGAAGGCGCAATTGCGCCTGGGTGTAGCGCGTCCCCGCCCCCGCCAGGCTGGGGGCCAGGTTGCCCTGGAAGCGTTCTTCGGCGATGGGCGCGGAGTGACAGAGCAGGCACAGGCCCTGCTGGCGGTCGGCCACGATGGCGCGGCCGCGGGCAGGGTCCCCGGGTGCGGCAAGCGGGGCGTCGATGCCGTCACCGCGCACCTGTACGGGCACCACGCCGCTGGCCCAGGCCGGGGTCAGTAAGACCAGCAGGGACACCAGCAGCGACACCGCCAGCGTCAGGGACGGCATCACGAGAGGCGTCACGAGGGGCGTCACCGTTAGTCGCCCAGCCCGGGTCAGCGCCGGGACCAGCGCCCTCCCCTGCCGGCGGGTCCCTGCGCTCACGCGGACTTCAGGCTGTGGTGCTTCAAGGGCAGTTCGCGAATGCGTTTGCCTGTGGCTGCGAAGATGGCATTGAGCACCGCTGGCGCTGCAACCGCGATGGTGGGCTCCCCGACGCCGCCCCAGAAACCGCCAGAGGCCACCACGAGGGTTTCGACCTTGGGCATGTGCCGCATCTGCACCACGGGGTAGTCGTTGAAGTTGCTCTGCTCGATGCGTCCATCCTTGAGCGTGCACTCGCCAAAGAGCGCAGCGGACAGGCCGTAGGCAAAAGAGCCCTCGACCTGCGCCTCGATCTGCTGCGGGTTGACGGCATATCCCGGATCGGTCGCGGCGACGATGCGGTGGACGGTGAGCTCGCCATCGCGGTTCACCGACACCTCGGCGCATCCGGCCACATAGCTGCCAAAGCCCATGATCTGCGCCAGGCCGCGGTAGACCTTCTGGCCGCCCACATCGGGAGCGGGCTTGTCCCAGCCCACGCGAGTGGCCACCGCATTGAGCACGGCCAGGTGCTTGGGGGACTGGGCCATGAGCTTGCGTCGCAGGGCCAGCGGGTCCTGTTGGGTGGTTGCCGCGATCTCGTCGATGAAGCACTCGAGGTAGACGGTGTTTTGGTTCAGGTTCACCCCACGCCAGAAGCCCGGGGGTACCGGGGGGTTGCGCATGGCGTGGTCGATCAGCAGGTTCGGGATGGCGTAGCCGAAGGTGCCCTCAGCGCCGCTGGGCAAGAGCCCCTGGAAGGCCACCGGGTCGCGCCCGTTTTGCACACCCTGGGGGTTGACGCCCGCCAAGATGGATTGCCCCGACAGGCGCATATGCAAAGCGGTGACGTTGCCCTGGGCATCGAGGCCGGCTTGCAGCTTGCACTGAGTGACGGGGTGGTAGCGCCCATGCTGCATGTCCTCTTCGCGGGTCCACAGCAGCTTGACCGGCGTGCCTGGCATTTGCTTGGCGATCGCGACGGTCTGCGCAATCCAGTCCGTCATGCCGCGTCGGCCAAAGCCGCCGCCGAGGTGGATTTTGTAGACCTCGCACTGGCGCACTGGCAGGCCCGCCGCCTCGGAGGTGGCCGCCAGGGCGGCTTCGCCGTTCTGGGTCGGGGTCCAGACCTCGCAGCGCTCGGGCGTCCAACGCGCGGTGGCGTTCATGGGCTCCATGGTGGCGTGGTTCTGGTGCGGGTAGGCATACACCGCTTCGATCTTGCGGACGGCCGAGGCCAGAGCCGCCTTGGCATTGCCCTGACTGTTGCCCACGGCAGCCTCGGGAGCATCCAGACCCGCCTTGAGGATGGCGGCGATATCGGCGCTGGAGACCTTGGCGTTGGGGCCTAAGTCCCATTCGATGGGCAGGGCCTCGAGCGCGGTCTTGGCGCGCCACCAGGTATCGGCGACCACGGCGACAGCACTGTCTCCGACTTGCACCACCTTCTTCACGCCAGGCCGGCCGGCGATGGCCGCGGCATCGAAGCTTTTGACCTTGCCGCCGAAGACGGGGCAGTCCTTGATGGCGGCGTTAAGCATGCCGGGCAGCTTCAGGTCGGCGCCATAAACCTGCTTGCCGGTGACCTTGTCGACGGTGTCCAGGCGGGCCAGGCGCTTGCCCACGAGCTTCCAGTCCTTCGGGTCCTTGAGGGGAACAGCGGTAGGCACGGGCAGCTTGCCTGCGGCGCTGGCAACCTGGCCGTAGGTGACGGTGCGCCCACTGGGCACATGGGTGATGACGCTGTTAGCGGCGCGGCATTCGGTGGCGGGGACCTGCCACTCGTTGGCCGCTGCTTGCACCAACATCAGGCGCGCCGCTGCACCGCCCTTGCGCACATAGTCTTGCGACTCGCGGATGCCGCGGCTGCCTCCGGTGGAGAAATTGCCCCAGGCGCGGCCGCGCGCCACGTTCTGGCCGGGGGTGGGGTACTCCGTGGTGACACGGGCCCAGTTGCAATCGAGCTCCTCGGCCACCAATTGGGCCAGGCCCGTGAGGGTGCCCTGGCCCATCTCGGAGCGGGCAATGCGGATCACCACGGTGTCGTCTGGTTTGACGACCACCCAGACGTTGACTTCCGCCGGCGCCGATGCGGCCGGCTGGGCCCCCAGGGGCAGGTGCAGGCCGATGGCCAGACCAGCGGATGCGGTCACCTGCAAAAAGCCGCGGCGGCTCAGACCACTGGGGGGCGCGGAACCGGATGCGGAACCGGATGCGGAACTGGGTGTGGCGGCAGGGGTGTGGACGGTATCGTTCATGCCACGCTCCCATCGGTGTGCTGAATGTTCAGGCCGGCCTGGCGGGTGCTGCCCTGGGCCACTGCCTTGATGGCGGCACGGATGCGGTTGTAGGTGCCGCAGCGGCAGATGTTGGTCATGGCGTCGTCAATGTCGGCGTCGCTGGGGTTGGGGTTGGCTTTGAGCAAGGCGGCAGCAGCCATGACCATGCCGCTTTGGCAGTAGCCGCATTGCGGCACGTCCAGGGCGACCCAGGCCTTTTGCACCGGGTGCGAGCCGTCCGGCGAGAGGCCTTCGATGGTGACGATTTTTTCGTCGGGCTCCACGGTCGAGACTGGCCGAACGCAGGTACGCGTGGGCACGCCGTCCAGGTGGACCGTGCAGGCGCCGCAAGCTGCAATGCCACAGCCGTATTTGGTGCCAGTCAGGCCCAGCTGCTCGCGCAAGACCCAAAGCAGGGGCGTGTCGGGCTCCGCTTGGAACTCGCGCGGTGCGCCGTTGACATGAATGATCGGCATGGAAGGTTCTCCTCTTTCAGTGGGCTGTGGCTTGGGCAGACGCCAGGGCGTCCAAGTCTTCGGGGGTGTCCAGGTCGTGGGTGTAGTGCGGGTTGTCCACCGACCACAAGTGCACGGCCTGGGGATTCGCAGCGCGCCACTGGCGCACGCTGGGGGGAAGGGGCTGCGCCGGATCGCCGAGGTCTGCGCGCACCCCGGCATCGAACAGGACCGGGTGGCCCGGCTGGCCATTGACCATTGGCACCTGCACCCGCGTGCCAGCCGGGCGCTGCTGATAGGCGCGCAGCGCCTCGCGCAGGTCGTCGGCGTCGATCAGCGGTTGGTCGGCCAGCAGCACGGCCACTTGCTGAACCCGGGGCGACAGGGCCTGCAGGCCCGTGCGCAAGGAGGAGGCAGTGTCTTCTTCCGGCTGGGGATTGACGACGCAGCGCGGGCGCAAGGCCGGCGGCAGCTGCGCGAGATGGGCGCGGATGGCTGCTTCATGATGGCCCAGGACGATCACCCGCTCAGAGGCCTGCGCGCCCAACGCAGCGAGCTGGCGCAGGAGGCGCTCGATCAGGCTCATGCCGCCGAGCGTGATCAGGCACTTGGCGACACCGCCCATGCGGGTGCCTGCGCCAGCGGCCAGGATGACGAAGCCAGTGGTCATGCGCGCACGCCGCAGACAGGCCCGTCGGCGTCGGCCGGGGTGTGTTGGGCTTGGGTTGGGGGGCGGTCGACGCTTTGCGCGTTCTTGGCGCGGGCCACATCAAGGTCGCGGGGCAGGGTCACATCGTTTTTGACTGCCAAGACCTCGGCCATGATGCTCACTGCGATCTCGGGCGGGGTCTTGCTGCCGATGTAGATGCCAATAGGACCGCGCAGGCGCGCGAGGCCTTGCTCGGTCTGGTCGAAGTGTTCGATCATGCGGACGCGGCGGGCCTCATTGTTGCGTCGCGAGCCGATGGCCCCGACATAAAACGCCGGCGTCTCCAGGGCCTCCAGAAGGGCCAGGTCGTCCAGCTTGGGGTCGTGGCTGAGGGCGATCACGCAGGTGCGGCGGTCGACCCGAAACTCGCGCACCACATCGTCGGGCATGCCGGTCAGCAGCGTCACTCCGGACAGTTGCCAGGACTTGCGGTATTCCTCGCGCGGGTCGCACACACACACGGCAAAGCCACAAAACTGCGCCATCGTCGTGAGGTACTCGGCCAGTTGGCCCGCGCCGATCAGGAGCATGCGGTACTCAGGCCCGAAGGTGTTGCGCACGGACGCGCCCTCATCGTGCAAGGCGGCTGGGGTGTGGGTGGGGCGCAGTTGAACCACGCCATCGGCCATGGACAGGTGCCGCTCCATCAGCTGGCCCTCGGACAAGGCCTGCACAAGATCGGCTAACGCGCGGGTGTCGGGGTTGAACTCAATGACCAGCTCCAGGGTGCCGCCACAGGGCAGGCCGAAGCGGTGGGCCTCATCGGCCGTGATGCCGTAGCGCGTGCGCTGGGGCGGGCCCTCGCCTA
>CANFQF010000156.1 GCA_947449025.1 Comamonadaceae bacterium
GGCGCAGGGCATGGACGCCAAGCACGAACGCACCTCGGCAAAGACTGCCTGGGGCGCAGCGGAGAGTTCGTCCTCCACCCCCGCCTCGCCCTCCACCACCACCTCGTCGGCCGCATCGGCCGCCGCCTCGCCCGCCAGTGAAGCACCCATGAATGAGGCTCAGCTGGCCAAGCGCAAAAAGCTGGGGCTGGACTTCGACTGAGCGAACGCGCGCCCTCAGGCCAGAACTGGGGGCCAGGCCGGCGCCCGAGACCTCAGCCCTCGCCCTGCGGGCTCAGTTGCCGGACCCGGCCCAGCACCATGGCCGCAGCGGCGGTGCGCGTCTCGACGCCGAGCTTGGCGAAAACGCGCTCCAGGTGCTTTTTCACCGTCGCCGGGCTGGCACCCACGATGTCGGCGATGTCGCGGTTGATCTTGCCCTTGACCACCCAGTAAAGCACCTCGGCCTCGCGGGCGGTCACCCGGAAGGCGTCGCCAATGGCAGCAATCACCGAGGCGTCGGACTCCTCGCGCATCACGATCAGCCACTCGCCGCCAGCATCGTCCTCATCGCCGGTCTGCTGATGCAGGCGCAGGGTCAGGCGGCGTGCGCCCTCAGAGAGGGAAAAACGCGGTGGCTCCACCTGCCGAAAGGCGTCGGCTAAGTGGCGGCTCAGCCACTCCTGCACCGGCGCTGGCGCGTGCAGCGGGCGCCGGGCCACCTCGTCTGGAAACCAGGCGCCCAGAAGGTCCCGCGCCAGGGCCGTCTGCCACAGCATGCGGCCATCGCTGGCGCGCAGGGTGATGCAGGCATGGCCAAAGGCATCCAGCGCATTGCTGGCCTGGCGCGCGAGACGCTGCGCGTTTTCAAGCGCGTCATCGGCGCCGCGACGCGCGTCATCAACGCCACGGCGATCGAACACCATGGCTTCGCCCCAGCGTTCAATACGAGGTTGCAGCACAGCACTCATACAGTCACCTCCCCGGTCATGGCACCATACGAGTGCGATCGGAAGTAGAAGGCCCCAGAACAGGGCGGCGTCTGTCGGACCGCACCAAGGACGGGCGCCCCTGCCCAGCCTGGGCGAGTCGGGACACGAGGTTCGGTGCAGGAGCAGGCGTTCATCATGCGGAGACAAACGCAAAATCCACGCCACGCGCCCAACGCCGGCGCCGGGCATGTTGATTGCAAGCGTTCCCCTTTAGAGAAGCGAGACACCATGGACCTCACGCCCCGCGAAAAAGACAAACTGCTGCTGTTTACCGCCGCCCTCCTGGCCGAGCGCAGGCGCGCCCGCGGCCTCAAGCTCAATTACCCGGAGGCCATCGCCCTGATTTCAGCGGCGGTCATGGAAGGCGCCCGCGACGGCAAGTCGGTGGCTGCTCTCATGAGCGAAGGCCGCACCGTCCTGACCCGTGACGACGTCATGGACGGCGTGCCCGAAATGATTCACGACATCCAGGTCGAAGCCACCTTCCCGGACGGCACCAAGCTGGTCACGGTGCACCAGCCGATTGCCTGAGGCGCCGGCCCCACCTGACCCCCGATTCGTCTACGCCCCTCTCCTCAAAAAGAGAACCCGCCATGAACTATCTGATCGCTCCCCTCGTCGCTCTCGCCACCCCTCTTGCCTTCGCGCATGAAGGCCATGGCATCGAAGGCTCGCACGGCCATGCCACCGATGCAGTGGGCCTGGTCGTGGCCCTCGTCGCGCTGGCTGCGGCCATCTGGTTCGGGCGCAACAAGTGATGACGCCCGGCGAATTGATGGTCGAGGACGGCGAGCACGCCCTCAACCCTGGCCGGCGCGCCATCACGCTGGTCGTACGCAACACCGCCGACCGACCTATTCAGGTCGGCTCGCACTACCACTTCGCCGAGACCAACGGCGCGCTCGACTTCGACCGCGACGCTGCCCGCGGCATGCGCCTGAACATTCCTTCGGGCATGGCCGTGCGATTCGAGCCGGGCCAGCAGCGCACGGTGGACCTTGTCGATTACGCCGGTGACCGCGCCGTCTTCGGCTTCCGCGGTTTGGTGCAGGGAAAGCTTTAAGCCATGAGCAAAATTGGGCGCCGCGCCTACGCGGAAATCTTTGGCCCCACCGTGGGCGACCGGGTCCGCCTGGCCGACACCGACCTCGTGATCGAGGTCGAGCACGACTTCACCCTGCGGGCCGGCGGCTACGGCGAAGAGGTGAAATTCGGCGGTGGCAAGACCATCCGTGACGGCATGGCCCAGAGCCAGCGAAGCCGTGCCGAAGGCGCGGTCGACACGGTGCTGACCAACGCCCTCATCGTCGACCACTCGGGCATCGTCAAGGCCGACATTGGCCTGCTCGGCGGGCGTATCGTAGCCATCGGCAAGGCCGGCAACCCCGACACCCAGCCCGGCGTGGACATCATCATCGGCCCGGGCACCGAAGTGATTGCCTGCGAGGGCAGCATCGTCACCGCGGGCGGCATTGACACCCACATCCACTTCATCTGCCCGCAGCAGATCGAAGAAGCCCTGTCCTCGGGCATCACCACCATGTTCGGTGGCGGCACCGGCCCGGCTACCGGCACCTTTGCCACCACCTGCACGCCTGGCCCCTGGCACATGGAGCGCATGCTGCAGGCGGCCGACGCCTTCCCGATGAACCTGGGTTTCATGGGCAAGGGCAACGCCAGCCAGCCCCAGGCCCTGCGCGAGCAAGTCGCCGCCGGCGCCATTGGCCTGAAGCTGCACGAGGACTGGGGCACCACGCCCAGCGCCATCAGCAATTGCCTCGATGTCGCCGACGAGATGGACATCCAGGTGGCGATTCACTCGGACACGCTCAATGAGTCGGGCTTTGTGGAAAACACCATCGCCGCGACCCAGGGCCGCGGCCTCTGTGCCTTCCACACCGAGGGCGCGGGCGGCGGCCATGCGCCCGACATCCTGCGCGTGGTGGGCGAGGCCAACTTCCTGCCTTCGTCGACCAACCCCACCATGCCCTACACCGTCAACACGCTCGACGAGCATGTGGACATGCTGATGGTCTGCCACCACCTGGACCCGGCCATCGCCGAGGACCTGGCATTCGCCGAAAGCCGCATCCGCAAGGAAACGATCGCCGCCGAGGACATCCTGCACGACCTGGGCGCGATCAGCATGTTCTCCTCCGACTCCCAGGCCATGGGCCGGGTGGGCGAGGTGATCCTGCGCTGCTGGCAGACCGCGCACAAGATGAAGGTGCAACGCGGCAAGCTGCCCGGCGAGGGCGAGCGAAACGACAACGTCCGCGTCAAGCGCTACGTGGCCAAGTACACCATCAACCCGGCCATCGCCCACGGCATCAGCCATGAGGTGGGCAGCATCGAAGTAGGCAAGTGGGCCGACCTGGTGCTGTGGAAGCCGGCCTTCTTCGGCGTCAAGCCGACCCTCATCGTCAAGGGCGGCACCATTGCCATGGCGGCCATGGGCGATGCCAATGCATCGATCCCCACCCCGCAACCGGTGCACTACCGGCCGATGTTCGGCAGCTACGGCGGCGCGCTGGCAAAGTCGTCCATCACCTTCATGTCGCAGGCAGCCCTGGCCGCCGGTGCGGCGCAGCGCTATGGCCTGTCGAAGGTGGTGAGTGCAGCCAAAGATATCCGCCGCATCCGCAAGCAGCACATGGTGCACAACGACCTGCTACCCCGGATGGAAATCGACCCGCAGACCTATGCAGTGCGCGCCGACGGGCAGTTGCTCACCTGCGAGCCGGCCAAGGTGCTGCCGATGGCGCAGCGCTACTTCCTGTTCTGAGTCGCCTGCCCCACGTCGCAGGTTTGCTAACCTGCACACCATGCTGATCGCCAACAAGCTCCTCTCCGGCGGCCGCGGCCTTGCGCCCGCGCTCGTCAAACGCGCCGCCACGATTGAACTCGACTGGGACCTGCGCCAGAAAAGTCGTTTTGAAAGCACCGACTCCTCGGGCCGGACCCTCGGCATCTTTCTGCCCCGCGGCACCGTGGTGCGCGGCGGCGACGTGCTGGTGGCCGAAGACGGCTCCCTGGTGCGGGTGATTGCCGCGCCGCAGGCGGTGCTGGTCATCACCCACTGCACGCAGCACGGCACACCCTTCGACCTGACCCGCGCGGCCTACCATTTGGGCAATCGCCATGTGCCGATCGAGTTGCGGCCCGACCGGCTGCAGATTGAGCCGGACCATGTGCTGGCCGAGATGCTCAGGTCTATGCACCTCATCGTGAATGGGGCGCAGGCGCCCTTTGAGCCAGAGGGTGGTGCTTACGGTGGGCATGGCGGGCACAGCGGGCACGGGCACGGGCATGCCCACGACCACCATGCCCACGCGCAAGACCACGCCAGTGATCACGCGCATGCCCACGCGCATGAACATGCGCACGATCGGGCGCACGGTCAGGCTAAGGGACACGCGCATGGCCACGCGCACGGGCACGACCAAGGACATGTCCATGGCCCCGACTGTGACCACGAGCACTGAGCCTGGCGCGGCCGTTCAGGCCAGCGACGCCGCCCTCCTCCACCTGATCTGGCTGGCCTCACCCGCCCTGCCGGTGGGAGGGTTTTCGTATTCAGAAGGCCTTGAAGCCGCAGTCGACGCCGGCCGGGTGACTGACGGACCGAGCGCCGCCGACTGGCTGGCTAATCAGCTGCACCTGGCCCTGGCCCGCGCCGACCTGGCGGTGCTGGTGCAGGCCCTGCCGGCCTGGGAGCAAGCCGACACGGCGCGTCTGCGCGAACTGGACGACTGGGTGCTGCGCACCCGCGAGACCCAGGAGCTGCGCCTGCAGTCCGAGCAGATGGGCCGCTCCCTCGTCGAGTGGCTCAAAACGGTGCGGCCCGATCACGCAGCGCGCGCGCTCGCCCTCGGGCACCTCACTTATCCCGTCGCCTACGCCCTGGCGGCCCTGGCTGCCAGCCAGGCCGGCGCCAGCGCCCGCGCCATCGCCCTGGGCTTTGCATTCGGCTGGGCCGAAAACATGGCCCAGGCCGCGATTAAATCGGTCCCCTTGGGGCAAAGCGCGGGCCAGCGCATCCTGGCGCGCCTGGCCACAGAAATCCCGGTTGCCGTCGACACCGCCCTGGCCCTGCCCGACGACGAGCGCCAATCTTTCTCGCCCATGCTGGCCGTTCTCTCGGCCCGGCATGAACATCAATACTCACGCCTCTTCCGATCATGAGCCTGCACCACATCGCCCACCGCACCAAGAAACTGCCGCCCCTGCGAGTGGGAATCGGCGGACCCGTCGGATCCGGCAAGACCACCCTGCTGGAAATGCTGTGCAAGGCCATGCGCGATCGTTGGGATCTGGTGGCCATCACCAACGACATCTACACGAAGGAAGACCAGCGCCTGCTCACGGTGAGTGGCGCCTTGCCGGCCGAACGCATCATGGGCGTGGAAACAGGCGGCTGCCCCCACACGGCCATCCGCGAAGACGCCTCCATCAATCTGGAGGCCATCGACCGGATGCTGGCGCAGTTTCCCGAGGCCGACGTCGTCTTCGTCGAATCGGGCGGCGACAACCTGGCGGCCACCTTCAGCCCGGAGCTGTCCGACCTCACGATTTACGTCATCGACGTGGCCGCGGGCGAAAAAATCCCGCGCAAGGGCGGGCCGGGCATTACCAAGAGTGACCTGTTTGTCATCAACAAAACCGACCTGGCACCGCATGTGGGCGCCGACCTGGGGGTAATGCGCCAAGACACCGAACGCATGCGCCAGGGCAAACCTTTTGTGATGACCAACCTCAAAACGCACACCGGCGTGAACGAAGTCGTGAAATTCATCGAACAAAAAGGCATGCTTGCCGCCGCGTGAAGTGTGAGTATTAAAGTGATCATTATTTCGATAATGAGCGCTATTGTGAGAAACAAGCTCCCCTCCCTCCCATGTGAATGTGATTTTCATGTGATTAAAGTGCTATTTATCTCCTCGCGCGACGCTCAAGGCAGGTGAATTCCCGCCGATTCCCACGCGGGAAAGGCACTGGATTCATACCTCTGGCTACATCGCTTTTCCAGACAAAGGCCAGTAGACTCGGCCCCTCGTTTTTTCAAATCACCGCTGCAACGGAAGCAGGCCAACGCCGACTTCACGCTCCGTCACCGCGGTCGAACACGCACAGTTGAAGGCATTACCGTGTCCAATCCCGCAGGCAAATACGACTCACCCGGCAACCTGATCATTGGCGAAGGCGTAAAGGTGGTCGGCCATCTCATGGTCCCGGGCATGGCCGTGATCAACGGCACCCTGGAGGGTGGCCTGCAGGCAGGCGAGCTGCTGGTGGGCCCGCATGGCTCCCTGTCCGGCCAGGTCAGCGTGCGCACGGCCGACGTGCATGGCCGAACCTACGACACCCTCAGCGCCAGTGAGTTTCTCTGCGTGCGAAGCACAGGCGTGGTGAGCGGCAAGGCCCACTACGGTGAGATTGAGATTGAAAAGGGCGGCGTGATTCAGGGCTCCATCGGCCCGGTCTCGGGGGAGGACGCCCCGGCCAAGGCATCCGCCGTGCCAGCCCTCACACAAGACACGGACGCCGCCTGAGGCGACGCGCAAAGTGAAGCGTCTGCGCTGGCTTAGCTCCGGCAAGCTGGTCCATTGGACCCGCTTGGCCCTCGGCTTGTGGCACCGGGAGTACCACGACTCGCGCATCATCCTGGAGCAACAGGGCGACCTGAAATATCTGGTCATCACCGCAAGCGTCCAGCGCAACGCGGTGCGAGCGACCCTGCTGGTGCTGGGCTTCCTGACCACCATGGCCGTGGGCATGACCCTCACCGCCGGCTGGCTGCAAACCCGCAAGCTGATGCTGGAGCATTCGCACCGCGAGATCTTCTTCGCCCTGCAGTCGGCGGGCATCAACCCCGAGTTGCAAAACGGCGAGTACTCCCAGGACGACATGCTGGAAATGGCGCGCTCCATCCGCGAGCGCGACATGCAGATTCGCCAGTACGTGGGCGACTGGACTGAGACACTGGCATCGCGCAACAACGAGTTGCGCTCCATGATCAGCTCCTCGGGCCTGAACGGCAAAGTGATCAGCCTCATCCAGCGCACCCAGCCGGTGGGCGGCGTGAATGAAGGCTTCAATGAAAACCCGCTGCTAGGCGGCGCCTTCGCCAAGGAAACCGCCGCCAACCGAGAACTGCGCGGCGTGCTGGAGGCACTGCCAGACCACATGCCGCTGCCGGACTACTCGATCACCTCCGAGTTCGGCATCCGCCCGCACCCGGTTACCAACAAGCCCAGCCTGCATGCCGGCATCGACCTCAAGTCGCAAAACGGCGACGACCGGGTGCTGGCGGTCAAGCCTGGCAAGGTGCTGGTGGCCGGCTTTCACGGCAACCTGGGCAACGCCGTTCTGGTGCGTCACGATCGCGGCGTCGAAACGATTTATGGTCACCTTGACAAGATTTTCGTCAAGGAAGGCGACAAGGTCGATCAGGGTACGCCCCTCGGCCTGGTAGGGAACACCGGCCAATCAACCGGCAAGCACCTGCACTTTGAAGTCCTGGTGGGCAGCTACCAGGTCGACCCCAAGAAAGTCATTCAGACGGCGCAATATGTTCGGCAAACCCAAAAGTAATTCCAGCGACGAGGCCTTCATCGACGCCAACGAGGCCGGCGAGGACTCGAGCGCCGAAGACCAACGCAGCGCCAATGGTGGCGCCGGGGCTGGCTTCCTGCTCGATCGCAGCAAGCCCTCTGTCATCAGCGAGGGCTTCACCCTGCAGGGTGATATCTCCGCACGGGGCGTGCTGCATGTCGAGGGCTTCATCAAGGGCACGGTCAATACCGACGTGGTCAACATCGGCCCGCGCGGCGCGGTTGAGGGCCAGGTCACGAGCAAGTCTCTGCATGTCAAGGGCGCCTTCGTCGGCACCGCGGTTTGCGATGAGCTGTTCATCGCCAGCAAGGCCCGCGTCGTCGGCCGCATCAC
>CANFQF010000157.1 GCA_947449025.1 Comamonadaceae bacterium
ACGCTGTCGCCCTCACGCACCGCCAGGCCTTGCAACTCGCCGGCCACCCGGGCCTTGACCACCGCAGAATTGACCGCCCGAAGGCTACCGGTGATCGGCAGGCCCTGAGTGAGTTCGAGGCTGCGGGCGCGCACCAGGTCGGTCTCTGCAAGTTCGACCACAGCCTCGGCCGGGGCAGAGGCCGCGGCTTTCGCTTCCGCCGGGCTGGTGACGGCCGCCTTGCCCGGTCCCAGGTAGTGCCAGCCAGCCGCTGCCCCGGTCAGGACCAGCGCCGCGAGGACGACCAGCGTCAGGCCGCGCCGCGTCATGCATGCCCCCCGGCCAAGGCCTGGCCGGGCCGCTGCAGCAGGCCCTTGAGCAAAATTTCGGATTGGGCGGCGATATAGCGCTGCCCATCGATGGCGAAGGCCGCCGGAACGCAGGCGCCGATGGAGTGCTGGTTCATCTGCAAATGGATCATGGGAGCGATGACGCTGAACACGGCGTAGTCCAGGTCGGGAATGTCGAACTCGCCGCGGTCAACGCCGCGTTGAAGGATGCGACGAATGAGCTGAGTACCGGGCAGGATGACCTGGTTCTGGTAGTAGGCCGCCAGTTCCGGAAAATTACGCGCCTCGCTGAACATCAGCTTGGTGATGCCCGAGGCCTGGGTGGCGCCCACCCGCTCCCACCAACTGTTCAGGCCATAGCGCAGCAAGTCGGCGGTGCTGCCCTCGAAGCGCTCGAATTCTTCGTTCCACTCGGCGAAGCGTCCGGCCAGGGTCTCATGGACCACTGCCTTGAACAGGTCATCCTTGCTCGCGTAGTAGAGAAAAAGCGTGCCCTTGGAGACGCCGGCCCGGGCCGCCACCTCCTCCACCCGGGTGGAGGCGAACCCCTTCTCGACGAAGAGCGAAAGGGCGGCCTCCAGCAACTCGCCGGGGCGGGCTTGCTTGCGGCGTTCGCGCTTGATAGGGATGACTTCGCTCATCTTGGGGGGCGGCGTTCCTGGCGGATCGCAGCGGCGGGAGGGTTTAGTGACTGACCGGTTAGTAAAGCGGGGTGCGCAAGCATAGCCCAGCCAAGTCAATTCCCGGTAAAGCCCCTGGCCACGGTCCACTGGCGCAATGCCGCCGCGCGCAGGGCCAGCCACTCGCGTAAGACATGGTGGCTGCGCTCCAGGCCCGACGGCGACGGAAGTGCTTCCATCCAGGGCGCGAGTGCGGGCAGCGGCAGGCGGGTCGGCGCTGGCAGCACCTCCAGCCCGGCCGCCCGAAACTCCAGCGCCGCCCGGGGCAGGTGCCAGCTGTCGGACACCAGGGCAATGCGGCGCACCCCGTCCCGGGTCAGCAGGGCGGCCATCACAGCCGCGTTTTCGGCGGTGTCGCGCGAGCGGTCGTCCGTCCAGCGCGGTGCGAGGCCGAGTTCGTCGCGTGCCACCGCCGCTGCCACCTGCGCCTCAGTCACCCCGCCGCGACCGGCCCAGCCTACCCCGCCGGCAATCCCCAGGGGCAGGTGCGCGTCCCGGGCCAGCCGGACCCCGTAACGCAGCCGGGCCAGGGTGGCGGCAGACGGTTGCGGGCTGCCGTACTCCGGGGCCTCGGGCAGCACGCCGCCGCCCAGAACCACCACGGCCTGGACGCTGGCCTGGCGCAGGGCCGGCAGGTCGACCGGCGCGGGCAGGGGCAGCAGGTGGCGCGCCAGCCAGATCGACCCGGCCGGCGTGCAGATGAGCCAAAGGCCCGCCAGCGCCAGACCCGCCGTCCAGGCGGCCCATCGCGACCGACGTGCCAGCACGAGCCCGACCAGCGCCAACAGCACAGGGCCAGAGGGCGGCAGGAGGAGGGCGGTGAGGATGGGCTTGATCAGGCCGAGTTCCATGGTGGCGCGATGGTAGCGGCCCGCGCGCGGGGATGGCGCAAGCGCTCGCTGGGTGCCGGGGCTAGAGCACAGCTAACGGCCCGCGCGCGCGGATGGCGCGTCGCCCGGTCGCTTTTTGCCCTTGGGCGCTTGCCCTTGGCCACCTGCAATTGAGTGCGGCTACAGTGCTGGCATGAATTCCTCTTCTGAAGTCATCGTCCTGGGCGGCGGATGTTTCTGGTGCACCGAGGCGGTCTACGTCCAGGTGCGTGGTGTGCTGGACGTCGAGTCCGGGTATTGCAACGGCCAGGCCGAGCGTCCCAGCTACGAAGCGGTCTGCACCGGCCGCACCGGCTGTAACGAGGTGGTGCGCCTCTCTTATGACCCGGCCCAGGTGACGCTGCGCCAGCTGCTCGAAATATTTTTCCTGGTGCACGACCCCACCCAGTTGAACCGCCAGGGCCACGATGTGGGCACTCAATACCGCAGCGGCATTTACTTCAGTACCCCGGCGCAGAAGGCGGTGGCCGATGACCTGATTCGCGAGATGAGCCAGGACAAGGTCTTCGGCGCGCCCATCGTCACCGAGGTGGCGGCTCTCGCGGACTACTGGCCCGCCGAGGACTACCACCAGGACTTTTTCGCGCGCAACCCGACCCAGGGCTACTGCCTGGCGGTGGCCGCGCCCAAGGTCAGCAAGTTCCGCAAGACCTTCGCATCGCTGGTCAAGGGAGCCGGCGCTTGAGCGGGGGCGCATTGGATTCACTGCTGCCGGTTGTCTTTTTGATCGGCACCGGGGTGGTGGTGGGCCGGCTGCGTTGGGTGGGGCCTGCCTCCGTGCGGGAGTTGTCCACGCTGGTGTTCATGCTGCTGACCCCTGCGCTTTTGTTTCGCACCATGACCCGGGTGCATCCGCAGGACCTGGACTTCACCCCGGTGGGCGCCTACTTCGTCGGGCTGGGCGTGGTCTTCGCTGCCACGTTACTGGTTTGCGGCTTCAACCGCCGCGGCAGCGTGCTGGCCCTCGCAGCGACGTTTTCCAACACGATCATGATCGGCATTCCGCTGATCGGTTTGGCCTACGGCGAGCAGGGGCTGATCACCCTGTTCACCCTCTACACGGTCCACACGGTGAGCCTGCTCACCTGCGCCACGTTGGTGATGGAGTTGTCCATCCAGCGCGAGGCACGCCAGGCCCAGGCGGCCTCAGGTGGCCAGGCACTCTGGCGCTCGGTGTGGGACGCGCTGCGCAAGTCGGTGCTGCATCCGGTGCCGCTTCCCATCTTGGCCGGCATGGCCTTTGGCCAAACCGGCTGGACCCTGCCCGAGGTGGTCGATAAACCCCTGGCCATGCTGGGCGGAGCACTGGGCCCGATGGCCCTGCTGCTGGTGGGCGTGACGCTATCGGGCGTGCGCATCGGCGACCACCTGCGCGGCGCGCTGGCCCTCATAGCGGCCAAGAATTTCGCCCTGCCGCTCTTGGTGGCCGCGGGCGGCTGGGCGCTGGGCCTGTCGGGCATGCCACTGTGGGTGGTGGTGACGGTGGCGGCCCTGCCGGCGGGCGCCAACTCCTTCCTCTTCTCGCAGCGCTATCAGGTGGCGGAGGAAACCGTCACGACCACGGTGGGGCTGTCCACATTGCTGGCGCTGGTCACGGTGCCTGTGGCGATGGTGCTGGTGCGGGGGCTCTGAGCGCCGTCAGCGACAACGGAGGATCCAGGGGCCGCCTCCGGCCCTTTGCCCCATCGGCCATGCGAGCATGCCCTCGCTGCAGCGGATCCGATAGGAAGAGCCTGGCAGAGGTCTCTCTCCAAACTGCCCGGAAGGCTGCCGCCTTTTGCTCAAGGGGGACACCGTGCGGTACGCCAAAACCTGGAAAAGCTACGCCGATCAACTCGACCAGCTCATCGCGCGAGGGATGATCGTCACTGACCGCGATCGAGCGCTCGACCACTTGGAGCGCATCGGCTACTACCGCCTCAGTGGCTACTGGTTTCCGTTCCGTGCGCGCAGTGGACCGGTGTGTCTGCTGGACGCGCTGGGCCGAAAGCCGGAGATTTTTCGGGAGGAACGGATTGCGCTGGACAGCTTCCGCGACGGAGCGACATTTCAAGACGCGGTGGACCTGTATGTCTTTGACAAGCAGTTACCCCTGATGGTGATGGACGCACTCGAGCGTCTCGAGGTCGCAGTGCGCGCGGATGTGTCGCACACGCTCGGCGCTCTGGATCGATTTGCGTATCTTCGGACCGATCTTTTCCATGAGGATTTCAGCGTCAAGCTGGATCAGAAAACCGGTCTCACGCGACACCTTGACTGGCTGGCCAAACATGCCCAGCTGATCGGGCGATCCAGAGAAGAGTTTGTTCGACACAACCGAGCCAAGTACGGCCTGCCCTTAGCAATTTGGGTCGCCTGTGAGGTGTGGGACTTTGGAACGCTCTCGACTCTGTTTGGCGGAATGCGGGAGGCTGAGCAGGATGCGATTGCCAGTCAATACGGTGTTAGTAACGGGCGTGTGTTCGCCACGTGGTTGCGCAGCCTCAACTACCTGCGTAATGTCTGCGCCCACCACGGTCGTTTATGGAACCGCAACATCGTTGATCAGCCCCGGTTGCCACCGGCCGCAGAGGTGCCGTGGGTGACGCCGCTCGAATCCGACCCGCATGCGCGCGCACGGTGTTTCGTGTTGCTGAAGATCGCACGGCACCTGCTGGCTGTCATCAATCCCCGTTCTGGATGGTCCGCGCGGATAAAGTCACATTTGCTGGGTTTCCCGGACTTGTCTCACCTGGGTATCAACCTGTCGGGCTTGGGCGCTTCCGCTGGCTGGGAAAGCGATTGGTGAAAGTGCCCAATAAAAAACCCCTCAGCGGCTTCCCTGCCGAGGCAGGGTCACCGAGAGGGGCCGTGTTGAAGCGGATTCTAGGTGGCTCGGTTCAGACCGTCAACGATTGCCTCAGCCGTGTGATCGCCCCTGGGAGGGTTGGCTGCAATGGCAGAAATTCAAGGCGCCAGTCGGTCGCGCCGCCACCCCTCAGTGGCACCTGTTTCGCGCGCGTACTGCAGCCGGTCGTGCAGCCGGCTCCTGCGGCCTTGCCAGAACTCCCAGCGCTCGGGCGCCAGGCGGTAGCCACCCCAGTGTGGCGGGCGCGGCGGTTGCAGCAGGAATTGCGCGCCGTACTTGGCGGCGTTGGCCACCAGCACCGAGCGGCCCGAGATCACTTGACTTTGCGGGCTGGCCCAGGCGCCGATGCGTGAATCGAGCGGGCGGCTGTGGAAGTAGGTGTCGCTGTCTTCGTCGCTGATTTTTTCCACCCGGCCCTCGATGCGCACCACGCGCTCGAGCTCGACCCAGTGGAACTGGAGGGCGGCAAAGGGGTTGCCGGCCAGTTGGCGGCCCTTGCGGCTGTCGTAATTGGTGTACCAGACGATGCCGCGCGCGTCGTAGCCCTTGACGAGTACGACGCGGGTGCTTGGCCTGAGGTCGCTGCCCACAGTGGCCAGGGTCATCGCGTTGGGTTCGGGCACCTCGGCGGCGATGGCCTCGGTCAGCCACTGGTCGAACTGGCGCAGCGGGTCCGCCTGGCTGGCGTCCTCGCTCAGCTCGGCGCGCTCGTAGCTTTTGCGCAGGTCGGCGATCGAAGAAGAGGTGGTGCTCATAGCCAAAGATTGTGGCACCGGTGGCGGGCCCGGCGCCGGTCACGGGTCCGTAACCCGTTCGTAACTGCGGCCCGACCCAGAGAGATTCCTGGGGGTACGATGCCCGGATCCTTTCCGAGAAGCCGGCCCCGCGCAGGGGCTGGCCGCAAGCCGATGTCCCTCCATCCCGTGGTGGCTGAAGTCACCGACCGCGTTCGCCAGCGAAGCCGCGCCTCGCGTGAGGCTTATCTGCAGCAGATTGACCTGTTGGCCGGTCGCCCGCGTGGCGCCGATCGCCTGGGCTGTGCCAACGTGGCCCACGCCTTCGCCGCCTTGCCGTCGAACGACAAGCTCAAGGTGGTGGCCGAGCGCGCGCCCAACATCGGCATCGTGAGCGCCTACAACGACATGCTCTCGGCCCACGCGCCCTACGCCGGTTACCCGGCCATCATCAAGGACGAAGCCCGTCGCCAGGGCGCCACCGCCCAGGTCGCCGGTGGGGTGCCTGCCATGTGTGATGGCGTGACCCAAGGCATGCCGGGCATGGAGTTGTCACTGTTCTCGCGTGATGTCATCGCCCAGGGCACGGCCATCGGGCTGACGCACGATGTGTTCGACGCGGCGCTCATGCTGGGCATCTGCGACAAGATCGTGCCGGGGCTGTTGATCGGCGCGCTGCACTTCGGCCACTTGCCGGTGGTCTTCGTGCCCGGTGGGCCCATGTCCTCGGGCCTGTCCAACAGCGAAAAAGCCAAGGTGCGCGAGCAGGCCGCGCGCGGTGAAGTCGGGCGTCCGGCTTTGCTCGAGGCCGAGCAGAAGGCCTATCACGGCCAGGGCACCTGCACCTTCTACGGCACCGCCAACAGCAACCAGATGCTGATGGAGGCCATGGGCCTGCATGTGCCTGGGGCTGCCTTCATCCCGCCAGGCGACCTGCTGCGCGAACAGCTCACGCGCGAGGCGGTGCGCACGGTGCTGGCCAACCTGCATGGCGGCCCGCGCTTCACGCCCATCGGGCGTATGGTGGACGAGCGCTGCATCGTCAATGCGATGCTGGCCCTGCTGGCCACCGGCGGCTCGACCAACCACCTGATTCACTGGGTGGCGGTGGCGCGTTCGGCCGGCCTGATGATCGACTGGGACGACTTCGCCCGCCTGTCCGCGGTGGCGCCGCTCCTGGCCCGGGTCTACCCCAACGGCGAGGCCGACGTGAACCAGTTCCAGGCCGCCGGCGGCCCGGGCTACGTGATCCGCCAGTTGATGGACGCCGGGCTGATGCATGCCGACGTCGCCACGGTGCACGCCGAAGGCCTGCGCGCCTACACCCGCATTCCGCAAGCGCCCGCGCCGGGCGCCGAAGCCACCAGCCCCTTGCATTGGCAAGACATCGGCGCCAGCGTCGACGCTTCGGTCCTGCGCCCGTCCTCGGCCCCCTTCTCACCCAGCGGCGGGCTCAAGCTCCTCGTAGGCAACCTGGGGCGCGCCGTCATCAAGGTGTCGGCGGTGCCCGATGACAGCCAGGTCATTGAGGCACCGGCCCGGGTATTTGACAGCCAGGAGGCGCTGCTGGCCGCGTTTGGCAGCGGCGAACTCGAGCGCGCCTGTCAGGCCGGCGCGAATGCCGACGCCGACGCAGCAGCCGGCCGCCCCGGCGGCCTGGTCTGCGTGGTGCGCTGGCAGGGCCCGCGCGCCAACGGCATGCCCGAACTGCACAAGCTCACGCCGCCGCTGGCGGTGCTGCAAGGCAAGGGCTATCGGGTGGCGCTCGTCACCGACGGGCGCATGAGTGGTGCCTCGGGCAAAGTGCCTGCGGCGATTCACGTCTCCCCGGAGGCCCATGCCGGTGGCCCGCTGGCCCGCCTGCAAGATGGGGACCTGGTGCGCGTGGACGGCGTGGCCGGCACCTTGCAGGCGCTCGTGCCCGAGGCCGAGTGGGCCGCCCGATCGCCCGCCACCATTTCGCCCGCGCAGGAGGCAGCCAACCAACTGGGCCTGGGCCGCAATCTGTTCGGCAGTTTCCGCCGTCACGCCCTCACCGCCGAAGAGGGCGCCTGCACCTGGTTGTGAGTGACGCGCCCGCCAGCACCTCGCCCCCGCTCCCCCCACTCACAGTTTCAGAGCGCACCTCACCATGAACCCAGCCACCTCCTACCGTCCCTTGCCGGCCACTTTGACAGCGCTCGACGTGATGCGCGACGCGCCGGTCATTCCGGTGATCGTGGTGCAAGACGCCGCCCAGGCCGTGCCCCTGGCGCGCGCGCTGGTGGCCGGTGGCATCCGCATGCTGGAAGTAACGCTGCGCACCCCGGTGGCGCTGGAGGCGATCCGCGCCATCGCGCAGGAGGTGCCAGAGGCAGCGGTGGGCGCGGGGACGGTGCGCAACGCCGCAGACGCCAAGGCCGCCGCGCAAGCCGGTGCGCGCT
>CANFQF010000158.1 GCA_947449025.1 Comamonadaceae bacterium
CGCGCCAGCCGCGGCGCCAGGGCCAGGGTGTGGCTCTCCCCCAGCGATTCGTAGAGCCGCCTGGAGCGGACGCACAAGAGGCGCAAGATCTCCCAGGACAGGGCCGGGTCGCCTTGGAGTGCTGAGACAAACGCATCGCGCGGGATGCGCAGGAGCGTTGCGTCCTCCCTGCAATGGGTGTCGTGGATCTGGGGCCGCTCGTCGATGAGGGGAATGAGTGACTGGAACTGACCAGGCCCCACCAGGTTGATGACATGGCGGCGGCCATCCGGCATGTCAAAGCCCACCAGCAACGTGCCCCTCACCACCAACATGAAATGGGCGGCGATGCGTCCGCGCCAGCCGACCTGGGTGCCGCCGGTGTGGTTTTCCAGTTGGGCCGACCGGGCCATCAAATCCAGGGTGGCAGCTTGCGCGCTGGCCAGCCAGGGGATGGAGCGCAGCGCCGCCAGCGCCTGATCGTGCGGCGATCGTGGATCGGCGGGGGAAGCGGAGCGCATGGCAGCCTGGAAGCGGGTTGGCGAATACCCTGATGCCTTGTGTCGGGTAGCCGACTGTGAAGACCGGCTCGCGGAAGAAGAATCGTATCCGAACAACCGCAGCACCTATGAACCTCTCTGAATACTCCATCCCGGGCAGCGCCATGCTCGAACGCATCAAGGCGATCGGTGTCGACCATCTGGTCACCGTCCCCGACTGGGTGCAAATGGCCTTTCATAGCCAAATGGAGGCCGGTGGCCACGGCATCCAGCAGATCAACGCCTGCAGCGAAAACCAGTGCGTGACGCTGGCGGCAGGGCTTACCTTGGGCGGCAAGAAGCCCTTGGTGTCCATGCAGAACCAGGGCCTCTACAACTGCGTGAACACCCTGCGCGCGGTCTGCCTGGACGCGCACATTCCGATGGTGTTCCTGGTCGGCCAGTTCGGCCGCGAGTACGCCAACCTCGGACAGGACTCCCGGCAGTCCCGGCGCACCATGGTCCGCGTGATGGAGCCGCTGCTGGACGCCCTGGACATTCCCTACTTCCGCCTCGACCGCCCGTCCGACCTGGGCCTGCTCGACCAAGCCTATGAGGTGGCCCAGAAGCGGTCCACCGCCGCCGTCGCCCTGGTGGGCGCACCAATGTCCTGGAGCTGATCATGATGAATATGTTGCAGGCCTGCGCCCCCGTTGCCAAATCCCGGCCCGACGACTCCATGCTCGTGGCCACCATGGGTGCCATGTTCACTTTCGACATGATCGAAGGCCCCCAGGGCAACGCCAAGGGCATCCCCACCCTGGGCGGTACCGCGGGTTTGCTGATTGGCTTTGCCGCCGGCAAGCTGGTCAAAGCGGTGAGCGCCGGCGACGGCCAGGCCGACAAGGTGCGCAGCCGCATCAGCTCGGTGCCGCTCATGGGCGGCGCCGCCTGCCTGGGCCTGGGCCTGGCGCTGGCGCAACCCGACCGGTCTGTGGTGGTGGTCGACGGCGACGCCAGCCTGATGCTGGAGTTGGGCGGGCTGGTCACCGTGGCCCGTGCCAAGCCACGCAAGTTTTTGCATGCGGTCATTCACAACGGCACCCAATTCACCGGCCTGGGCAACCTCACCGCACCCGCGGCGGGCTTTGACTTTGCCGGCGCGGCCCGGGTGGCGGGCTATGTCCATGCCGAGCGCATTGAAGACGCCCAGGTGTGGGAGCAGCGCCTGCCCGAGTTGCTGGCGATGGAAGGCCCCGTCTTCGTCGAACTCGGGGTTGACCCGGTGCCTGCCCGCACCAAGCCGGGCTTTGTGCAGGACGAAATGCCGGACCGCCAGTTCGAGCGCATGGGCCAGGAGGCGCTTCGCCTGCAGCACTGGCTGCGCGGGGAAACCGTGTGACCTCTACGGAAACGTTTGACTATGTAGTGATCGGCGCCGGCTCGTCGGGCGCCACGGTGGCGCGCCGTCTGGCCGACGCCGGCAAGCAGGTGCTGCTGCTCGAGGCTGGCGCGCCGCGCCAAAACGATTTTTGGGTCCGCACCCCGCTGGGTATTGGCAGACTCCTGCTCAACCCCGACTACGTCTGGCCCTTCAACACCCAGGAGCAGACCGCCCTTCACGGCCAGAAAATCTATTGGCCGCGCGGCCGCCTGCCGGGCGGCTCGAGCTCGGTCAACGGCATGATTTATGTGCGGGGTGACCCGGCCGAGTTCGACCACTGGCGTGACCTGGGCAACCCGGGCTGGGGCTACCAAGACCTGCTGCCGTATTTCAAGCGCATGGAGAACTTCAGCGAGGGCGACCCCCAGTGGCGCGGGCGCGGCGGTCCGATCCATGTGACCAGCCTGCGCCACGACCCGCAGGTGCTGGGCGACGCATTCGTCGAGGCTTGCCAGCAGGCTGGCATCCCGCAGACGCCCGACTACAACAGCGACCGCTACGAGGGCGTGTCCTATCTGCAGCTCAATACCCGGGGTGGCGAGCGCTGCGGCACCGCGCGCGGCTACCTGGCGGGCGACCTGCCCGCCACGCTGACCCTGCGCACCGAGTGCGTGGCCACGCGCATTCTCTGGGAGGGGCGGCGTGCGGTGGGTGTGGCCTATCAGCGCCAAGGCGTCAACGCCGTGGCCCATGCCCGTGCGGAGGTGATCTTGTCGGCCGGTCCGATCAAGTCGCCGCAATTGCTAGAGGTCTCCGGGGTCGGCCAGCCGGAGCTGCTGGCGTCCATCGGTGTGCCGGTCGTGCACGCTTTGAAAGGCGTCGGCGAGAACCTCCTGGACCATCTGCAGACACGCATCACCTTCCGGGCCCGGCGCAGTGTCTCGCTTAACGAGATCATGTCCAGCCGGTGGCGGCCCTTCCTCATGGGGGCCGGCTATCTGCTGACGCGCAAGGGCATGATGGCCACGCCCTCGGCCACCGTGCATGCGCTGGTGCGTACCGACGAGAGCCAGGCCCAGCCCACGGTGAAGATCCAGATGCATCACCTGAGCGCGGCCAGCCGGTATTCCCGCACCCGCGGGGCCGGCCTCGACCCGTTCCCCGGGTTTTCGATCGGCCTGTTCCAGCTGCGCCCGCAGTCGCGTGGCTCCTTGCACGCTACCGGGCCGGACGCTCTGACTGACCCGGTGATGGACCCGCGCTACCTCACCCACGAGGAAGACAAGCGCACCATCCTGCAGGCCTTCCGCCTTGCGCGTCGGGTCGCGGCGCAGCCGGCCCTGACCGAGCTGATCACCGAGGAAACCCGGCCCGGTCCCGGGGCTGTCTCCGACGAGGAACTGCTGCACTACATCCGCGAGAGTGGGCAAACCTCCTGGCACCCCATCGGAACCTGCAAGATGGGTGTCGACGAGGCGGCGGTGGTCGACCCGCAGCTGCGGGTGCACGGGCTCGATGCGATTCGTGTGGTGGACTCCTCCATCATGCCCACCATGCCCTCGTCCAACACCAACGCCGCCTCCATCGCCATCGGCGAGAAGGCCGCCGACCTCCTTTTGGGATCACGATCATGAGTCAAACAGGACCGCTGAAGTCCGGTGACCCGGCCCATGGCCACCAGGCCAAGATAGGCCGCACGCACAAGGACAGCCAGCCCTGGTGGCCACCCACGCCAGGGCGGCGCGGACCGAACATCGTGTTCGTTCTGCTCGACGACCTGGGCTTTTCGGATTTCGGCTGCTACGGTGGCGAAATCCGCACGCCCCATATCGACGCTCTGGCCGGCGCGGGTTTGCGCTACACGCAATACACCACCGTGCCGATGTGCACACCGGCGCGCGCGGCCCTGATGACGGGCAAGAACCCGCATTCGGTCGGCTGCGGCTGGCTCACCCACGCCTTGCCGGGCTATCCCGGCTATCAGGCCGGCGCCATCAGCCCGGACGCGCCCACCCTGGCCGAGATGCTGCGGTCGGCCGGCTATGGCACCTATGGGGTCGGCAAGTGGCACAACACGCCCGACTACCAGGCCACCTCTGGCGCCGACAAATCGTCGTGGCCGCTGCAAAAGGGCTTCGACCGCTTCTACGGATTTCTGGGCGCCGAAACCAACTTCTTCTCGCCCGGGCACCTGATCAACGGCAATGAGTTCGTCGACGCGGACACCTACCCGGCCGACTACTACAGCACGGACGACTGGACCGCCCGCTCCATGCGCTTTCTGCGCGGGCACGTGACGAACGACGCCGAGCGGCCCTTCTTTCTTTACCTGGCGCACAACGCGCCCCATGTGCCTTTGCAGGCCCGGCCCGAAGAGGTTGCGCGCTACGACGGGGTGTATGACGCCGGCTGGGACGCGGTCCGCGAGGCCCGCTTCGAGCGCCAAAAGCGCGCGGGCCTGGTGCCTGAGGATTGGCGCCTGGGTGACCGCTCGCCCGGCATTCCGGCCTGGGACGAGGTGCCGCCCGAGCAGCGCCCCCTGATGGCGCGTTACATGCAGATTTATGCGGCCATGGTCGAAGGCATTGACCGGAGCATTGGCGAGATCAGCGCCGAGCTCAAGCGTCTGGGTGTCTGGGAAAACACCCTGTTCGTTCTGACCTCGGACAACGGCGCGTCCTCGATCGGTGGCCCGGGCGGATCGGCCAACATTTTCGAAAAGCGTGTCACCCAGAAGGAGAATCCGGCCCTCGCACGCGAGATGCTCGACGCCGGCACGCTGGGCGGAATGAACTCCTACCCCGCCTACCCGGTGGCCTGGGCGCAGACCAGCAACACGCCGTTTCGCTTCTACAAGCGCACGCCGATGAACGGCGGCATCCGGGTGCCCTTCATCGTGCACTGGCCGGCCGGCATCGCCGACGGCGGCAGCTTGCGCCAGCAATGGGTGCACGCCACCGACTTGCTGCCCACGGTGCTCGATTTGCTGAAGATGGACTACCCGCTGCAGCACCAGGGCTACAAGACCCGCGGGCTCGACGGCGTGAGCTTTGCAGCCACGTTCACGCAGGGCGATCATCCCAGTCAGCGGGATCGCCAGTACTACGAGCTCGAGGGGCATCGCGGCTATCGGCTGGGGTCCTGGAAGGCGGTCTCGCTGCAGCCGCCCGCACAGCCTATCGACTTGGACCGTTGGATGCTGTTCAACCTGGACGAGGACCCCACCGAGTGCAAGGACCTCGCGGCCGCCCGGCCGGACAAACTCGCCGAGCTGGTGGCGGCCTTCGAGGCGGACGCAGCCCGCTTCAATGTCTACCCGCTGGACAACCGCGACAACCGGCGCGTGCTGGCCGTGCCCGACCCGATGCAGCGCCTGGCCAATTCACCGCGCGACTTCTGGCCCGGTACGGAAACCTATTCGCCAATGCTCGTCTCTCCCCTGGTGGGCGACCGCGACTACCGGCTCTCCTGCGAGTTCGATTGGCAAGCCGGCCAGTCGGGTGTGCTGTTCGCCATTGGCGACAGCTTCAACGGCCTGTCGGCCCAGGTCACCGAGGGGCAGCTGCAGGTGGTCTACCGCGCTTCGCCCACACAAACGCATGCCGCCCAAGTGGCCCTGCAGCCCGGCCCCCAGACGCTGGAGTTGCTGCACACGGCCACCGGTAACCGCGAAGGGCGGGCCAAGGTTTTGGTCGGTGGCGCCGAGGTGGGCGAGCTCGACACCACGCCCACTTTCTTGCGCATCGGGGGGGAGGGGATGGATGTGGGGCGTGACCGCAAGCGCAAGGTAATTCCGGGGCTGATCCCCAGCGATCCCCACACCTACCAAGGGCAAATCCGTCGCGTGCGGATTGAGCCGGGCCCTCAGGCGCCCGGAAGCATCGTCAACCGCCTCGAGTCCCTGGTCCAATTGGACTAAAGGGGCGGCTTTGTCATTCGTCTTGAACCAGGAGATCCAGCCATGAAAGAATCGATCCGTCGTCGCAGTGCTCTCGGTTGGTTGGCGGCCGCCGGTCTGGCCACCCAGCTTCCCGCCAGGGCCCAACCCGCCAACTGGCCCAGCAAGGCCATTCGCCTGATCGTGCCCTACCCGGCAGGAGGGACGCCCGACACGACCTCGCGCTCGGTTGGCGAGCAGGTCACACGCATCCTGGGTACCTCCGTCGTGGTCGAAAACCGGCCGGGCGGCTCCGGCCTCATTGGCGTGCGGGCGATGACCGCCCAGCCCGCGGACAACCACACCCTGGTCTACCTGTCCTCCGGCCACGTGACCCTGGCGGCATTGCCCGCGCCATTCGACATGCTGCGTGAGGTGCGCCTGGTCACTCGCATTAGCAATTCGCCCTTCGTCCTGGCGGTCAACGCAGAGTCGCCCTACCAGACGGCAGCGGACCTGATCAAGGCGATTCAGGCGCGGCCCGGCGTACTGACCTTCGGCACCGCCGGCCAGGGCTCCCCCGCGCACATGGCGGTCGAGTACATGACCGAGGCCTTGCCAGGCCTGAACGCCACGCACATTCCCTTCAAGGGTGCGGTGGAGTCGGCCAACGCCCTTCTGGGCAAGCAAATCGACTTCACCATCAGTGTGCTGGGCGCGCTGCTCCCGAACATCCAGGGCGGCAAGCTCAGGGCGCTGGCGGTGACCACCGCGGGCCGGCTGTCGGCGCTTCCTAACGTACCGACTCTGGCGGAGGCGGGCGTTCCGGGTTACCAGTACTCGGCTTGGGGCGGTCTGTCGATGCACAAAGATACCCCGGACGCCATCGTGCAGCGGATGCACCAGGCGCTGGCCGAGGCCTGCGCCACCGAAGCCGTGCGCACACATGTGGCGCGCAATGCCGGCGTGATGGACGTCACCGACAGCCCGCGTGCCTTCGTCGCGGCCGTCGAGAAGGAGATCATCAATGAGCGACGCGTCGTCAAGCGCTTGGGCCTGACGGGCTGAAACAGGCCGGGCCCGCACGGGCCTGGGTCCACGCAGGCCAGGCCCGTAGAGGCCGGGCTCCTAGAGGCGCGCTGCCTAGAATTGGCTCGACATGATGAAGCAACCGTCCCCTCACGCACCTACGCACACGCCCGCAGAGACCGCCTTTCCCGATTGGTCGGCCGATTTCTGCCGGGTGCCCGATTGGCTGATGCCCTGGGCACGCCTGCGTCCCGATGCAATCGCGCTGTCGGACGATCAGCAAACGCTCACCTGGCGATCGCTCGTCGATCGGGTGCAGGGCATGGCAGCGGCCCTCCAGGCACAGGGGCTTCGGCCTCACGAGCCCGTCGCGATGGTGGGGCGCAGCAACGCGGCGCAGGTGATGGCGTATCTGGCGGTGGTGGTCGCCGGCGGTGTGGCGGTGCCGCTGCCGCAGCTGGCCACGCCTACCCAGTGGGCCAGCATGCTGGCCAACTGCGGCGCGCGCTGGCTCTTTGTCGACGCCGACTTGGACTTCGGCCGTCATGGCCTGGGCCTGTCACTGATCGAAATCAGCGTCGAGGGTCAGTACCGAAGTGAGGGCCGAGCCTGGGGTGATCAGCCGGGGGTGCCGACACCGGCCAAGGTCACGCCCGACGACCCCTACAACATCATCTATTCGTCCGGCACCACCGGCGAGCCCAAGGGCATCGTCCAGCCGCAACGCATGCGCTGGATGCATGTCCGGCGCGCGGAGCGCTACCAGATGTCGACGGACTCCGTGACGCTGATTGCCACGCCGCTTTACTCCAATACGACCCTGGTGGCGGTGCTGCCTGGCCTGGCCGCGGGCGGGCGGGTGCATATGGTGCCCAAGTTCAGCGTGGCGGGCTATCTCGAGCTGGCCTCTTCCCTTCGCGCCACCCACACCATGCTCGTGCCGGTGCAGTACCAGCGTCTGATGGCCGACCCCGGCTTCGACGACCACGACCTCAGTGCCTTCGTCATGAAGCTCAGTACCAGCGCGCCCTTTCGCGCGGACCTGAAGGCCGACATCGTGCGCCGCTGGCCGGGTGGCATGCTGGAACTCTATGGCATGACCGAGGGCGGAGGCACGTTCCTGCTCGATTGCCAGGCGCATCC
>CANFQF010000159.1 GCA_947449025.1 Comamonadaceae bacterium
CCCATGGTGGGCATCGTGGCACTGAGCTTCCAGGGGCCCGAGGGCGGCCTCACTTTTCCCATGCGAGGCGTTTCGCTGCACTGGTTCGAACGACTGGCACAGGGCCTGGGAACCGTGGACATCGGCGCCGCCTTCAAGCGTTCACTCGCACTGGGCACCGCAGTGATGGTTCTGACCGTGCTCTTCTCCCTGGGGGCAGGGCTGGCATTTCGCAAACGCCTGGCCGGTGGCGGTGCGCTGTTTTATTTGACGGTTGCCAGCCTGATCATGCCCTCCATCATCGTATCCCTGGGCATCGGGCTGCAGTTTCGCCTGCTCGATGGCGGCATCAAATGGGCGCTCGAAGCGCTGGAGATGACCGCGGCGCTGGAGGAATACGGCACTGCGCTGGGCCTCTTTACCTCCGCTCTGGGCGCCCACCTGACCTGGACCCTGCCCTTCGGTCTGCTGATCATGTTCGCGGTCTTCAACCGCTTCAACCCTGCCTACGAGGAAGCCGCCCGCGACCTGGGCGCCACCCCCTGGCAAAGTTTTCGCCACGTCGTGCTGCCCTTGATCGGCGCATCGGTAGTCGGCATCGGCATGTTCGGCTTCACCCTGAGCTGGGACGAGATCGCTCGGACCTCCCAGGCCATTGGTGACGTCAATACCTTGCCGCTTGAACTGCAGGGCCTCACCAGCACCGTCACCACCCCCTCGATCTACGCGCTAGGCACGGTGACCACCGTGGTCTCCCTGCTGGTCATGGGTCTGGCAGTGGCCTTGGCGGGTTGGCTGGGCCGGCGCGCCTCCGGAAGGGCGGCATGACCAGTCACGCCGAAGTCGCGGCGCTGTCGGAAGACCAGATGTACGAGCGCATCGTCTCGGCCATCCTGGACCATCGGCTACCTCCCGGCACCAAGCTGGTGGAAGACCGCCTGGCCAGCACATTTGGCGTCTCCCGCACGCGGGTGCGGCCGGTGCTGGTTCGCCTGGCCAATGAACAGGTCGTGACCCTCACCCCCAACCGCGGGGCCACCGTCTCCCAACCGACCGAGCAGGAGGCCCGCGAAGTTTTCGAGGCGCGGCGCCTGATCGAGCCGCGGCTGGTCGAGCTGTTCGTCCAGAACGCATCCGCGGCCGCTGTGGCCCGCCTGCGCGCACTGACTGATTCAGAAGAGGCAGCCAGGGCGGCTGGCGACCATCGGCGCACCGTCGGCTTGTCGGGTCAGTTCCACCTGGCCATTGCCGAGGGAGCCGGCCACCAGACCCTGGGCCGCGTCCTGCGCGAGCTGGTCTCGCGCACGTCCCTGGTGGTGATGGCTTACAGCCCCACCCAGGCCGCCGAGCGGGACCAGGCAGCAGACTGTGGCTGCCGCGAGCACCATGCGCTGATTGACGCGATCCGCCTGGGCGACGCAAAGGAAGCCATGCGCCGCATGGTCGACCATTTGCAGCGCATCGAGGACCAACTGGTGTTCGCCGTGGTCGAAGAACCGCCGGCCGACCTGGGCGAGCTGCTGCGCGCCTGAGAGCCCAACAGCCCTGAAGCCAGAAAGCACTAATGGCCAAGCGTCACCTGCTGGTGATCAACCCCAACACCACGGCCACCGTTTCAGCGCTGTTGCAGCAGCATGGGCAAGCCGCTGTCGGCGACGCGTGGGAGGTACGCACTGTCACCGCCGCTTTCGGCGCGCCCTACATCTCGGACGAGACCAGCTATGTGCTGGGAAGTCACGCCGCGGTCGACGCCTGGACGCGCGCCGTCGCCCTGGGGCCCGCGCCCGACGCGGTGCTCATTGGCTGCTTTGGCGACCCGGGCCTGTTCGCGCTGCGCGAGGCAAGCGCGGTGCCGGTCACCGGCCTGGCCGAAGGCGCTTTTGCGCAGGCCGCCTCGATCGGCCGCTTTGCGGTGGTCACCGGCGGCGCCGCCTGGGGCCCGATGCTGCGCCGCCTGGCGCTGACACTGGGCTATGCGAACCATCTGGTCGATGTCATCACCGTGGCCCCGACCGGCGCGCAGCTGGCAGCCGCACCCGAGGAAGCACGGGCGCTACTCACGCAGGCCTGCCAACAGGCTGCCGCCCTGCCCGGGGTCGACTGCGTGATTCTCGGCGGCGCCGGCCTGGCGGGCATGGCGCGTGAGGTGCAGCCCCAGGTGGGCGTGCCGGTTCTGGACAGCGTGGTCGCCGGGGCTACTCACGCCATCGGCCAGACCTGAAGGGGTGGGGTTGCCCGCGCGGTCTGGCACCATCTCCCCATGACCAACACCCCCCACCAAGGCCCAGGGCCTGAAGCACTCGCCCAGCTGCGCGCTTGGGGCGCCGCCGCCACCATGCCCGAGGTCAAGGCCTTCTACACCCCGCGCCAGGCGGCGCAAGACCGTAGCGGTGTCACCCTCGTCGCCGACCAGGCCTACGGCCCGCATGCACTTCATCGGGTCGACATCTACCACCCCGACGCGCCCGGCACCGGACGCCCCCTGCTGGTGTTCCTGCATGGCGGCGGCTTCATCCGCGGCGACAAGTCCGACCGCGCCAACCTGGGCTGGTGGGGTGCCAAGCAAGGCTTTGTCACCGCCTTGATCAATTACCGACTGGCGCCCGAAGCCCAGTGGCCCGCTGGCGGCGAGGACGTGTGTACGGCCTGGCAGTGGCTGCAGGTGAACGCCGAGCGCTTTGGCGGCAACCCGAAGGCCATCGTGCTGGCGGGCGAGTCCGCAGGCGCCGCCCATGTCGCCGCGGCCAGCTTCATCCGCGCGCTGCAGCCGCCGGGCTGGCAAGTGGCCGGCGCCTTTTTGATGTCGGGGCCCTACGACGCGCGGATGGAGCGCCTGGCCCGAGGCCCGCTGGGCATCCCCACCCCCGACCCGCGCAATGACGCCTACTTCGGCACCGAGCGGGCCGACTGGTCCGAGGCCAGCATCCTCGCGCGCATCGACGCCGCTCCGCTGCCGGTGCTGGTGGGCATGGCCGAGCGGGATATGCCGCATATGCAGGTGCATGCCGGTGCGCTGTTTTCGCGGCTGGTGACCGAGCATGGTTTCATGCCACGGTTCTTAGTGCTCCCGGAGCACAACCACTTCTCACCGACTGCTTCGATCGGTACCGAGGACCAGGGCTTTGCCACTGCGCTGGGGGACTTCGTCCGCGGCTGCACCTGAGCGCGCCCCTGGCGTGCCAGGGGCCACGCTCAAGCGTCGGCGTAACGCCGGAGCAGGTCGCTCAAATGCTCGGCGGCGGGCGTGAGTGGCAGGTCGGCTCGGCGCACGAAGACGATGTCGGGTGCGACCAGCCGCTCCCGCACCGCGATCACGCCCAGCGTCTTCTGGCCCATCGAAAAGTCAGCCCATTGCCGGGGCAGCATGGCCAGCAGGTCGGTGCTCGCCAAGGCGACCAGCACCGACATGGCCGAATGGGCTTGAAGCTTGATCGAGGGGGGTGGCAACTTGAAGCGGGCAAAGACGGCGGTCAGGTCTTCCGCCGCGTTCACGTCCAGCGAAGGAGTGGCCCATTCGGCGCCGCTCAGTTCCTTGAGCGACGTGGCGCTGGCCAGGGGGTGGCCCTTGCGACCCACCACGATGCGGGTGTTCTGGAGCAGAACCTCCGACACGAGCCCTGGCGCCGGATCAGCCTGGGAGACGGCACCGACATAGAAGTCAATCGTGCCGTTGCGAAGGCCTGGTTCGATGGCCGGGTAAAGCCCCTCGATCACCTTGAGCACCACGCCTGGAAAGCGCTGGCGGAAGTGGCGCAGGGCGCCGGGCAGCATGCCCAGGTGCGGCATGATGGACACGCCCGCCACCACCGTGCCCTGCGTACCCCCCTGGGCCTGCTCCATCTCCTCGCGCGCCCGGCGCAATTCGTTGACCGCCGAACTGGCGCGTTGGTAGAACAGACGCCCCATGGGCGTGAGCACCATGCCCCGAACGTCCCGCTCAAACATGGGGTTGCCTAATTCGCGCTCCAGGTCGCGGATGCTACGGGTCAGACCCGACTGGGCCACGCCCAGTTGGCGGGCCGCCCCCCGCAGGCTGCCACGCTCGACGATGGCCACCAGGTCACGCAGTTGATTCAACTTCATGGGTGTTCACATATTGTGATCAATCTGCACATTCTGGCATCTGTTTGAGAACCTATCGCCCGCCTAGACTGGAAACCATCCTGCTCGCCAGAAGCGGGGAAGACCAGACTGGAGACATCGATGAAGCACACCTTGCACGCTTGGACACGTCGCGCTCTCGGCGCAGCCACATTTGTATCCCTGGCGCTCACCGCCGTAGGCGCACATGCCCAGAGCTGGCCGGCCCGGCCGGTCAAGCTCATCGTGCCGGCAGGTGCCGGCGCCGCGCCCGACGTGATCGCCCGCCTGTTGGCGGACCGCCTGAGCCAGGCCTGGGGCCAGGGTGTCGTGGTGGACAACCGTCCCGGCGCCGGCGGCATTCCCGGCATGTCGGCGCTGGCGCGCTCGGCCAACGACGGCTACACCATCGGCTTTGTGCCGGCCGCCATGGGCACCATCACGCCCCTCGTCTACAAGAACCCGCAGTTCAACCCCGACACCGAGCTCACCTCGGCCGCCACCATCGGCATCAGCCCGCTGGTCATGGTGGCCAACGCCGCTGCGGGCATCAACACCCTGCAGGACTTGGCGCGCTATGCCAAGGCCAACCCAGGTAAGGCCAACTTCGCTGCGCCCCAGCCCAACTCACTGCCCCACCTTGCGGGCGAGATGTTGAACAAGGCCGGCAATATGGGCATGACCACCGTGCCCTACCCCGCACCACCCGCGGCCCTGACCGGCCTGATGTCTGGCGACGTGGTGATGACCACCGACGGCATTCCGGGCCTGATCGGCCAGATCAAGGCCGGCAAGCTCAAGGCCCTGGCCGTGACCTCGACGCAGCGCCTGCCGGGCCTGGACATTCCCACCGTGGCCGAAAGCTATCCGGGCTATGAGGCCATCGGCTGGTTCCAGATCATCCTGCCAGCCGGCACCCCGGCTGCAGTGATCGACAAGGTCAATGCCGACGTGAACCGCATCATCATGTCGCCCGACATGAGCGCGCGCCTCAATGACATGGGTGTCTACCCCCGCGCCGATACGCCCGCCGCCGCCCGCGAGTTCTTCGCCTCGCAGCAGCGCGCCATGAAGAAACTGGTCGCCGATCTCGGCATCCAGCCCCAGTAAAACCCGCTCCCGCACGCCTTCTCCCTGCAGCTTCCCGGCGCAGGGTGGGGGCAGCGTATTCCAACCTCAGGAAAAGCACCCTATGACTGATCGCAAAAAAGCTCTGGTCACCGGCGGCGCCACCGGCATCGGCCGCTCCGCCGTCCTGGCCCTGGCCCGCGCCGGCTTTGACATCGCCATCAACTACGGCTCGAGCGCCAAAGCGGCCGAGGAAGTTGCCCAGGAGGCCCAGGCTCTGGGGGCCGCAACGATGACGCTGCAATGCGACGTGAGCGACGATGCGGCGGTCCGCCAGATGCTGGCCACCATCGACGCCGCATGGGGCCACCTGGACACCCTGGTGAACAACGCCGGGACCACCGCCAACTGGAAGGTGAAGGACCTGGAGAGCCTGCAGATGGACGAGTGGGACCGCACCTTTGCGGTCAATGTGCGCGGCACCTTCCAGGTCTCACGCGCCGCGGTGCCGCTTCTGAAAAAGGGCACCGAGCCTTGCATCGTCAACACCGCCAGCATTGTGGGCATGCGCCCCGGCCCTCAGCCCCTGCCGTATTCCGCCAGCAAGGCCGCGGTGATCAGCCTGACCAAGATGCTGGCCTGGAACCTGGGCCCCGACATCCGCGTGAACGCGGTCGCCCCGGGCTGGATGGAAGGCGACTGGATGGAGCGCATGCTGGGCGACAAGTACGACCAGCTCATGGGCGCACGCGCCAAGGCCACCCCCCTCAAGCGCTGCGTGACGGCCGACGACGTGGCCGAAGTCATGATGAACCTGATCCAGGGCATGCGCTTTGTCACCGGCGAAGTCGTTGTCATCGACGGCGGCTTCACCAGCTCCACCTGATCTCACCCACTGCAGGAGAAACACCATGCTCGAAGGCTTCGTTCCCTTTCCCCCCGAATTCGCCGCACGCTACCGCGCCGCGGGCTATTGGCAGGACCGCACTCTGGCGCAGGAGTTCGAGGGCGTCTTCCAACGCTTTGCCGACCGGGTGGCCCTGGTCGACGGCGACAAAACCTTCACCTACGCCGAACTGGACAGGGTCACCACCAACCTGGCCCTGAACCTCTTGGAGCTGGGCCTCAAACCCCTGGACCGGGTCGTGCCGACGCTGCCCAATGTCCACGAGTTCGTGATCCTGTACTTCGCGCTGCAAAAAATCGGTGCCATCCCGATCGCGGCGCTGGTCACGCACCGCTTTGCCGAGATCAATCAGTTTGTGCAGCTGTCGGGCGCCACCACCTGCGTCTATCCCGAGACCTCGGGCGACTTCGCCTTTGCGCCCATCATCACCCGCGTGCAGCAGGAAAACCCCAGCCTCCGTTTCCGCCTGGTGCTGGGCAACGCGGGTCCCGGCGAGGTTTCGCTGCGCGCCCTGATCGACAAGCCGGCCCAGCTTCCTGCCTCGCGCCTGGCGGAGCTGAAGTTCGCGCCGACCGACCCCTGCATCTTCCAGCTTTCGGGAGGCACCACCGGCATTCCCAAGCTGATTCCGCGCACGCACAACGACTACGCCTACAACTCCAAGGTCGCCGCCGAGGTGACCGAGCTCACGCAGGACTCCACCCTGCTTCTGGTGCTGCCGATCGCGCACAACCTGCCGCTGGCCTGCCCCGGTATCCAGGGCTTTATGTTCAAGGGCGGCAAGGTGGTGGTGCATGCCAACACCCGGCCCACCGAGATGTTCGCCCTGATCCAGAAGCACAAAGTCACGCACCTCAAAGTGGTGCCGGCACTCCTCATTCGCCTGATCAATGACCCGTCGGTGGAAGACTTCGACCTGTCCAGCCTGAAGTTGATCCAAAGCGGCGGCCAGCGCATGCAGCCGGAGGTGCGCAGCAAGACGCGCGCCCTCATACCCGGTGTGTTCGTCCAAGAGAACTTCGGCATGTCAGAGGGCACGCTGATGTTCGTGCGCGCCAGTGACCCTGAGGAGGTCAAGCTCGAAACCTGCGGCCGGCCAGTCTCCCCGGACGACGAAGTGCTGCTGCTCGACGACGACGGCCGCGAGGTCGCCGACGGCGAGGTGGGCGAGTTCACCGTGCGCGGGCCCTACACCCTGCGCGGCTACTACGGCGTGCCTGAGTACAACGCCCGCCAGTTCACGCCCGATGGCTTCTACCGTTCGGGCGACCTGATGCGCAAGCACCCCTCGGGCAACTACATCGTCGAGGGGCGCAAGAAGGATTTGATCAACCGCGGGGGCGAAAAGATCAGCGCCGAGGAAGTGGAAAACCTGATCCTCATGCACCCGGCGGTGCAGAACGTGGCCTGCGTGCCCATGCCTGATGCGGCCATGGGAGAGAAAATGTGCGCCTACGTCATCTTGCGGCCTGGCACCGACCTGAAGCTGGGCGAACTGGTGGCCTTCCTCCTCACCAAGGAAATCGCTAAGTTCAAGCTGCCCGAGCGGCTGGAGACGCTGGCCGAATTCCCGGTCTCCACGTTTGGCAAGGTTTCTAAAAAGGCCCTGGGCGAGCAAATCACCGCCAAACTCGCGGCCGAACGCGCCGGCC
>CANFQF010000160.1 GCA_947449025.1 Comamonadaceae bacterium
ACCGCATTGGCCGCCCACAGGAGTGGGGGAACGGTCATCAGAGCGGCGGTGCGCCAGGACAGGGAAGGCGTCGCGGACATGTGGCGCCGACTTTAGCCGAGTGCCGCAGGCCCCTTCGCAGGGGAGGCCGGGCAGGCCGCCCCAATCCGTGGCAGCATCGTGGTCAAACGACACACCATTGAGGAGATTCGCAGCATGAGCAAGGTAGTCCAGATCCGCCAGGTGGGCGGCCCCGAGCAGATGGAATTGGTCGACGTGCAGGTCGGCGAGCCCGGCCCCGGCCAGATCCGCATCCGCCACAAGGCCATTGGCCTCAACTACATCGACGTCTACCAGCGCACCGGCCTGTACAACCTGCCCCTGCCGCTGCAACTGGGCATGGAGGGCGCCGGCATTGTGGAGGCGGTGGGCGAGGGCGTGACCCATCTAAAGGTGGGCGACCGCGCCGCCTATGCGAGCAACCCGCCGGGTTCCTACAGCGAAGCGCGGGTGATGCCCGCCACCTGCGTCTGCCGCCTGCCCGACGCGATCGACTTCGAAACCGGCGCCGCCATGATGCTCAAGGGCCTCACCGCGCAGTACCTGCTGAAGAAGACCTTGCCGGTCGAGGGCCTGCAAAAGGGTGACTTCGTCCTCTTTCACGCCATCGCTGGCGGCGTCGGCCTCATCGCCGCCCAATGGGCCAAGGTCCTGGGCCTGCAACTCATTGGCACCGCTGGCAGCGATGACAAATGCGCCCTGGCCAAGTCGCTCGGTGCGGCCCATGTCATCAACTACCGCAGCGAAGACTTCTCCGCGCGGGTCAAAGAGATCACCGGTGGCCAGGGCGTCAAGGTGGTCTACGACTCGGTGGGCAAGGACACCTGGGACAAGTCGCTCGATTGCCTGCAGCCCTTCGGCCTGATGGCCAGCTTCGGTAACGCCTCTGGACCCGTGCCGCCTTTCCCTCCCGGCATGCTGGGGACCAAGGGATCGCTCTACATGACCCGCCAGACCCTGTTCAGCCACATCACCACCCGTGAGTCGACTCAGGCCATGGCCGACGATCTGTTTGCGGTGGTGGCCAGCGGCCAAGTGAAGATCCGCATCGACCAGCGTTTCCGGCTGGACCAGGTGCAGGACGCGCATCGCGCGCTGGAAGCACGGCAGACAACGGGCTGCACGGTCTTGCTGCCCTGATGTCGGGCCCGGGGCCGTGCCCGTGGCCCCCGGCCGCGGGCTTCGGCTCAGCGGCCGCGCCGTACCCGCAGCAGCTCGTCGAGGATCATGCCGACCGCGCCGGCGGTAATGGCGGCATCGGCCACGTTGAAGGCGGGGAAGTACCAGCCGCTGTAATGCAGCTGGATGAAGTCGACCACATAGCCGTGCATCAGCCGGTCTACCACATTGCCCACGGCCCCGCCGAGCAGGCAGGCCATGGCCAAGGCGAAGAGGCGCTGGCCCGCGTGCTGGCGCAGCATCCAGACAATGAAGACTGCCGCCCCCAGCCCGATGGCAGTGAAAAACCACCGCTGCCAGCCCGAGGCATTGGCCAGGAATGAAAACGCGGCGCCCGCGTTGTGCACCCGTACGACGTTGAAGAAGGAGGTGACCGTGGTGCTGTCCCCGAGCTGGTAGTAGCCCAGGATCAGCGTCTTGGTGTACTGGTCTGCCAGGAAGATGAGCAGCGCCAGGCCCAGCCAGGGCAGCATGCCCGCTAACCCGAAACCACCACCCGCTCGGCCGCGGGCCATGTCAGGCGCAGGCCCGGGATTCACCGGCGCCAAACAGATTGCTCACGCAGCGGCCGCAAATCGTCGGATGGGCACTGTCGGCGCCCACGTCGTCGCGCCAATGCCAGCAGCGCTCGCACTTGGCGGCGCCGCTGGGCGCGGCCTGCACCTGGAGCGCGTCGCCGGCGTGCAGGGTGATGGAGGAGGTCATGAACACGAACTTCAGGTCATGGCCCAGGCTTGCCAGCAGGGCGTGGTCGGCCAGCGGCGCTGTGAGCACCAGGTCGGCCTGCAGTGAGGAGCCCACCGTGCCTTTTTCGCGCAGGGCTTCCACTTCCTTGTTGGCGAGGTCGCGGATCTCGCGCAGGCGGCTCCACTTGGTCAGCAGGGCCTGGTCGGGCGCGCCCAGGGTTGAATAGGTCTCGAAGAAGATCGAATCTTTGCCGCCGAACACCTTCCACGCCTCTTCGGCGGTGAAGGACATGAAGGGCGCCATCCAGCGCAGCATGGCCTGGGTGATGGACCACAAGGCCGTTTGCGCGCTGCGACGCGCGTGCGATTTCGGTGCGGTGGTGTAGAGGCGGTCCTTGAGCACGTCCAGGTAGAAAGCGCCCAGGTCCTCCGAGCAGTACACCTGCAGCTTGGCCACCACCGGGTGGAACTCGTAGTCCTCAAAGTGCGCCAGCACCTCGGCCTGCATCTGCGCGGCGCGCGCGAGGGCGTAGCGGTCGATCTCCAGTAACTCGGACAGCGGCACGGCGTCCTTGGCCGGGTCAAAGTCGCTCACATTGGCGAGCAAAAAGCGCAGCGTGTTGCGGATGCGGCGGTAGGCGTCGACCACGCGGGCCAGGATCTTGTCGTCGCCAGCGATGTCGCCCGAGTAGTCGGAGGCGGCCACCCACAGGCGAATGATCTCGGCGCCGAGCTTCTCGCTGGTCTTTTGCGGGTCGACTCCGTTGCCCAGCGACTTGGACATCTTGCGGCCCTGGCTGTCCACGGTGAAGCCGTGCGTCAAGATGCCGCGGTAGGGCGCGCGCCCGTACATCGCGCAAGCGGTGAGCAGCGAGCTGTGGAACCAGCCGCGGTGCTGGTCATGGCCTTCGAGGTACAGGTCGGCCTCGGGGCCGTTGTCGTGGCCGGCGCCGGCGTGCGAGCCCTTGAGCACGGTGGTGTGGGTGGTGCCGGAGTCGAACCATACCTCGAGGATGTCGGTGCTCTTGGTGTACATCGGCGCGTCGGCGGCGCAGCCCACCTTGGCAAGAATTTCTTCGGTCGACGCCTTGGACCAGGCCTCGATGCCGCCGGCTTCCACCATGGCGGCGGCCACGTCGAGGATTTCGGGCGTCTGGGGGTGCGGCTCGCCCGAATCCTTGTGCAGGAAGAAGGGCAGGGGCACGCCCCAGGAGCGCTGGCGTGAGATGCACCAGTCGGGCCGGTTGGCGATCATGTCGCGCAGGCGGGCCTGACCATTCTCCGGGTAGAAGCGCGTCTGCTCAATGGCCTCGAGCGCCATCTGGCGCAAGGTGGCGGGCGCCTTGTCGGTGGTGAAGATGCCCTCGCCGGCGTCCATGCGGATGAACCACTGGGCGGCAGCGCGATAGATCACCGGCGACTTGTGGCGCCAGCAATGCGGGTAGCTGTGGGTGATGGTCTCGGTGGCCAGCAGCCGGCTGGCGGTACCCAGCACCTCGAGGATGCGCGGGACGGCCTTCCAGATGTTCTCGCCGCCAAACAGGGGCAGCTCGGGCTCGTAGCTGCCGTGACCCTGCACCGGGTTGAGGATGTCGTCGTAGTGCATGCCGTGGGCCATGCAGCTGTTGAAGTCGTCCACGCCGTAGGCGGGCGAAGAGTGGACGAGGCCGGTGCCATCGGCGTCTGTGGCGTAGTCGGCCAGGTAGACCGGCGAGAGGCGCCGGTAACCGGCATGTACGTCGTACAGCGGGTGGCGAAAGTGGAGGCCACCCAGGGCCTTGCCTGGGGCAGTAGCGACCACGCTGCCTTCGGTTTTGTAGCGGGCCAGGCACTTCTCCACCAGCGAGGCGGCCAGCACCAGAAAGCCCTTGGGCGTGTCCACCAGGGCGTAGTCGATCTCGGGGCCGAGGTTGAGGGCCTGGTTGGCCGCCAGCGTCCAGGCGGTGGTGGTCCAGATGACGGCAAAGGCCTGCTTGGTTTGCCCCGGCAAGGCGGCCAGGCCAAAGGCGCTGGCCAGGGCCTGCGGGTCGTCGGATTCGAAGGCCACGTCCAGGGTCTGCGACTTCTTGTCGGCGTACTCAATCTCGAACTCGGCCAGCGAGGAGCCGCAGTCAAAGCACCAGTACACGGGCTTGAGGCCCCGGTAGACAAATCCGCGCTCCATCACCCGCTTGAAGGCGCGAATCTCGTCGGCCTCGTTGCGATAGTCCATGGTGCGGTAGGGATGGTCCCAATCGGCCAGCACACCCAGGCGCTTGAAGTCGACCATTTGCTGGGCAATTTGCTCCGTAGCAAAGGCCCGGCTCTTGGCCTGCATCTCGTCGCGCGGCAGCTTGCGGCCGTGCTTTTTCTCGATCGCGTTTTCAATCGGCAGGCCGTGGCAGTCCCAGCCGGGGATGTAGGCCGCGTCCATGCCTTTGAGCTGGCGCGACTTGACGATCATGTCCTTGAGGATCTTGTTGACCGCATGGCCCATGTGGATTTGCCCGTTGGCATAGGGCGGGCCGTCATGCAGGATGAATTTTTCGTGGCCGCAGCGGGCCTCACGCAGGCGCTTGTACAGGCCTTGGTCCTCCCACTCCTTGACCCAGCCCGGCTCGCGCTTGGGCAGGTCGCCGCGCATCGGGAAGGGTGTGTCGGGCAGGTTGAGCGTGGCCCGGTAGTCGGCAGCAGCGGTCTTGTTCTCGTCGGACATGGCGTGTGTGAATGGGCTGAGGTGGCTGTTCGACAAGCTCAAGCCGTGAAGGCAGGGGGAAGAGTTGCTGGGCTATGCCGCAGACGACTGCGAGGGGGCTGGGCGTTCGCCCTGAGCCTGTCGAGGGGCGGCGAACGGAGACCGACCCTCAAATTCGGTCGCGTGTGGTTTGGCGGCGGGTCGATGCAAAAAAAGTCCGCGCTGTCTCGCAGTCGCGGGCAATGCCAGCGGTGAGGGCGGCGAGGCTCTCGTACTTGAGTTCGTCGTGCAGTTTGTGCAGCAGGTCCACTTGGATGATTTTACCGTAGCCCCCCTCGACGCCCAGGTGGGCTGGCCAGTCCAGGCAATGGGTTTCCAGCAGCACTCTGCCACCGTTGACGTCGTTGGGGTCGAGCGAGGGCCGCACGCCCAGGTTGGCAACGCCCTCCAAGGGCTCGGGCGTGAGGCCATGCACATGGACGGTGAAGATACCGCTGGCCGCGGGCTTCCAGTGGGAAAAGCGCAGGTTGAGCGTGCGAAAGCCGCCCGGGAACTCGGCATCCCGGCCCAGCTCCCGCCCGAGCTTGCGACCATGCAGCACATGGCCGCTGATCCCGTAGGGCCGGCCCAGCAAAGCGGCGGTGGCGGACAGGTCGCCCCCCGCCAGGGCATCGCGCACCGCCGAGCTCGACACCCGCAGGCCGCGTACCTGGTAACTGTTCATGCGGGCGACATCAAAGCCTTGGGCCGCGCCCGCGGCGTCGAGCATGGCGTAGTCGCCGGCGCGCCGGGCGCCAAAGCGGAAGTCGTCCCCCACCAGCACGTAGCGCGCGCCCAGGCCCTGCTGCAGCACCTGGCGGATGAAGGCCTCGGGCGCCAGGCTGGACAGGCGCTCGTCGAAGGGCAGCACCACGCACTGGTCGACGCCGCAGGCGCGCAGCTCGGTGAGCTTGTCGCGCAAGGTGGCGATGCGCGCCGGTGCCAGCTCAGGCTTGCGCTGCACGCCGGCAAAGTAGTCGCGCGGGTGCGGCTCGAAGGTCAGGACGCAGCTGGGCACGCCGCGGTGTCTGGCCTCGCTATTGAGCAGGGCCAGCATGGCTTGGTGGCCACGGTGCACGCCGTCGAAGTTGCCAATCGTCAGCGCGCAGGCGGGGGCGATGCCCGGATGGTGGAAGCCGCGAAAAATCTGCATCTGGGGGTGAGGGGAAATGTCCAGCCGGTCTTACTTGGCAGTCATGGCGACAAGCGTCGCCATTGCCACTGGAAAGACATCGAAACGCGCTATATTGTGACGGCGAAAGCCAACCGCGGCCCGGCATCGGGCGTCGGCCCCTGCCCCCCGTACCCGGGGGACGCGCTCCGGCACCCCGCCTGGCCCCTCAACCGGCAAGGAGGCGTTTGCTTGTGAAGGTGTTGAAGCTGTCTGCCCAGGGCCTTCCCCAGTCCTGGATCTCGCTGGAGCAGGCTGTCCTGCACTACGCGGCCGATCAGGTCCGCTGGGACGCGGGCGTGCCGATCGCCGTTTTCCGCGGTGGCCACAACGCAGCCACGGGTCTGCAGTCGCAGATCGAGGTGAGCAGCATCATCGGCACCAAGGGCGTGCCCAACATCAACCCCTTCGATATCAAGCCGGGCCTGACCAATAGCAAGCTCTTCGCCCGCGACCGTAACCTCTGCGCTTACTGCGGTAACGACTTCGACGAGACCGAGCTCACCCGCGAGCACATCATTCCCTTCGCCCAGAACGGGCGCGACCACTGGATGAACGTGGTCACCGCTTGCCGCGCCTGCAACCACCGCAAGAGCAGCCGCACACCCGAGCAAGCGCGCATGCCCCTGCTGTACGCGCCTTATGTGCCCAGCCTGTGGGAAGACTTCATCCTGCGCAATCGGCGCATCCTGGCCGACCAGATGGAGTTCCTCATGGCTCATCTGCCCAAGAGTTCGCGGCTGTACGGGTAGTTGCGCGCGCTGAGCGTGCGCGAGCGCCATGCCGGCTCTCTCCTCAGCGCAGCCCGGCGCAGCGCAGCATGGTCGGGCTGCGCCGAGCCACATAGCCGATAAACTTCCTTCGCTTCTCACTCGCTGCTCCACTTTGCCGGCATGCGCCCAAACGTCCCCCTCGTCATCTCTGCCCTGCACCGCTTGCGCTCCCTGTTGGGCGTGATGCGCCTGCTCGGCCGCCTGGGGGCCGCGGTAGGGGCCGTGGCCATCGCCGGCTGCGCCAGCGCGCCGCCGCCTTCCCCGACCGCCATGCCGGCGGCTTCGACTTCGAACGTGCCGTCTGCGCTGGCTGGGCCGGCCGCAGCGCCGATGCCTGCGATCAAGATCGGCATCGCTCTGGGGGGCGGCGCTGCCAAGGGCTTTGCGCACATCGGCGTCATCAAGGTCCTCGAGGCCAACGGCTTTGCGCCGGTCGTGGTGGCAGGCACCAGTGCGGGCAGCGTGGTCGGCGCCCTGTATGCCAGCGGCATGAGCGCGCGCGCGTTGCAGGATAAGGCCGTCGCGCTCGATGAAACCCGCATTCGCGACCTGCAACTGTCCTCCGGCGGCCTGCTGCTGGGGCAGCGCTTGGAGGACTATGTGAACGAGCAGGTGGGGCGCCAGACACTCGAGCGCTTGGCCAAACCCTTTGTCGCCGTGGCGACGCGGCTCGAGGACGGAAAGCGAACCGTCTTTGCCCAGGGCAATACCGGCCAGGCGGTACGCGCCTCCAGCAGCGTGCCTGGCGTGTTCCAGCCGGTGGCCATCGGCAAATACCATTTTGTCGACGGCGGCGTGGTCAGCCCGGTGCCGGTCGACGCGGCGCGCCAGCTGGGCGCAGACCTGGTGATCGCGGTGGACATTTCGAGCAAGGCGCGCGGCCAGACGCCTGGGAGCCTGGTCGGTACGGTGAGTCAGGCCATCGCGATCATGGGCCAGAGGGTCAGCGAGGCCGAACTGGCGCGGGCCGATGTCATCGTGCGGCCCCAGGTTCTGGACATTGCCGGCACCGACTTCACGCAGCGTGCCCACGCGATCGCGGAGGGCGAGAAGGCCGCGGCCGCAGCCTTGCCCCAGATCCGCGAGCGCATCGCGCAGATGCAGGCTGCGCGCGAG
>CANFQF010000161.1 GCA_947449025.1 Comamonadaceae bacterium
AGGGGCCGGGCCCACGGTATCGGGCAGCACGCCGTCGTAGCCGCCGCCGCCAAACTGCAAGGCCTTGCCGTTCCAGTTGGAGGGCAGGTTGACGCGAAAGCCGATCCCCTGGGCCTTGGGATCGACCGACTTGATCTCGCCCAGCACACGGCAGTACTCGCCCGCCGCATTGCCTGCATCCGTGGCCTTGACCAGAACCGCAGAGGTCACGCTCGCCCCAGAGGTTGGCAGACCGATGGCGGCCTTGTCGATGCGCATTCCGGCCAGGGCTTGGCAGGCCGCGTCGGGGTTGGCGGCGCGTGCGGCCGCAGGGGTGCTGTAGCCGTCAATGCCTGCGCAGGCCTGCAGCAAGGCGGCGGCGGCAAGGGCCAGGGCGATGGGTGTGGATTTCATCGGTTCTCGCGGGTGGGTACTGGACACAAACCACCATACCGGCCGGCGCCGGCGCGGCGAAGCGGGTTAACCCGAGAGCGCGGCACCGAGCGGGCACCGGGAGTGACAGGGCCGCGCAGCGCCCGGCTTCAGTCCAGAAAGTTCAACGCCCCCAGCCGCTGCAACCAAAGGTTCCAGGACCGGTCAATCTGCCCATCGTTCGCGTCGGAGGCCAGCTGGGCCTCGCGCGGGTTCAGGTAAACCGGCTCGCCAAGCGACTGGGCACTCAGTTGCAACTTGGCATTGGTCTCTGCATAGATGGCGCGGTAGACCACCTGGCGCAGGCTGGCGCCCACCACGGTCGAACCATGGCCTCGCATCAGCACGCAGCTGCGGCCGCCGAGGGACCGGGCCAGCGCCGCGCCGAGATAGGAGCTGCTGATCAACATGTCGGTGTCACCGCCAGCGTCACGGATCTCGAAGTGCGCCGAGCCCTCGCCGAGGAAACCGGCCATGTGAAAGATGGGACGCAGCGGCTGCTGCACACAAGCAAAGGGGATCACGCTCAGCGAGTGCGAATGCACGACTGACTGCACGTCGGGACGGGCGCGGTAGATCTCCGCATGGATGAAGCGCTCGAGGTAGGGGCGCGGCGCCTCGGTGTCGAGGGCGCTGCCATCCGTGCGGTAGCAGACGATGTCTTGCGGCCTCACCAACGCCGGCGCACGGCTGCAGGACAAAAGGAAGAGGGACGGATCCTCGGGGTGACGCAGGCTCACATGGCCCAGGCCGTCGACGATTTGCTGGTCATAAAGAATTCGGTTGGCCAGCGCCAGTTCGAGGGCGAGGTCGTCGGGAACATTCAGGCCCATGGTGTTCGGCACTCCTTGGATGGGGTTTGGCGCAGATGCCGGCAGGCGCAAGGCGCCGCACTCAGGCGATGCATGTCAGACCCAGTCGGGGCACAGGCCCCTCGAAGCCGACCATTGCCAGCGCCTCATCGCCCAAGGCCCACTGGGCCATGAACAGGTGGCCATCGGCGCTTTGCAGCACCCCCTTCAGGCGCTGAAGGCCGGGGCGTCGCTGTTCCTCGGCCCAGCGGGCCAGGCTCTCGCGGCTCAAGCCCGAGGGACAGGGCAGAAACTGCGCCTGGGCGGTATGGGCGTGGTGATGCGGGTGGGCAGACGACCCCTGGTGATCAGCATGAACATTGTTGTGGTCGTGGTGACCCTCGTGGCCTTGGCGGCCATCGTCGTGATCATCCGCTTGGTCATGCGCGTGATCGTGCGCGTGATCGTGCGCGTGATCGTGCGCGCCCTGCGTGGCGCGCGCGCCGGTCGCAGATCGAACTCGGGCGAAGTGGTCCTGCACCTCGGCCCACGTGAATGAGCCCTGAGCCGAGCAGGCCAGCGCAGCGTCTGGCCGCTCGGTCTGCAGGGCCTGGCGCAGGGGCGCGGGGTCGGCGCGGTCGATCTTGGTGATCACCAGCAGGTCGGCCCGGCGGACCTGGGCCAGCGCCTCGGGGCGGGCGGCCAGCTCGGGCCAGGCGGTGGTGGCGCTGACCGCCACCAGCACCCCGGCGAGCTGGTAGCGCTCGCGCAGGAAATCATCGGCCGCCAGGGCCTGGACCACCGGGCCCGGATCGGCCAGACCGGTGGTTTCGATCAGCACGGAATCGAAGACAGGGCGGCGGCGATGGAGCCGGTCCCACCACAGGTCGGCGAGCGCCTGCTCCAGCCCGGGCAGGCCGGTGCAACAGATGCAGGCATTGGCCACCAGGGAGGCGCTGTCCACCGCGCGCGCCAGCAGCCGGTCGTCCAGGCCCACCTCGCCAATTTCGTTGACCACCAGCGCCGCCTGCGCCAGCGCAGGCTCGTCCAACCAGCGGGCCAGCAGGGTGGTCTTGCCCGCCCCCAGATAGCCGGTGATGAGCCAGACCGGGGTGCGGGTAGGTGCCATCAGACCTCCAGCGCCTGGTGCCCCAGGTGGATGGAGATGGCCTGTGCTGTGGCTGCCACCATGGCCGCCAGGGCACGCTGGCGAGGCGCGGTGAAGCGCTGCACCGGGCCGACGACCCCGACCGAAGCGACCGCCAAGCCCCTGGCGTCGAAGATGGGCGCCGCGATGCCGCGCATGCCGACTTCGCTTTCCTCGTCGTCCACCGCGAACCCCTGGGTGCGGATCTTTTGCAGCAGCCGGGTGATCATGGCCTTGTCGGTGAGGGTCTTGGGCGTGCGCGGGGCGAAGGCGCTGCGCATCACCGCGCTCACCTGCTGCGGCGGGCCGAAGGCCAGCAAGGCTCGTCCCTCACTGGTGCAGAAGGCCGGCTTGCGCACGCCCAGATAGGAGCGGGGACGAATCGCCTGCTTGCTCTCGATATTGCGCAGGAAGACGACCTCGGTGTCGTGCAGCACCGCCAGGTGGACGGTCTCGCCCGAGGTCTCGCACAGGGCCTGCAGATGGGGCACCGCCTGCTCCGACACGTTCATGCGCCGGCGCACCAGAGTGCCGATAGAAAAAAGCAGCACGCCCAGGCGGTAGCGACCGTCAGCCGCGTTTTGCTCGAGAAAGCCCTCGGCCACCAAGGTGCTGGCCAGCCGGTGCGCGGTGCTCTTGGCCACCCCCAGGCGCTTGGCCAGGTCGGTGATACCCAGTTCGGGCTCCTCGGCGGTGAAGGCCTTGAGCAGGCGCAGCGCGCTGCCGACGGAGGACAGCTGGCCGCTGGGCGTGGGTATCTTGTGCGGGTTCACCGATGGGGGTCGATGGTCATGTGGATGGCGCCCTCTACACCGTCACCAGCGAGGGAACGCAGGGCCAGGTCCACACCGTCGAGGCCGAAGCTGTGGGTGCTCATGTCGTGGACCTTGTGCCGGTTGGCCGCGATCAGCTGCAGCGCCAGTTCGACCGACTCATAGGAATGCCCGCGCATGCCCTGCACGGTGAGGAAGTTGGCGATGATGCGGTCGCTGTCGAAGGCCGGCACCTTCTGGCGCTTTTGCCCGCCCAGGATGACACGGCCCCGTTTGCGCGCCAGTTCGATCGCCGACACCACCGACTGCGGCCCGCCCGAGGCGCAGTCGATCACCAGGTCGGCCATCATGCCGCCGGTGAGGTCGGCAACAGCGGGCAGCAGGTCCTGCGCCTCGATGTCGATGGTGTGGTGTGCGCCGAGCGCGCGGGCCATTGCCAGGCGCTGCCGGTCGGTCTCGTTGGACAGACCGGTGACGATGATGCGCTCGGCCCCTGCCTCACGCGCGGCCACCACGCAGGCCAGGCCCTGCTGGCCCGGCCCCTGAATCAGCACCGTCTGGCCCGGCCCGGCGCCGCCTTGAAGATAGGTCCACTCGATGCCGTTGGACAGCGGCAGGGCGAGCGCGGCGTGGCGCGGTGACACACCAGCCGGCACGCGGTGGAAGACGGTGTTGGCATGCAGGTATTGGTGGCGGGCGAAGCCGCCCCACAGGCCTGGAGCCACCGAGAGGCCGGTGGCGCCATAGCGCAGGCCGCCCAGGCGCCAGTCGGTGGCATTGCACAAGCGAAAGTCGCCGGAGCGGCAGAAGTGGCAATGGCCACAGGGCAGGTACTCCTCGAGGGCGACGAGGTCGCCCTCTTTGACCCCCCAGCGCAGCGCGGCCTGGGCGCCCAGCGCGCTGACATGGCCCACGGTCTCATGACCCAGGACCACCGGGCCCCGCGACTGGGGCAGGTTCTGGTAGTAGCCCCAGTCACTGCCGCAGACGCCGGTGACCGCCACCGCCAGCAGGCCCGACCAGGCCTCCAGCGGCGGGAGGGGAAGTTGCTGCAGCTCGGTCTTGCCCGGCGCGACGGCGACCGCGGCCAGGGTGTGCGTCATACGCTGGCGTGCGGCTTGCCAGACTCGGCGCGCAGGGCGTCACGGGCGGCGTCGTAGAAAGGCTGGTCTTCAGGCAGCACCACGGCCGCCGAACGCACGCGCTGCTCCTCGGGCCGGGTGCCGGGTGGCGGCACGCCGCGTTCGGCCAGGGCCAGGGCGGCATCGATCAGCCGCCGGCGGGCCTGCACGATACCCTTGTCGGTGCCGGTGAGGTGCTCCTTGGTGCGGTCGGCGATCGGGCCCATGCTTTCCTGCAGGGACGCGTCCTGGATCGCAATGCCTTCCACGCCGCTGTACCACTCGCCCGAGCGCTGCTTCTCGCGGTTCATCAGGTAGTCGTTGGTGTGGTTGGCCAAGGGGATGTAAGTGCCGGGCACGTACTTGCAGTGGATGCCTGCGCCATCACGCATGGCCTGCACCTCGCTGTCCTTGAGAGGACGGGTGGGGTGGTAGTCGAAGCTCCAGGCCCAGCAGTTTTCGTCGTCGATCGGCACCCAGAAATGGCCGTGAATCGGATGGTCGCCGCGCGGGGGCACCAGGGTGAAGCAAGGCATCACCCAAGGCGTGATGCGCCAGTACAGGTGGCCGGGCTCGGCCTTGCGGCGCACACCGATGAACAGGCCCGCGTCGCCGTCGACCACCTCGAACTTGGGGCGCAGGTCTTTCATGTTGTAGTCGTTGCCCTTGGCGCCCTTGAACAGCGGGTCGGTTTTCAGGCCGCCGCTGTGGAGGAAGGACACATGGCTGGAGTCGATGCCGCCCTCGAGCGCCTGCAGCCAGTTGCAAATTTGCACACGCTTGGAGGAAAAGCTGTGGCTCGCAGGCACCGTGGCGAACTCCCATTCGGGCAAAGGTGGCTGGTGCTCGGGCTTGCCCATGTAGATCCAAATCACGCCGCCGCGCTCGACCATCGGGTAAGACTTGAGCTTGATGCGCTCGCAGAGCTTGCCACCCTCTTCATCGGATGGCACCTCGGTGCACTGGCCGGTGACGTCGAACTTCCAGCCGTGATAGGGGCAGCGCAGGCCGCCTTCCTCATTGCGACCAAACCAGAGCGAGACGCCCCGGTGGGCACAAAACTCGTCCATCACCCCCAGGCGGCCCTGTGTGTCGCGAATAGCCACCAGACGCTCGCCCAGGAGCTTGAGGCGCACCGGCGCGCAATCGGGCGCGGGCAACTCCTCGGACAGCAGGGCCGGCAACCAGTAGCGGCGAAACACCTCGCCCATAGGGGTGCCGGCATTGGTTTCGGTGACCAGCTTGTTTTGTTCGGCTCTGAGCATCGGGTGTCCTGCGTCGATTTCTTGTGTTCCGTCTAAGGGAACTATTTTCCCTTCAACGGAACGATGATAGATTAGCCCAGCACTTTCCACAACAATCCACGGAGACCAACCCATGCTGCGCAAACTACTCGCCGCTGCCATGGCCGGCACCTTCTCGCTGGCCACCTGGGCCCAGCCCGCCACGACCGACTGGCCGCAAAAGCCGGTGAAGATCGTGGTGCCCTTTGCCGCCGGCGGCTCCTCTGACACGCTGGGCCGCGGCATCGCGCAGCAGCTGCAAATCGCACTGAAACAAAGCTTCGTCATCGACAACCGCGGCGGCGGCGGCGGCACCATTGGCTCGGCGCAGGTCTCCAAGAGCGCGCCTGACGGCTACACCCTGGTCATTTCGGGCATTGCCTCGCATGTGATCGCGCTAGCCGACAACAAGGCCTTTGACCCAATCGCCGACTTCAGCCACATCGCCCTGCTCGGCGGCCCGCCCCTGATCCTGGTGGCGCACCCGAGCTTTCCTGCCAACAACCTGCAGGAGTTCGTAGCCTATGCGCAAAAAGCCAAGGACGGTCTGAGCTGGGGCTCGTCAGGTCAAGGCACGCATGCGCAACTCATTGGCGAGGTGTTCGCCAAGCAGGCCAAGTACAAGCACACCCACGTGGGCTACAAGGGCGCGGGCCCGGCCATCAATGACCTCCTGGGCAACCAAATTCCAGCCGCCTTCGTCACCTTCACCGCCGCCAACTCCTTCGTCAATGCCGGCAAGCTCAAGGCCTTTGCGGTCACCTCGACCCGGCGCATGGCGGACATGCCCAACGTCCCCACCTTCTCCGAACTGGGCTATCCCGACCTGGTCGCCACCACCTGGTTTGGCGTGTCCGGCCCACCCGGCATGCCGCCCGCCTTGGTCGAGCGAATCAACGCTGAAATCCGCAAGGCCCAGAAGTCCGACGGCATGCAAAAGATGATGGCCTTGGAAGGCATCCAGTCACAGGACTGGGACGCCGCCACCTTCACCCGCTTCATGCGCAGCGAGACCGACCGCTGGATTCCGCTCGTGCAGTCTGTGCAGAAAAACTGACCCACCCGAAACCGACACAAGGAACACGCCCATGGCCCGCCTGCAACTTTCCATCGCCATGGGCGACTACGACCGCACCCGCGCACTTTTCGACGGCCGGGTGCAGGTCGACGGGGTCGACCCGGTGTACATGCTGCTCAGCCCCGAGGAGATGTTTTTTCGGGCCATGCGCAGCCAGGACTTTGACGTGGTCGAACTGTCCTTCTCGAGCTACCTGGTCAAGCACGCGCGAGGCGATTGCCCCTACATCGCGATCCCGGTGTTTCTCTCGCGGGCCTTCCGCCACACCTCGATCTACGTCCGTAAGGACCGCATCCGCGAGCCGCGTGACCTGGCCGGCAAGCGGGTCGGCCTGCCCGAGTACCAGCTGAGCGCCAACGTCTGGGCGCGCGCACTTTTGCAAGACGACTACGGTGTTCGCCCCGAGGACGTCACCTGGGTGCGCGGTGGCATCGACACCCCCAACCGCCCGGAAAAAATCGCGCTGCAACTGCCTCCGGGCGTCAAGGTCGAGGCTGCTCCCGAAGGCAAGACCATCTCGATGCTGCTGGAAGAAGGCGCCATCGACGGCTTCATCGGACCGCGCCCGCCCAGCGCCCACATCCTGGCGCGCAACCCGAACATCGGCTGGCTGTTCGACGACCCGACCGTGGTGGCCAAGGACTACTACAAGCGCACCGGCATCTTCCCCATCATGCACTTGGTAGGCGTGCGCAAGACCCTGGTGGACCAGCACCCCTGGCTGCCCGTCGCACTGCAAAAGGCCTTCACCCAGTCGAAGCAGGCCGGGCTCGACCTGCTGTCCGACACTTCGGCCACCAAGGTCACGCTGCCCTTTGTGGAAGAACAGCTCAAGGCCGCCCGGAGCACCATGGGCGAGGACTTCTGGGCCTATGGCGTGGACGCCGCGCGGCCCACGCTAGAGGCCTTCTTGCACCACCACCATGCCCAGGGCCTGTCGGCGCGCAAGGTGGCGGTGGAGGAGTTGTTCCACCCGGCGACGTACGAGAGCTACAGCATTTGAGCGCTCGCTGACGCGCCCCCGCTACCTCGTTA
>CANFQF010000162.1 GCA_947449025.1 Comamonadaceae bacterium
ACTGCCCGATCTTCGCTGTCTCAAACGATGAGGATCGCTCTGCTTGCACAAAGATGAAAGACACGTCGAGGTAACCGTTTCTTTCCACGAATTCATCAACTGCCGCCTCGTCGTCAACAAGCGCGCCATTCACAATGATCGCAATGGCATCGATCCCTGTGTCCGAGCCGGATCCGATGACCACATCTGAAGTATCGAACGCTTCGGAGAGTGATCGCCCGATCGTGAGAAACGCAGCGAAATGCTCGAACTGCTTATCCTCAGGAAGTGAAGTAAGGTTCTGTTCGGTTGTGAACTCAGTCAGCAGCGATTTGGTTATGCGGTCCATGGCACTTGTCGGTTTTGGGACTACGGCATTCTGACGGATCGGTCGATTGAACGACAGCATCCGGACTTAGCGCCTCACGGCGGCGTTTGACTAATAGCCGCCGTATTGCAGTTACGCGTGGAGTGCCCCCAACCAGCCTTAACCGGTCGAAACCCTAGCCGCCCCTGCCCACCAATGAGCGGGATCTAAACTCGGCTCTGTGTGCGCGCATTACGAATCCACTCACGACAGGCTGAAGCTCCGGCAGCGCTTTGGAGTTGATCTACCCAGTGAACTGGCTCGCCACGATGTCTGGCCGGGCTACCTGAGCACATCCATCCGCCGGCACCCCCATGCCGATGTCGGTGACGATGCCGTACCTGCCCGCGAGGGGCTCCTAGGCAGCTTTGGCCTCATCCCCTCCTGGTCCAAGGACACCAAGATCACCAGGCGCACCTACAACGCCCGCAGCGAGACCGTGGCCGAAAAGCCCAGCTTCCGTGACGCCTGGCGGCGTGCCCAGAACTGCATCGTTCCTATCGACGCCTTCTTCGAACCGGATTGGCGCTCCGGGAAAGCGGTGCCTACCCGCGTCACTTTGACTAGCGGCGAGCCCATGGGGGTTGCGGGCCTATGGTCCGCGTGGCGCGATGACAAGGGCGGGGTGCTGCACAGCTTCACGATGCTCACCATCAACGCGGATACACACCCGCTGATGAATCAGCTCCACAAACCCACCGACGAAAAGCGAATGATCGTCATCCTGCCGCCCGAACGGTATGCCGATTGGCTGCAGGCAGGCCCGGGAGATCGACGGGACTTTCTGCAACCCTGGCCAGCTGAAGCGCTGCAGGCCACCGCAGCCCCAAGGGCCTGACCCGCTAGTCCCAGGGCCACACAAGGCCACCTAAAGGCCGGCAATTGCCTCGCCAGCCTGGCGGCGCCCCACCTGTACGAGCAGCCGCCTGGAGCGACCTGAGCCACGTCTTTCTCACCCCGCAGAACGAGCGTCAGCTCACCACGCGCTCGGTTCAAGTCTTGATTGGCACCCAATATTTATATCCAACCACCCCGCGCTAAGCCGCATAAATCCTAGGCCATGGTCTCGGAAGCGTCCAAGAGAAAACAGAGAACCGAGAGAAAAAACGGCCCGAATGACCGCGAAGTCAGGGGCCGTCGGTGGCTGGAGGGGTTAAGAACAATGCCGGAACCCGCGCAAATACAGGGGGAAGACGGCAGATGGAAGAGGGACAGAGAAAAGTCTGTCCCAGAGTGATTGGTAGGGCGTGCTGGGCTCGAACCAGCGACCAAGGGATTATGAGTCCCCTGCTCTAACCAACTGAGCTAACGCCCCCACCGAGCCTGATTCTAAGTGCCGCCCCGGGCCTGGGGGCGCCAGCAGGAAAGCGGCAAGCAGCGGTCGGTCCTGTTTACAGATTTCCCCTGGGCGAGGGCCCTGAATGTCCGTCAACCGAGAAGAGGCACGAGGCGTCGATCGCGGACAGCTTGGGCCGCCCGACCAGACCCATGACCCGCAGCAGTTCTTCGTGCAGCAGTTTGAGCACGTGGCGCGCGCCCTGCTCGCCTGCCACCGCGACACCATAAAGCGTCGGCCGGCCGGCGAGGACCGCGGTGGCGCCGAGTGCCAGCGCCTTCACGATGTCGCTGCCCCGCCGGATATGCCCATCGAGCAAGACGGGCACCCGACCTTTGACCGCCTGCACGATGGCCGGCAGCGCGTGCAGCGGCGCGATCGAGCAGTCCAACATCCGGCCGCCGTGGTTGGACACGATGATCCCGTCGGCACCGGCTTCCATCGCGGCGAGTGCATCTTGTGGGTCGAGGATGCCTTTGACGATGAGCGTCCGCGGCCAGATCTCCCGCAGTTGCTTGAGGTCGTCCCAGGTGAGCGAATCCGTCTTCTTCATGGCTTTGCCCATGGGCTGCGCGGTGATGCTTGAGCGCATTTCGGCCGGATAGTTCTCGTACTGCGGCATGCCGGTGGTGAGCATGTAGCGCGCCAGCACCGTGAGCATCCAGCCAGGGTGGCGCACCACGTCCAGAATGTTCTTCCACGAAAACCTGAACGGGATGGTGAAGCCGTTTCGGACGTTGTACTCGCGGTTAGAGGTCACGGCCGTATCCATCGTGACCACCAGCGCCTCATAGCCCGCGCGCTCGGCGCGCTCGACCAGCGCATAGGAGGCGCGCTTGTCCGGCCAGATATAGAGCTGGAACCACAGGTTGCCGCCAGCCTCCTCGGCCACCCGCTCCATCGAGGTGAGCGAGCCGGTGGCGACGGTGAAGGGAATGCCCGCGGCCGCCGCCGCCTTCGCAAGCGCCACCTCGCCCTGGTACCACATGAGGCCAGCGGCCCCGGTGGGCGCGACGGCAAGAGGAAAGGACCAGCGCTTTCCGAAGATCTCGACGCCCGCTTCGCGGCCCGACACATCGACGAGCGTGCGGGGCACGAGTTGGAGGCGCTCGAATGCGGCGCGGTTATTGCGCAGCGCGAGTTCGTCTTCCGTGCCCCGATGAACGAATTCGAACAGCCCCCGGGGGAGCTTCTTCTTTGCGCGCTGGCGGTAATCGTCGATGTTCAGGTAATGCATGGCAGGTTCAGATCGAAGGGCATCGCTCGCGCGGGCTCAGGGAGCACCTAGGGACCCGCTCAAAGACCACTCAGGGAGCGCTCAGGGACCTCTCGGTGACCTCTGGGCCACCACACACAGTGATCTATTCGAACTTCACCGTCTTCGCGACCTGAATGAAGTTGTCCCTTTCATGGGCAACCACCTTGCGCAGTTCGTCGGCCGACCCCATGCGCAACTCCATGCCCTGCTCGGCCAGTTGCTTGGTGAGGCCACCCGCCTTGCCGATCTTCACCATCTCGGCGTGGAGCCGGTCGATCACCGCACGCGGCGTCTTGGCCGGCGCGAACACCGCTTGCCAGGAGATCGCCTCGAAGCCAGCCAGCCCGGGCACGCCACTTTCGGCCACCGTCGGAATTTCGGGGGTGGCGGGGTTTCGCTTGCTGCCGGTGGTGGCAATGACGACCGCCTTCTTGGTCGCCAGGTAGGGCGCGATGCCGACCAGGGAGGTAAACATCACGTCCACCTGGCCGCCCACCAGGTCTTGCAGCGCGGGGCCCGCGCCCTTGTAGGGAATGTGGAGCATCTCGATGCCGGCCGCAGTACGGAAAGCCTCACCGGCCAGGTGCTGCGCCGAGCCACTGCCCGAGGAAGCAAAGTTCACCTTACCGGGGTTCGCCTTGGCGTAGGCGATCAGCTCGGGGATGGTGTTGACGTTCATGCCCGAGCGCACCAGCACGCCCAGCGCCTGCTGGGTGACGAGCGTCACCGGCTCGAAATCGCGCAGCGGGTCCCAGGGCGCGGGCTTGGTCAATTGCGAGGTGATCACGAAGGCATTGGTTCCAAACAACAGCGTGTGGCCGTCGGCGGGCGCCTTCTGCACGAACTGGGTGCCGATGACAGTGCCGCCGCCCGCCTTGTTCTCCACCACGACAGACTGTTTCAGTGCGGGCGACAGCTCCTGTGCCAGCAACCGCGACACGACATCCGTCGAGCCACCGGGTGCATAAGCCACCACCAAGGAGATCGACTTGGCGGGGAAAGCCTGCGCATAGGCCTCACCCAGGCCGCTTGCGAGAGACATCGAGGCCAGACCGCCCATGAGCAGGCGCCGACGCGTTGTTCCGGTTGATTCAAGCTGTTTCATCGTGATTGCCTTCCTCTGGTTGTTCGTCTGGAAATGAGGGGGAGTGCCACTGACTAGGACTGCGGCGTACCGGTCTTGCGTGGGACGACGCCGTTCAAGGCGCATGGCAACGCAGCCCGGTTCATTCGGCCACCAGCCGGTTCGTGAGTACGCCGATGCCGTCGATCTCGACCTCGACCTGGTCCGTGGCCACCATGTCCAGCGTGGGCTCGTCCGTCCCCATCCAGATCATGTCGCCTGGCGACAAGGTGATGTAGCGGCTGATCTCGGCGATCGTGTCCTCAATACCGAACACCATCTCGCGGGTCTTGAAGCGGCTCACCTCTTGGCCATTGAGGCGGACGGTGGTGTGCATGGCGTCCAGGTCGACGTCGGTCTCGATCCACGGGCCCATGGGCTTGAAGGTGTCGGCGTTCTTGGCTCGCCACAGGGTGCGGTCGGCGTTTTGCCACTGCCGCTCGCTCACATCGTTGCCAATCGTGTAGCCGAAGACATGCGACAGCGCATCGCTCGCAGCAATATGCCGCCCGCCCTTGCCGATCACCACCACAAGCTCCCCTTCGAACTGCAGGCGGCCACAAGAATCGCGCGGGATGACGATGGGCGCATCGTGCCCCACCAACGCGCTGTTGGCGCGGTAGCCGATGTGGTTCATGTCCGGCAGGCGGAAAGGGACGCCCTTCCTCGCCGACACGGCCTCCAGGTGCCGGTGGTAGTTCACCCCGGCCGCATAAAAGGTGCCGGGCACCACGGGCGGCAGCAGCTGCGCCCCGGCCAGGGGCACGCGCCGGCCGGTGGCACGGTGCGCATCAAACAGCCCGCCGTCCAGCACCTCGATCGTGTCGCCTTGCAGCAGGCCGAGTGAGGGACGTCCGTTGTCAATGAATCTCAGGTATCGCATCGCTTAGTGGATCGAGTCCAAGGTGCCTCCGGGCCCCTAGTATCGCGCAGCGATCGCCTCACCCCAGCGCGCGAATCTCCTGCTTCAAGAATGCGACCAGGCGCTGCGCCGCCGGAGGCAGCGGCCGCTGTTTGAGCCAGGTGACGCCGATCGGCCGGCGCGGATCGGGCAGATCCAGCGGCAAGATGGCCAACACGCCGCTGCGGGTCAGTGGTCGAGCCACCAACCACGAGAGCAGGCCGACCGCCTGGGTGTGCTGCAAATACCCGGCGATGACGCTGTTGGAGAGGGTCTCGATCGCATCTCGCGGCAGTGCCATGCCCTGCTGGCGCAGGGCAGCCTCCAGGGGCTCACGCGCCAGGGAGCCGGCAGGGGGCAGGACCCAGGCGCAATACTGCAGATCAGGCCATCGCAGCTTGCGCCGGCGCGCCAACGGGTGATCGCCCCGCACCACCACCACGTTGAGGCCGTCATAGAGGACGTCTTCACTCACGTCGTCGGCCACCCGGGTCATGAGACGCCCCACCAACAAGTCCAGCTCGCCGGCGCGCAACATCGGCAGCAGCTTGTCCATGGCGCCCTCACTCACCATCACCTGGCTGGTGGGGTACTCACGCTTGTAGGCCGCCAGGGCCTGCGGCAGCAGCGCGGTGGTGACCGCCGGCAAGGCGCCGACCAGGATCTTGCCAGCGGCACCGGTTTGTAAGGCCTGTAGCTCCTCGCGCGCCTGCTCTAGCCCCGCCAAGAGCTGCTGCGCGTGGCGCACCAGGCACTCGCCATAGGCATTGGGGGTGACGCCGCGCGCATGGCGCTCGAACAGGGCCAGGCCCAGGCCTTTTTCCAGCTCGCCCAAGGACAGCGAGACCGCCGGCTGTGAGAGATTCAGGCTGGCGGCGGCGCGGCCAATGTGGCGATGCCGGTCAAGCGCGACCAACAACTGCAGGTGGCGCGGCTTCAAGTTGGCACGGATGAACCAATCGGGCTGAAGCATTAATCGTGGAGGCTCATAAGGAAGTCAAATGATAAAGCCGAAAAAACTCTCTTTTTCTTTTTGAAGACCTTGCGCACAATGCCGGCTGTTTGCAAAGCAACCAGGCGCCGCCACGGGTGACGCCTTCCCAACTCAGGAGACTCAGAACATGGCCCTCCCTTGGCCGGTGGTGGATACGCACTGCCACGTCATCGCCCCCGACACCGCCCGCTACCCGCTGCAGCCCATGGGCGGCAAGCAGTCCGACTGGTCGCGCGAGCGGCCGGTGGACGACGTCGGCATGCTCGCCGCGATGGCGGCCGCTGGCGTGGCCCAGGCGGTGCTGGTGCAGGCTTCGACCTGCTACGGGCACGACAGCAGCTATGTGCGTGACTGCGCCCGCGCCCACCCCGGCGCGTTCGTTGGCGTGTATTCGGTCGACCTGCTGGCGCCCGACGCGCCCGCCCAGGCGGCCCGTTGGCAGGCCGATGGCCTGGCCGGCATGCGCTTTTTCATCGCCGGCCACACCGCAGCCGACCATGCCACCCGGCTCGACGACCCGCGCGCCCGCCCCGCCTGGCAGTACGCCAGCGACCACCGCATTCCGGTCTGCGTGCAGCTTCGCGCCAACGGCCTGCCCCAGCTCGAGGCGGTGCTGCGCGACTTCCCCGAGGTCACGGTATTGGTCGACCACTTTGCCCGCCCGGTGCTGGACGACGGCGCGCCCTACGCCCAGGCCGCGAGCCTGTGGGCGCTGGCGCGCTTTCCCCACCTGAACTTCAAGCTCACCACGCACAACATGCTCGAGTCGACCCAGGGCCGGAGCACGCCGCAGGCCTTCTGCGAAGCGGCGGTCGCTGCCTTCGGCGCGCACCGCATTGCCTGGGGCTCCAACTTCCCGGCCTCGTCAGGTGGCCTGGCCCACCAGCTGCAACTGGCGGTGGACGCCACCCGCACCTTGTCCGACGCCGACCGCGCGTCGATCTTCTCTGGCACCGCGCGCCGCCTGTACCCCGGGCTGGGCACCGGCAGGGCCTGAGGGAGCTTCCAGTCATGGCCGCTGATCGCCTTCGCCTCAAGACCCTTTTGGGCGACTACCCCAACACACGCGCACTGCGTGAGGGCCGCCTGCCCCAGGATCTTTTCGATCTGGACTACGACCCGGTCAAGACGCCCAACCGCGCCTTCAAACGGGTGGTGCGCGAGCTGTCCTTCGACGTCGCCGAACTCGCACTGGTCACCTTTCTCCAGGCGCGGGCCTACGGCAAGCCTTTGGTGCTGCTGCCGGCGGTGGTGGGGGCGGGGCGCCACCAGCACCACTGCCTGGTGAGTCACATTGACCGTCCTCTGCGGGCTGACCAGTTGCAGGGAAAGCGCGTGGGCATCCGCGCCTACGCGCAAACGACGGTGACCTGGGTGCGCGGCATCATCTCCGACGACTACGGCGTCAACCTGGACGGCGTGCATTGGGTCACCTCCGAAGAGGGTCACCTGGCCGAGTTTCCCGACCCGGCAGGGGTGAGCCGCGACAACTCGGGGCGCAACGCCTTCGAATGCCTGGTTGGTGGCGAACTCGACGCGGCCATCATCGGCACCGACCTGCCCGACGACCCTCGACTGGTGTCGGTGCTGCCCGAGCCGCAGCAGGCCGCCCAGGCCTGGGCCGAGCGGCACGGCTTGGTCCCGATCAACCACATGGTGGCGGTGCGCGAAGATCT
>CANFQF010000163.1 GCA_947449025.1 Comamonadaceae bacterium
ATTTGACTGTGCAGAGCGTGCGCGAGCAATTGCGGCACCGGCGCGGCACCGGACTGCACCAGAGCGACGCCGGTCTCGTCGCAGGAGGATTCGATGCCGAGAACGATCATGGCGACGAGTGTAGGCCCTGCCCTCTGCCTCGCCAGCCATCGCAACTAGGCGCCGCTTTCAGCCGCCGCACTCAGGGGGCGGGGCCGGCAGAAGGGCCGGCAGAAGAGCCGGCATACGGGGGAGCAGATGGCGGCGCGGCCGGGGCCGGCTCGCTACCGACAACTTCACTGCGCCGCTTCATCCAGCGCCAGGTCTCGCGCTCGAAGCCGGTGACACGATCGCTGGTTTCAATCAATGCGCTCAGGCGGCCGTTGTCGCCCAGCATGGACAGTTGCTGAATCTGGCTCAGAAGCTCGCGGTAACGCTCGACCGCCGCGGCCGGCTGCTCAAGCAGCTGCGGCAAGGACATCAGGGCATGATTGCTGGCCGCCTCTCGCTGTCGCCGGGCTTTTTCAATCAGTCGGTCGACCTCGTCCTTGGCCAAGTGCAAACGCTTGGCCTCGGAATCGATGATTTCCTGCTCCTCGTCGGAGATCGTGCCGTCGGCCAGCATTTCGAACAGCTCGTTTTGCAGGATCTCGCGCTCGATCCGCAGCTGGTCGCTGAAGGCCGAGGACAAGAGCGCTGCGGGAATGGCGAAGATGCCGATACCCAGCAAGGCCAGCACGATGGTCATGGCGCGACCGGCCGGCGTGATGGGGGAGATGTCGCCATAGCCCACGCTGGCCAAGGTGATGACCGCCCAGTAGATCGACTGCGGAATATTTTCGAACTTGTCCGGCTGCGCCTCGTGCTCGAACAGGTAGCCCAGGCTGGCGGTGAGCACCACCAGCAGCAGCATGATGAAGGCCGAGGCCATGAGCACCGGCCATTCGCGCTTCATCACGATGACCAGCGTCTTGGTGGCACCGGTGTAGCGGGAGAGCTTGAGCAGCCGCATCATCCGGAACACCCGCAAGAAACGCAGGTCGATCAAGTGATGCAGGAGCACTTCGAGGAAGAAGGGCAGGATGGCCAGCAAGTCGATCAGAGCGCTTCCTGAGCGGGCGAATCGGAAACGCCCGGCGAAGGCGCCCTCCATGCCAGGCTCCTCGACCACCGAGAAAATGCGCAGCAGGTATTCAGTGGTGAAAATGGCAACTGCCACCGAGTCCAGGATGATGAACTCCAGATTCAGGATGAAGTGGATGGACTCGACTGACTCCAGAATCACCGCAATCACCGAGATCACCACCCAGACCACGATGAAGCTGTCGAAATAATCGTGCAGCTTGCCGCCGTGTTCAGAGGGCCAGACCAGGGCGTGCACCTTTTGACGGAAGGTCCGGCCGCGGTTGATCGCAATGAACTCGTGAATAGCCGGCACCACCACCCGCAGCAGCTTGAAGATACGCAAGAGACGCAGCGCCCGCAGCATGCGCAGGTCCACGTGGATGAACATGGACAAGAAAAAGGGCAGGATGGACAACAGGTCCACGATGGCAAACGGGCTGCGCATATAGGCCAGGCGCTTGAAGCGGCTGCCCGCAAATTCGGGATCCTCCGGCGCCAGGTACAGCCGCATCAGGTATTCGGCGGTGAAGATGATCACCGAGACCACGTCGAACCAGTGGAACCAGCCCGTATAGGCTTCATGAATCGCTGGCACATGCTCGAAGAGCAGCGCAAACAAGTTGGCGATGATCAATGTCGCGACAAAGCGGTCGATCGATGCGTGGTAGTTGTCTGGTGTGTTCGGATCCAGCAGCAGCCGATAAAGCCGGCAGCGCAGGGTCTCAGAGGGCTGAATCGGTACGCCAGCTTCTTGAACTTGCACGGGGGCCTGGATCGGGGCTTGAAGCTTGTCGCTCACAGCTTCACCTCGCCAATGTTGATCGTGTAGCCGCCCGCGTCACAAGCCTGCACGCGCAGCATCAGGCCGCGCACCATGGGCTCGTCATCTTCGATCGGGGACCAGCTGGTGCCTCCGGGAACGCCCGGCGGTGGCTGGGTACCTTTCTGGATATAGACCACCCCGCGGGTTGCCCGGTTGCGCCGCTCACATTTGTTGCTCGCTACCGGAATGACGGCATCGAACGGGTTGGACAGGTGCGACAGGGGCCCGCCTGCAGTAAAGAGGGACTCGCGACAGGTGGCCCAGGTGGTCGCCACCTTTGGCGCATCCGGTGCAGCGTCCTTGGCGGTCTGGTCCGAGTTCTCGGATGGGGTCTCCTTGGCGGCATCTTTCGCAGCGACGGCCTCGTGGCTTGGGCCATGAGGTCCGCCAGAAGGTGCGGCTTGGGCCGCAATTTGGGGCGCATGTTGGGTCGCACCATGAGCCGCACCCGGAGGTGCCTCCAGGGGTGCGCCATGAGCACCTGCGTGCGCGGTCGCAACCGGAGAGGCCGCCAGCGCCGCCGCGCTTGCGCCCTCGGCCGGATCCTTGGCGAAGGCGGGCAGGCCCGCAGCCCCCTCGGGGACCACCTTGGCGGCTGACTCAGCCAGCAAGTCCGCGGGCTTGGTCCCGCACAGAGCCAGCGTGAAGGGCTCGGCCTTGCTGTCGGCGGCCGAAACCGAGTCGGCCCACTTCATGAATTCCTGGGCGTTGCCCTTGGCGGTCTCGAGCAACATGCCTTCGCGGTAGCTAAAACGCCCCGAAAGCACCACGGCCACCAGCGCAAGCACCAGAAGGATCAGGAAGGCGACATCCCCGGCACCGATGCCGGGTCCGCTGCCCTGTTCATTTTGATCGTTGTTGCGATGGGTTGCTGCCACTTCGTCTCCTCGGCCCGCCGAGCCAGGTTCTTGCTCCAACACAGCGTTTTAACCGCTTGCTGGGCCTACGACCATGTCCATCAAGTTGCGTGCCAGGGCCTCGCCACTCAAAAAGAATACTAAGAAACTCACTCAATATACGAATGAATTCATTTAACGAGGGCCGACGGTGGGGCGCAGGTGCAGTGGGCTGCGGTGAGCGGCAAGGACTGGCCGCAAGGACTGGCCGCAACCGCTTCGGGCAATAGGCTGCCCCGGGTGGCCACAGGCGCGCCGGCCTTGCGGAAATTGCTGACCTTGCGGGCCTCGAGCGCCTCGCGAGCATCGATTGAGCTTATGGCTTGCGGTCATGAGGCAGGACGCACAATCGGAGCCATGGGCAGCATCAGCCACTACATCAAGGAAATCGGTCGCGGCAAGGACGGCGCACGCCCGCTCACCCGCGAGCAGGCCGCCGACTGCTTTGGGCTGCTGCTCGACGGACAGGTGAGTGACCTGGAAACCGGCGCGTTCTGCATTGCCATGCGGATCAAGGGCGAGACGCCCGACGAGATGGCTGGATTCCTGGACGCCACCGCCGAGCGCATGCACCGGGTGCCAGCAGGCCAGCGCCCGCTGGTGGTGCTGCCCAGTTACAACGGTGCGCGGCGCCTGCCGGTTCTCACCCCGCTGCTGGCCCTGCTGGTGGCGCGCGAGGGCCTGCCCGTGGCGCTACACGGCACGCCGACCGAGAACCGCGCAGTGACTGCCGCCGAGGTACTGGCTGCCCTGGGTACGCCGGCCGCACAGACGGTGGGGCCCGTCGCGCCAGGGGAAGTCGCCTTCTTGCCCACTGGCCTGCTGTGCCCGGGTCTGCAAGGCCTGCTGGAGGTGCGGCGTGCCATAGGCCTGCGCAACCCGGCCCATAGCCTGGTCAAACTGATGAACATCTCCGAAGGCCCGGCGGTCCGGGTCGGCAGTTACACCCATCCCGAGTACGCGGTTTCCATGGGACAGATTTTTGCCCTGGTGGGCGCCACCGCCCTGCTGCTGCGTGGCACCGAGGGCGAGGTGGTCGCCGACCCGCGCCGCCTGCCGGCGATGGAGGGTTTTGTGCGTGGCCAGCGGATCACGCTGGAGACAGGCCAGCGCGGCACCTTGACCGAACTGCCCAGCCTTCCCGCAGCGATTGACGCGGCCAGCACCGCGGCGTACGCGCGGGATGTGCTGGCCGGCCGGCTGCCGGTGCCGGCCTCGCTGCAGGTTCAGGTGGAACACATCTTGCATCTCGCTTCCGTATGAGAAACATCCCAACGCCTTCTGGTGACGACTTCAGCCAGCCCGGGCAGGTCACCCTGGTGGGCGCTGGTCCGGGCGACCCGGAATTGCTCACGCTCAAGGCTGTGCGCGCCATTGAAGCCGCGACCATTCTCTTTGTCGATGACCTGGTGTCGGAAGAGGTTGTCGCGTTGGCCTCGCCCAGCGCGCGGGTGGTGCATGTCGGCAAGCGCGGCGGCTGCCGAAGTACACCCCAGGCTTTCATCGGCAAGCTGATGGTGGCCGCAGCCCAGGAGGGCGAGCGGGTGGTGCGCCTCAAGGGGGGCGACCCCTTCATCTTCGGGCGCGGCGGCGAGGAGGTGGAGGCGCTGCAGGCCCAGGGCATTCAGGTGGCGGTCGTCAACGGCATCACCGCGGGCCTGGCGGCCGTGACCTCGCTCGGGGTGCCGCTGACGCACCGGGACCATGCGCATGGCGTGGTGTTCGTCACCGGCCATGCCAAGCCCGGCGATTGCGGGCCCGACTGGTCGGCCCTGGCAGCGACCGCGGCGCAGGCACGGCTTACCCTGGTCATTTACATGGGGGTGAAGGGTGCCGCCGAGATCCAGCAAGGGCTGCTGGACGGCTTGCCGGCCAGCACCCCAGTCGCGGTGGTGCAATCGGTCAGCCTGCCGCAGCAACGTCAGGCCCTCACCACCCTGGGCGCCTTGTGCGAGACATTGGCGCGCGAGCAAATGGCCAGCCCGGCGATCATCGTGGTGGGCGATGTGCTGGCCGGCGTGGCTGCGGCCCGTGATGAATCGGAGCGTGTGGCCCCCTTCGATCGCGCGGCGTGACGCCTCGAAAGGTGACGCTTCAGGCGTGCTGCTTCAGGCCTCATCTTCGACGTGTACCCCGAGAGGCCTGATCCACAAGGCCTCGGTCAACGAGGCTTGGTGGTCGGTTATTGGTCGACCTTGCGCGCAGAAATTTCCAGACCATTGCCGGTGGTGACACGGGGCGATGTGGCCTGCGCCCGTCCCGACGTAGCCCAAGCCGGTAGCTGGGACAGCGCGCCCCAACTCAGGCCCAACCAGGCATCGGCCCCGATCGCCCACAGGGGGTCGTTCGCACGCCCCAGCATCGGGGCCACCAAGGAGACTCCGCGCGCAAAGACGGCCGCGGTGGTTCGCCAGAGGGCACTCGAAAATGCCTCGCGCCTGGGCGCCCAGCCGACCCCTGGCCGCCAGCTGGCCGCCTGGAGACCGCGGCCAAAGTCAGACAGACCCCGCCCGAGCGCCAAGCCATCGGAACCCAGTCGGTCGAGTGAATAGCGCATCCGGGTGACCGCCGCCTCGGTCGATCCGTCGAGCCAGGCTGCATCGTTGTGAGTCGCCAGCACCTGGGCCATGCCCTCACGCCAGAGGCCTGAGGCGGCCGCAGCAGCGCCCCACCCCAGTCGGGCCAACGGGGGCCCCAGCGTCTCGCCAAATTGCCGGTGCGCAATGTAGGCAACCCCAAAGGGCAATGCGGCCGCTGCCTGCAGCCAGCGGCCGGCCGCCGTCTCGGCAAGCGGAACGTAGGTGCCCTGCTCGGACAAAGCAGAACTCAGGGGACTGTTGTAGCCACGGGCCAGGCCGGCCTCGCGCAAGACCGCCGACGACCACTCACCGCCAAAACCGATCAGCAGGTCTCCCGCAAGATGGACCAGCGCGGCGGCGAGCCAATGGGGCAGCGTGGCGTCCGAGGCAGCGCCCTCGCCCTGTCCGTCGGTCGCGAAGGGCGACAGCCTGTCCATGAAATGCGCCGCCAAGGCGGCCAGCAAAAAGGTGCAGCCGTAGCTCACTAAGGCGGCTGGGACCGCGCGGACCCTATCTGCGCGCGGTCCCCGAGCCACTGCCCGCTCGAGGGTGCCGGCGCTCACGCCGCGCAGCTGAAGATCGTTGAGTGCCCCAAGCGCGCGGTCACCATCGGTCCAGGCCTGAGGTGGCGTGGCCTCGCGGTAAACCCGGTAGAGGGACTCCAAGGCCTCAAGCGCCTGGCGCGGGTCACGGCCTGCTTGGCCCCAGGAGGCAACCTCTGTCGCCCGGCGCTGCATCTCCAAAATGCGGGCCAGGTCCTCGGGACGATCGAATGAACTGGCCAGCAGGCCGGCAGCGGTACGCCCGTCTGCGCCGGCCGGCATCGGCAGGTTCAGGGAGGCCTGGGGCACGGGTGAGGCCGGCAAGCGCAGCGGAGGCGGTGGTGAGCAAAACGGGGGCGGCGGGGGAACCGGCGAGCTGGCCCGCAACTCCGTGCCCGGCGTGGCACGGGCGGGTGTCCACGGGGGCGGCGGCGGCGGTGAGGGGAGCGGCGACTGCAGCGCAAAAGCCAATGCCGCGGCGGTCCTGTCCCTGCGTAGCTGCGTCGGCGCTTCAGGTTCGGGCGTCAGGACCGACCCGCTGGGCGCGGGGGCCGAGGTCGGCCCTGCGGACGAAGGGGGCCGCGCTGCGGTTTGAGCCGAGGGGGACTGCGCCCCGACCTGATTCGAGTGGGGCCGCGCTGCGGCCTCATGGGCGGGGGGCCGCAGCGCGACCCGTGGCGAGGGGGTCAGCACCCTTGCCTCAAGAGAGTGAGGCATCCGTGGCGGCGGGGGCGAGCCGGGCTGGAGCTCGTCTTCGAATGGAGGGGGAGGCGGCGGGGGCGAACTGGGGCTGGTGGCGAGCGTGGCATGCGCCGCACTTGCATTTGCCGCACCTTCATGCGCCGCACCTTCGCGAGGCGTGCCCATGCCGGGGGAGGCCCATCGCCCAGGCGGCGCGACGGCCCGGGCCCGCGCGGGGATGACGGCATCGACCCTGCGGAGCTTGTATCCGCCCGGCACGCTGCTGTAAGTCGGGGCGCCGCTGGGGGCCTGCTTTCTCTTTGGGGATCGGTCAGCCAGAAAGGCCGACCCCGGCGATTCGGGCTGGAGGGCGGGCGACACGCCCGCGGCCGTCGACGCGGACGCTACGCCGATACGGACAGGAACGGCTTGCGGGGTGAGCGCGCTGACGGGTACGGGCGTGCCCACCGGGCGGCGGACGCTGGCAGGGGGCAGTGTGACCGCCGCGGGTGCGCTGGGAGATCGGGCAGCGAGGGGAGCCTGGGGAGTCAGCAGAGATTGGGGAGATTGGGGGCGGGCACTGCCTGGCGCGGAGAAGCTCGGAGTCTGCATGGGGGCATCGTGCTGCGGGAGGCACGCTCAGTCGGAACGGCGCGGATCTTGGCGCCCCCCGGGGGCCGTCTCTTGCATGGCGCTGTCCCCGATCCGCGATCGGTAGGGCCGCATGCGCAGCCGCAGGCAGATGATGGGTGGTGGCCACGCCATGGGGCTGGTGGCCACGCCTCGGCGACCACTGCACCGCCGGCTCCGAGCGTCTCCACCCCCGCGACGAGCCCCACCTCACTGCACCGCCTCGCCCGCGTACTTTGCCCCTGCGGAATGCACGCTGGCGCGCTCAAACAGGCGTGAGCACCCCTAGGCCAGGCGCACGTTCCGGCTGTGGCGCCACGGCCTGCGTGGGGACGACCTGCGTCCTTTTGGCCGGCCGGGACGGCACGATGTGCGCC
>CANFQF010000164.1 GCA_947449025.1 Comamonadaceae bacterium
GGTTGACGAAATCCGCGAGGTGGTGGAGGCGGGCGCCGCCGCCCACATCACAGACTTGCATGTGTGGCGGGTCGGCAAGCAGGTCTATTCCTGCGCCCTGACCGTGGTGACGCGCGACCGCTCGCTCACCCCGGAGATGCTGCGCCAACTGCTCGCGGTGCACGAGGAGATCGTTCACTCCACGATCGAAATTCACCATCGCCCCTAGGGGCAGTGCGCAAGCCGGCCGGGCCGGCGTACACGCAGGCGTTATTCCCGCGGCGTCCCGGCCCGCAGCAGGCCAGGACGGGGCCAGTAACCCGTATGAAGGCGGAAAAGCGCGAAGGCGGGAAGCCGCTTAGTCCGCTTTGAAGCCCGAGGCCTTGATCGGCGCTTCCCACTTGCGCAGGTGCGCCACCTGGGTCGACGCCAGGTCTGCCGACGCACCGTGCGCAGGCACCAGACCGAGGGCCTCGATGCGCTCTTGAATATCGGGGGCGCGCAGCGCCTCGGCCACCGCACGGTCGATCCGGGCAACGGCTTCGGCGGGCATGCCCGCCGGCCCGTAGAGACCGAAGAAGGCATCGGCCGCCATGTTCATGCCCATCTCCTTGAGCGTGGGCACGTCGGGCAGAGCGCGTGACCGCTGCTCGCCGGTGACGGCCAGGATGCGCAGCTTGCCGGCCTTGTGGTGCTCGATGGTCTCCGAGGCAGTGTCCACCATCAGCGGCACCTGCCCGGCGATCAGGTCCTGCGCGGCCGGCGCACCGCCGCGGTAGGCAATGTGCGTGAGCGCCACGCCGGCGTTCTGTCCCAGCATCATCCCGGCGAAATGCGGCACGGTGCCAGCACCGGAGGTGGCGTAGTTGGCTTTGGCGGGGTTGGCCCGCATCCAGGCCAGCACGGAGCGCAGGTCGCCCTGGGGCGCGCCGGGGCCGGCGGTCACTGCGAAGTCGAAAGTGACCACGCGCGCGATCGGGGTGAAGTCCTTCACCGGGTCATAGCCCAGGTTGGCGTAGAGCCAGGGCTGAATCACCATCGCACCGCTGGGCGAGAGCGCCACGGTTTGGCCGTCTGGCGCAGCGCGCTTGAGTTCGGTCATGGCCACCCGGCCACCAGCGCCGGGCTTGTTGTCGATGATGACGTTCTGACCCAGGGAGACGCGCAGCTTGTCGGCCAGCATGCGGGCCACCACGTCGACCGAGCCACCAGGCGCGAATCCCACCATGATGCGAAGGGTGCGCTCTTGGGCCACGGCTGCGGGTGACGACAGCGCCCCCAGGGCGGCCAGGGCCAGGGCGGTGGAAGCAGCAAACAGGCGGCGTTTCATGTGGGATGACTCCTCGGGATGAATGTCGATTGGGCTACGATGGTAGCCGCTACCAGGGGCGTGTCGCATCCGGACACACCCGTGGAAAACCCAAGTTCAAAGACAAGCCCCGGGCTGACCGAAACCCCGGCAAAACGAGACACACCATTCCATGACCGTCATCGACGTCCACACCCACATGTTCACCACGAAGTGGCTGGAGCTGCTGCAAAAGGAGGGTGGCTCCTACAACATCCAGACCCGACCCGACGGGCAACGGGAGGTGTTCCGCGGCAATACGCCCGTGGTAATTCCTCAAAAAGGCCACTTCGACTGGGAGTTGCGCATCAAGCACATGGACGAGGCGGGCATCGACGTCTCGGTGGTGTCCCTCACCTGCCCCAACGTCTACTGGGGTGGCGAAGAGGTGAGCGTGCGCGCCGCGCGCGAGGCCAATGACAACGTGGCCGAGGCGCAATCGCGCTACCCAGACCGCATCCGCTGGTTTGCCTCGCTGCCCTGGGAGTACCCGCAGCGCGCGGTGGAAGAACTCGAGCGCAGTTGCGCCCAGGGGGCAGCCGGCGTCATGGTGCTGGCCAATGTGGCGGGCCGCAGTCTCACCGACCCGATGTTCGCGCCGATCTGGGCGCAGATTGATCGCCTGGGGCTGCCCGTGCTGGTGCACCCCACCGATCCGCCTGGCGTCGACCAGATGGACATGACCAAGTTCGACCTGAGCTGGTCGGTCGGCTTCATGTTCGACACGACGCTGGCCATTACGCGGATGATTTTCGAAGGCTTCTTTGACGCCTACCCGAACCTGAAGATCATCGCCTCGCACGGCGGCGGCACCCTGCCCTATCTGGTCGGCCGCTTCGAAAAGGGTGACCAGGTTGAACTGGCCTCACGCCGGCAGATGAAGCGCAAGCCCACCGACTACCTGCGTCATATTTACTACGACTGCATCACCTACAACCCTGGCGCGCTGCAGTACCTCATCTCGGTGGTCGGGCCCAGCCAGGTGATGTTCGGGACCGACTGGCCGCACTGGGTGCACGACACCCCGGGCGCCTTCACCAACACCGCGCTGCTGCCTACCGACCAGATGAAGGCGGTGCGCGGAGGCAACGCGACCCGCCTGTTCGCGCTCTGAGGGCTGCGACAGGGCCAATCGGCCCTGTCGACCCACCTCGGCGACAGCGGCCGGACCTAGTTCCCCTGCCGCCGGGCCCGCTCGATCGCAGCAATGTCGATCTTGCCCATTTGCATCATCGCCTCGAAGGCCCGTCGGGCCACCGCCGGATCGGGGTCGGCAATCGCCTCGGAGAGCACGCGAGGGGTGATCTGCCAGTTCAGGCCCCACTTGTCCTTGCACCAGCCGCAGGCACTGGCCTGGCCGCCTTGGCCGACGATGGCGTCCCAGTACCGGTCGGTCTCGGCCTGGTCCTCCGTGCTCACTTGGAAGGAGAAGGCCTCGCTGTGCGGAAAGGCCGGGCCGCCGTTGAGGCCCAGGCAGGCAATGCCCATCACGGTGAACAACACCGTGAGCACGTCGCCGGCTTTGCCCGCGGGGTAATCGGCAGGTGCTCGATACACAGCGCCCACGGCGCTGTCCGGAAACGTCTGCGCATAAAACTGCGCCGCCTCCAGGGCGGTGCCGTTGAACCACAGGCAGACGGTGTTCTTGGGGGCTGAGGTCATGGTCTCGCTCCTATTTCAGGGCTTGCGTTTGGCGTCGCGCGCTTGGTACTTGCGCCAGTAGCCGAATTCGTCTTCGTGGACCTCCAGGTCCACCTCGGACACCCGCGCCTGCAGGCGCTCTTGCACGTCGGCCACCGCCTGGTTGTAGATGGAGGGACCGATCTCCTCGAGAAAAAACCCTAACAGGCCAGCTGCGGTAATGTTGCCGATCGGCTCGTCCATGTGCTCGCGGAAGTAGCGCTCGATGGAGGTCACGGCCTGCTGGCGGACGTCTTTGGGCAGTTCGATCATGGAAGTATTTTGCAGGTTGGGGCCCACGCCGCTAGCGCTTCCTTGCGGGTCGGACGGGTTTGGAAGGCAGCACTCAAGGCTTCCTCAGATGCGGAAGGTATTGGTCCAGAACCTGCTCGACGACCCGGGCCTGTAATGCGTCCCGCCGCCGCTTGAGTGGGTCGCGGTCCTGGCGAACGCTCAACCACTTCTTGAGGCCGATGAAGTTCATCGGATGAAGCGTGTTCATCCTCGCCATGTCGCCGTTTGTAGCGACAATGACGGCAGAAAAGCCAGGCGCGTCGACGAGCGCCTGCGCCTTGGGCGCCTGTACTACCCAAAAGTCGTCTTTGTCGTCACTGAGCCTTAGGGGGTGGGGATCATCCCCCGCCTTCATCCGGCGCAGGATGTCGACCTCGAAGCCGTCCTTGTTCACCGCGGTGTACTTCTGGCCATTGCGGATGCGAAAGCTCGCGTCCACCTTGCGCAGGACGCCCAGCATGGAGCGGTCCACGCGATGCAGGGCAGTTGCGAAGGCCATCCGACGGCGGACGTCCCACAGCAGGTCGATGTCCCTCGTCGCCACGGCTTCGCTTTCAAAACGCACACCCGCTGCCGCCTCGTAGGCATAGAGCGCGTGCGTCCCTACGACCCGAAAGTGCTCGCCCAAGCGAGTTTCGGCCAAGCGTCCGAGAATATCCACCACCACAGGTGCAACTCGACCCACCCGAAGCGCACGGTTCATTCGCTTGTGCCGTGCGAGGGACTCCTTGAGTCCGGCCAGACGGGACTGTGCGTCCTCCTTGCGCTTGCGAAACGCCTCGTAGATAGCCTCGGTTTCTGGCGCGCGAGGGCCCAGACTCTTCTCGCTTCCAGCGGTACTCGTTCGGACGAGGTAGTCCTTGGCAGACGATGCCGCAGCTCCCTTGTGCCAGTACATGCCGCCCCGCACCTGGTCCGCCTCCTTCCGCGCCTCTTCATGGGCCTCAAAGGCGGCGACCGCGTCGATGTACTGGCGCGAGGCGTCGGGCGACTGCTCCAGCATGCCGATTTTTTCGGTACTTTTCATTGAAATTGATTTTTATACCGAAAATCATTTAATGACAACAGTTTGCGGTATTTTTTACAGGCCTTAACCAGCCAAATTGAAGGCAATCTGCGCAGTTTGATTGCCCCGCCAGGTCCAGCGCTGCGGCTTGCATCCGGGGCGATGCCCCGAGCCCATTAGCATTGCGGGTTGCCCGGCCCTTTCCGCCGCACACCTCGTCATGCCCCCCAATCCCCCCGCCGTCACCGCCAGCGAACTCCTCGCCCAGGGTCACACGCCCATGATGGCGCAGTACCTGGCCATCAAGGGCGAGTACCCCGAGACCCTGGTCTTCTACCGGATGGGGGACTTCTACGAGCTGTTCTGGGGCGATGCCGAAAAAGCCGCCCGGCTGATCGACATCACCCTGACCCGCCGAGGCCAGTCGGCCGGGCAGCCGGTCACCATGGCCGGCGTCCCCTTCCATGCGGTCGACACCTACCTGGCCCGACTGATCCGCCTGGGCGAATCGGTGGCGATCTGCGAACAAGTGGGCGAGGTGGGCGCAGGCAAGGGACCGGTGGAGCGCAAGGTGGTGCGGGTCGTCACCCCCGGCACGCTCACCGACAGCAGCTTGCTGGCCGACAAGACCGAGGCGGTGCTGCTGGCCGTCTACCCCGGCGCCAAGCACCGTTTGGGCCTGGCCTGGATGTCGGTCACCCAGGGCGCGCTGCACCTGGCCGAGGCCGACGGCGAGGCGCTCGAGACCTGGGTGGCCCGGGTGGCTCCCAGTGAAATTCTCTACGGCGCCGACGCCACGCCCACCTTCGAGGCGCGACTCAAGGCGCTGCGCGCCGCAGGCGCCACCAGCGCCGGCGCTTCGCTCACCGTGCGCCCGGCCTTCCAGTTCGACGCCGGGCTGGGCCAGCGCAAGTTGCAAGAGCAATTGCAGTCGGCCAGCCTGCAGGCCTGGGGCGCCGACGGACTGCCAGAGGCCCATGCCGCGGCCTCGGCCCTGCTGGCCTATGCCGAGCACACCCAGGGGCGGGCCCTCACGCATGTGCGCAGCCTGCAGGTTCAGCGTGATGACGAGCTGATCGACCTGCCAGTGGCCACCCGCCGCAACCTCGAGCTGGTGCAGACCCTGCGCGGCGAGGACTCGCCCACACTTTTTTCGCTGCTGGACACCTGCTGCACTGGCATGGGCAGTCGCATGCTCAAGTCCTGGCTGCTTTCGCCGCGCCGTGATCGCACCCAGGCGAGCGCCCGCCATGACGCCATCGAGGCCTTGCGCGAGGGGCCCTGGCAGGCCCTGCGTACGCACCTTGCGGGAGTGAGTGACGTCGAGCGCATTACCGCCCGCATCGCCCTGCGCCAGGTGCGTCCGCGTGAGCTCGTCGGCCTGCAGCATTCGCTGGAGAAAGCCGCCGCCCTGGCGCCAGCCTTGGCTGGCCGGCCCGGCCTGCTTGCTGCACTGGCGCAAGACCTGGTGCCGCCAGCGTCCTGCGCGCCCCGCCTCGCCGCAACCTTGCTGGAGGAGCCCGCCGCCATGGTGCGTGATGGCGGCGTGATCGCGCTTGGGCATGACGCCGAGCTCGACGAGCTGCGCGCCATCCAGAACAACGCCGACGGCTTCTTGCTGGAGATGGAGGCCCGCGAGCGCGCGCGCACCGGCATCGCCAACCTGCGGGTGCAGTTCAACAAGGTGCACGGCTTTTTCATCGAGGTGACCCAAGGCCAGCTCGACAAGGTGCCCGAGGACTACCGACGCCGCCAGACGCTCAAAAATGCAGAGCGCTTCATCACCCCCGAGCTCAAGGCCTTCGAAGACAAGGCCCTGTCTGCCCAGGAGCGCGCGCTGGCACGGGAGAAGTGGCTGTACGAGCAGCTGCTCGATGCCATGCAACCCGAGGTGGCTGCGCTGGGCGCACTGGCGAGGGCTCTGGCCTCACTGGACGCTCTGTGCGCCCTGGCCGAGCGCTCGCTCACCCTTCAGTGGTGCCGCCCCCAATTCACCCGCGAGCCGGGCATCGAAATCCGCCAGGGCCGCCACCCGGTGGTCGAAGCCCGCCTGGCCGAGACCGGCATGGGCAGCTTCATCGCCAACGACACCCAGCTGGGTCCGAAGCAGCGCATGCAGGTGATCACCGGACCGAACATGGGTGGCAAGTCGACCTATATGCGCCAAGTGGCCATCATCAGCCTGCTGGCGGCGATGGGCGCCTACGTGCCCGCCAGCGCCTGCCGGCTGGGGCCGATGGACGCGATTCACACCCGCATCGGCGCCGCCGACGATCTGGCTAACGCCCAATCGACCTTCATGCTGGAAATGACCGAGGCCGCCCAGATCCTGCACGCGGCCACGCCACGCAGCCTCGTGCTGATGGACGAGATCGGCCGCGGCACCAGCACCTTCGACGGCCTGGCCCTGGCCAGCGGTATCGCCGCCTACCTGCACGACAAGACACAGGCCTTCTGCCTCTTTGCCACCCACTACTTCGAGCTGACCGAATTCCCGGCCCAGCACCATGCGGCGGTCAACTGGCATGTGAGCGCGGCGGAGTCGGGGCAAGACATCGTCTTCCTGCATGAACTGCAACCCGGCCCCGCCAGCCGCAGCTACGGCATCCAGGTGGCACGCCTGGCGGGCATGCCGACAGCGGTGGTTCACCACGCCCGCCATGCGCTGGCGAAGCTGGAGTCGCAACAGACCGAGTCGCGCGAGCAGGTAGACTTGTTTGCACCGCCACCCGAAGCCCCGATGGCAGCATCGAGCGCTGTGGAGACCCTCCTGGCAGCGATAGACCCCGACGCGCTCAGCCCCAGGGAGGCGCTCGAAGCCCTTTACCGATTGAAGAACAAGCTGGACAAGCAACCATGACCTATTGCGTCGGCATCAAGCTCAAGGCCGGACTCGTATTCCTGTCCGACTCCCGCACCAATGCGGGCGTGGACCATATCAGCACCTTCCGCAAAATGATCGTCTACGAGCGCCCGGGCGACCGTTTCATGGTGATGCTGACTGCGGGCAATCTGTCCATCTCCCAGTCGGTACGCGAGGTGCTGCAGACTGAGCAGCTCACCGACGCCGATGGCGAGCCCCTGACCATCTGGAACGCGCGCAGCATGTTCGACGCTGCCCGGGTGCTAGGCCAGGCGGTGCGCCGCGTCTACGACCGCGACGGCGAGTCGCTGCGCCAGGCCGGCGTGGACTTCAACATCTCCATGATCTTCGGCGGCCAGATCCACGGCGAGGGCATGCGCCTGTTCAATGTGTATTCAGCCGGTAACTTCATCGAGGCCACCGCCGAGACGCCTTACTTCCAGATTGGCGAATCCAAA
>CANFQF010000165.1 GCA_947449025.1 Comamonadaceae bacterium
GGCGTGAGCACCCCTAGGCCAGGCGCACGTTCCGGCTGTGGCGCCACGGCCTGCGTGGGGACGACCTGCGTCCTTTTGGCCGGCCGGGACGGCACGATGTGCGCCAGCCCGCTCGCCAGCGCGAGTGTGCCCCGCGCCGGCAACGTGGACAGATAGCCCCAGCTCAACCCCAGCCAAGCATCGGTCGCCAAGGCCCAGTGCGGGTCGTGCTGGCGGCCTTGGGCGACCGCCACCAGGGAACCGCCCCGCGCGATAAGGGCCATGACGGTTCGCATCATGGCCCGCACGGAGGCGTCCATCGTGGGCCGGCCGGTGGCACCGCGCACACCCTGCCAAAGAGCCTGCATGCCCTCGTTCAGGGCATGTGCCGGTGATTGCAGGTGACGCATGGCCGTGTGCATCCGGCGGTAACGATCAAAATCCGACGCGTCGAGCCAGACCGGGTCGGATTCACTGGCCAGAGCCTGGGCCATGCCCTCGCGCCACAGGCCCGAACTTGCCGCGGCGGTCGCCCCCCAGCCCAGGCGCGCCAGCGGAGGGCCCATGAGCTCGGGAAAACTGCGGTAGGCGATGTAGAGCGCCGCAAAAGGCAGGGCCGACATGGCCTGCACCCAGCGGCCGGCAGTGGTCTCGGCAAAAGCCCGGGGCCGACCGTCTTCGCCCCGGGTGAAGTCCTGTAGCCGGTTGTAGGGTTGGTCGAGCTTGCCTTCCCGCCAAACGGCCGTGGCCCACTCGGCGCCCACACCGATGATCAGGTCGCCCAGCAGGTGGATCAGGGCGGCGCCCAACCAAGGCGGCATCGCCCCGGCTTCCGGGCAAGGTGACAGGGGGTCCGAAATGAGCCCGGTGGCCTCGGGCTCCAGGAGGGACGTGATCCCTCCGGCCATGGCAAAACTCGCGCCGAAGAGCAGAGTCGAGTTAAGCGCCTTCTGGAGCAGGTCCCGCCGGGAACCGCGGGACACCAGGCCTGACAATTGCGCCGGCGTGATGCTGCCGCTGACCAGGGTTTCGAGCGTCGCCAGTTCGCGCTCCGGGTTCCCGTTCATGGGGGATCGCGCGACGCGGCGCAAGGCCCGGTGGAGCTCGTCTAGCAAAGCCAGTGGGTCGCCGCCAGTGCCGCCGTAGCGGGATTCCACGGCACGTAACTGCAAGGCCGCGACGCGCTCCTGGGCTTGCGGAAACGCCTCCCGCAAACGTGTGCCTGCCGCCGGTGGCCAGGCGCGCGGTACAGCGGTTGCCGAGGGTGCAGCAGATGCATCCGGTGCGGGATCGAGCGAGGATGATCGCGCGCCTGCATCCCCGGCTGCGGGCGCAGGTCCGGGCGCAGGTGCGGCCGGGCTGAGCCGCACGTCGAGCGCCACATGCGCGCTCGGCTGAGGATGCGCGCTCGGCCGAGGAAAGTTGGGCGGTGCCGGCTGATGCCGCTTTGCGGGCTCCGTCGCCAGGGGCAACTCGCCGCGCGAGGGCGAGGACGAGGCCAAGCGATGCCGCATCGCTGACCGTGCCGGCGGGGACAACTCCGGGCGCGGGGGCGAGGCCAGCGGCGAGCCGGGCTCCAGCACTTCTTCGGCGATGGGAGAGAGCGACAGCGGAAGGGCGCTCATCCCGGCCTGCCAGCGGCTGGCGTGCCGACCCGGGACCGGCAGGGAGATCGGGTCACTGCCTGCCAGGTGGCTGGACGGGCGCGGCGTAATGTCCGCGAACAGGCCTTGGGAGACCACCCGGACCCGCATGCCGGCCTGGCTGCGATGGCGCTTGGTCGAGAGCTCGCCCGCGGCCGGGGCGCTGGCGGGCGCCTCTTTGCGCTTGGACTGGGCGCGTTCGGGACTTTCGCCCACGCCTGTCGCGTCATCCCCACGCGCAGCCGGGCCAGCGGGTGGGAAGGAGGTCGTCAATTTGGCAGACATGACGAGCGGACCGGAGCGTGAGAAACAGCTTTGCATGGGGCTTCGTGCCGGCGAATGGGCACGGGATGAGTCAAGGACGGCAGCGATCTTGGCCGCAACCGTCACCGCTGACTTTCACCGCGCTGTCCCGCACAGCAGCCTTTGAGCAATAGCCTTGGGGCCAGCGAGGCCAACTAAACTGCCGGCCATGCTGAAGTCCGATGCCCTCGCCTTTGACGCCATCGTCCTCGGGGGCGGTGCCGCCGGCCTGTTTTGCGCAGGGGTGGCCGGACAACTGGGCCTCAAGGTGCTGGTCATCGACCATGCCGCCAAGGTGGCCGAGAAGGTGCGCATTGCCGGCGGCGGCCGCTGCAACTTCACCAACCGCGACCTCGATCCGCGCGCGCCGCATAAGCACTTCCTGGGCGAGAACCCGCAGTTCTGCCGCTCGGCGCTTTCGCGCTACACGCCGCAGGACTTCATCGACCTCGTCCAGCGCCACGACATTCCTTTCCACGAGAAGCACAAGGGCCAGCTCTTTGGCGACCGCAGCTCGGAAGACTTCATCCGCATGCTTCTGGCCGAGTGCGAGGCCGGTGGTGTGCAGCGGTGGCAACCCTGCGCGGTGAAGGCGGTGCGTCACGCAGGCGCAGAGGGCTACGCGGTCGACACCGACCGGGGCACGGTACGCGCGCCGCAGCTGGTGGTGGCCACGGGCGGCCTGGCCATCCCGCAGATCGGTGCCAGCGACCTGGGCTACCGCATTGCCAAGCAATTTGACCTGCGGGTGGTCGAGCCGCGTCCGGCCCTGGTTCCCCTCACCTTCGACGGGCAGGCCTGGGCCCCTTGGGCCGATCTGGCGGGCCTGGCACTGCCGGTGCGCATCGAGACCGGCAGCAAGAAGGACCGCCTGACCTTCGGTACTTTTGACGAAGACCTGCTGTTCACCCACCGCGGCCTGTCGGGTCCTGGCGTTCTGCAGATCTCGAGCTACTGGAAGCCGGGAAGCGCCTTGCGGCTGAACCTGTCCCCGGGACAGGACCTCAGCGAGGCACTGCCCCGGGCCAAGGCGGGCTCACGCAAATTGATTGCCAACGAGCTGGCCGCCTTTTTGCCCTCGCGCCTGGCCGAAGCCTGGGCCCGGCAGGACACCGCCTGGCAGCGACCGGTGAATGAGGCCTCGGACAAGGCCCTGGCCCTGCTGGCCCAGCGCATCAGCGCCTGGGAGCTCACCCCCACCGGCACCGAGGGCTACAAAAAGGCCGAGGTCACGGCGGGCGGTGTGGACACGCGGGCGCTCTCGCAGCAGACCATGGAGTCACTCCAGGCGGGTCTGTACTTCATTGGCGAGGTGGTGGACATCACCGGCTGGCTGGGGGGCTATAACTTCCAGTGGGCCTGGGCCAGCGGCTGGGCCTGCGCCCAAGGCATGGCCGCAAGGCGGGGCAGCCTGGGGGGATGAGCCGCGGGGCCGCCCTATTGGAAACCAATGGACTCATACGGCCCACCATCAAAAGCCGGATAAAAGCCGCTTTACCGCCTCAGCGCAAGGCTATAATCTGCGGCTTTGCTGGCAAACCCCCGGCGGCCTGATCACCAAATTAGCCGGGGAACCCCGCTGCGAGCCCGATCTTCTTGCAGCACCCAATTGGATTCAAAGAAACGCATGACGACGATTCGAGTCAAGGAAAACGAACCCTTTGACGTGGCCCTGCGCCGCTTCAAGCGCACCATCGAAAAACTGGGCCTGCTCACCGAGCTGCGCGCCCGTGAGTTCTACGAAAAGCCCACCGCCGAGCGCAAGCGCAAGAAGGCGGCTGCGGTCAAGCGCCATTACAAGCGCGTGCGCAGCATGCAGCTGCCCAAGAAGCTGTACTGACCTTTCTGCACTGACACGCTTCCCGGAAGTCCCTGGCTTCCAAGCAAGGCCCGCCCGGGGACACTCTGGCGGGTCTTGTCATTTGTGCCAACTCGGCACCTGCCCCCTCCCACGCAAATTCGCCAACTTCAAGGAGCCCCTGATGTCCCTCAAGGCACGAATCACCGAAGACATGAAGGCCGCCATGCGCGCCAAGGACGCAGAGCGACTGGGCACGATCCGCCTGCTCACTGCGGCCATCAAGCAAAAGGAAGTCGACGAGCGCATCGAACTCGATGACGTGGCCGTGATCGCCATCGTCGACAAGCTGATCAAACAACGCAAGGACAGTATCGAGGCCTTCCAGAAGGCCGCCCGCCAGGACCTGGCGGACAAGGAGACCGCCGAGATGGCGGTGCTCACTGCCTACCTGCCGGCACGCCTGTCCGCCGACGAGGTAGCCGCAGAGGTGCGCGCCCTGGTCGCCGAATTGGGCGCCAGTGGCCCGGGCGACATGGGCAAGGTCATGGGCCCGGCCAAGGCCCGCCTGGCCGGCAAGGCGGACATGGGGCAGGTATCCGCAGCGGTGAAGGCAGCACTGGCGGGATGAACCTTTCGCGGCCAGCGGCTACTCAACTATCATGGTCAATTCGATTGGCAACCTGCCCGCCTGCCCCACTCCCCACAGAAAGCGCCCCATGAACAAGCTCACTCTGCTCGCCACCTTGGCCCTTGCTGCTAGCAGCGCACAGGCGCAAGACGTCTACCTGGGGCTCGGCGCCCCCGGCCTCGTGACACTCGGCTACGCCGCGCCCATGGGCTCCGCCTATGCGCTCGGGGGGCAGTGGGGGCTGCGAGGCGAATTCGCGGGCGGGGGCTCGACAAGCCAGTCCGTGACGGACAGCGGCAATACCTTCACCGCCAAGGTCAATAACAGCCGAGTAGGCGCTTTCGCCGACTGGTTCCCCTTGGACTCCAGCGGTTTCCGGCTCGTTGGCGGCCTGACCTTCAATGACATCAAGTTCAGCCTGTCGGCGGCGGCCTCGGGAAACATCGACATCAACGGCAAGACAGTCAACCTGAGCGGTGAGACCTTCAAGGTCACGATCAAGCAACCCCAGGTCACGCCCTACCTGGGCATCGGCTGGGGCCACAAGGCCAGCACCGAAAAGGGCCTGGGCTTTTTCGCAGACCTCGGGGTTGCCGTCGGCTCGTTCACGGCTACGGTTGACACCTCCTTGGTGGGCAAGACCTTCGGCGCAAATACCATCAGCCAATCTGACGTCGATGCGCAGACCAAGAAGCTCAAAGACGCCGTGAACAAGATCGGCGCGCTGCCCTCGGTCGCCATCGGCGCCGTCTACCGCTTCTGATCGGGTCGGTGGCGGCCTTGCCGCCGCCTCCGGTGCGCCCTCCTCAGGAGCCCGCGACCTTCATCCGGTTGATCAGCACCGACCCCACCGTTTTGGCGCCGTAGTTGTAGGTGTCGGCGCCCATGGCCTCGATGCCGAGGAACATGTCCTTGAGGTTGCCGGCGATGGTGATCTCTTGCACCGGAAAGGCGATTTCGCCGTTCTCGACCCAAAAGCCGCTCGCGCCGCGAGAGTAGTCGCCGGTGACGTAGTTCACGCCCTGCCCCATCAACTCGATGACGAAGAGGCCCGTACCCAGCTTGCGCAGCATGGCCGGCAGGTCATCGCCGGGCCGGGTGCGGCGTGAACTCATCACCAAGTTGTGCGAGCCACCCGAGTTGCCGGTGGTCTTCATGCCCAGCTTGCGGGCCGAGTAGCTCGAGAGGAAGTAGCCCTCGACCCGACCTGCAGACACCACCTGGCGGGCGCGGGTGCGCACGCCTTCGTCGTCGAAGGGAGCGCTTCCCTTGCCACCGCGCACGTGAGGGTCTTCGGTCACGTCAATATGGCGCGGGAGCACCTGCTTGCCCAGCGAGTCGAGCAGGAAGCTGCTGCGCCTGTAAAGCGCGCTGCCGCTGGTCGCTTGCACATAGGAGCCCAGGAGGCCGGCCGCCAGAGGCGACTCGAAGAGGACCGGGCACTCGCGGGTGCTGATCTTGCGGGACTTCAGGCGTGACAGCGCGCGCTCGGCAGCGTAGCGGCCCACCGCTTGCGGCGAGGCCAGTTCCTTGGCGTTGCGCATGGAGGTGTACCAGGCGTCGCGCTGCATGCCGTTGCCGCGGCCGGCGATCGGCGCCACCGACAGCGAGTGACGCGAGAGCGGGTAGCCGCCCGAGAAGCCCCGGGTGTGGGCGCTGAAGAAATGGCTTTGCTGGGCCGAGACACCGGCCCCCTCGCTGTTGGTGATGCGCCGGCTGGTATCCAGGGCCGCCTGCTCGCAGGCCAGGGCCAATTGGGCGGCCTCTTCACTGCTGATGGTCCAGGGATGGAACAGGTCCAGGTCGGGTTGCTCGGAGGCTTGGGCAATATCATCGGCGTCGGGCAGACCGGCCACCGGGTCTTCGGCGGTGAAGCGGGCAATGTCGTAGGCGGCCTGCACCGTCTGGCGGATGGCGCCCTCAGAGAAATCGGAGGTGCTGGCATTGCCGCGGCGCTGGCCGATGTAGACGGTCACGCCCAGGGACTTGTCGCGATTGCGTTCGACATTTTCCAGCTCGCCCTTGCGCACCGACACCGACAGGCCGCAGCCCTCGGAGGCCTCGGCCCCCGCGTCGGTGGCCCCCAAGCGCTTGGCGTGGCCGAGGGCCAGATCGACCAGATGCTCGAAATGGGCGCGGCTGTAGGAAAAACCCGGTGCGGCACCGGCGGAAGGGGAGGAGGTGGTCTTCATGGCGCGGCTATGATACTTGCGCCCCTACCTTCCTGGCCGAACCCGCGCCGGGAGCCCCTCCCCATTTCCATGTCACGCAAACTCAAAAAAGGCTATTTCGTGCGCGGCCAGTTCGTGGCCGAAGGCAGCGAGCTCGACTTGCAGCTCAAGGCCGAGCTCAAGGGCAACGAAATCAGCCGAACCGATCTCAAGCGAGAAAGCACCGACCTGCAGAAACTGGGCGAACAGCTCATGACCCTGCGGGCCGACCTGTTCGACCTCCTGGCCCTGCCCGAGAGCTTGGTCGACGCCCTGCGCGAAGCCGACCGGATCACCAACTTCGAGGGCAAGCGCCGGCAGATGCAGTACGTGGGCAAGTTGATGCGCCGACTCGACGAAGCCCAGCGCGCAGCTGTGCGCGAGGCGATCGAGGTGCAGCACCGCGGCTCGGCGTCCGACACCCTGGCCCTGCACCAGGCCGAGCGCTGGCGTGACGACCTCATCGCCCGCGACGAGGCGCTGTCGGACTGGCTGGTGCAGTTCCCCGGCAGCGACGCGCAGCAGCTGCGGTCTCTGGTGCGCCAGGCCCGCAAAGACCAGCCCCCACCCGATGCCGACGCAGTGTCGCGCGGACTAGCGCCGCGCCAGAGCCGGGCCTTCCGCGAAATATTTCAGCTGGTGCGCGAGCAACTGCGGGGAGGCGACGCCGCGCCACGTGACGAAGACGGTGCCTACGACATGGAGCGCGAGGACTGAACCGCCATGAACACCCCCACCTCCCCTGACCAAGCCCAAGCAAGCGCCGATGACAGCCTGGACCCGGTGCGCATTGGCATCGTCTCCGTGAGCGACCGCGCCAGCAGCGGCGTCTACCAGGACAAGGGCCTGCCCACGCTGCAGGACTGGCTCACCCAGGCCCTGCGCAATCCGATCCAGTTCGAGCCCCGGCTCATTCCCGACGAACAGGGCCGCATCAGCGAGGCCCTGATCGAGCTGGTGGACGCCGGCTGCGCCCTGGTGCTGACCACCGGCGGCACCGGCCCGGCCC
>CANFQF010000166.1 GCA_947449025.1 Comamonadaceae bacterium
CAGCGCGGGGCCTTCGGCGCCTGCCTGATGAACGAGCCCGCTCTGGTGGCTGATGGCGTCAAGGCCATGCGCGATGCGGTCGATCTCCCGGTGACCGTCAAGCACCGCATTGGAGTCGACCGCGTCGAACGCTATGAATTCGTGCGCGATTTCGTCGGCACGGTCAGCGAAGCCGGTTGCGAGGTGTTCATCGTGCACGCCCGCAACGCCTGGCTCGATGGCCTCTCACCCAAGGAAAACCGAGAGATACCGCCCTTGCGCTACGAGCTGGCCTACCGCCTCAAGCAGGACTTTCCGGCTCTTACGATCGCCGTCAACGGCGGCATCAAGGACAACCAAGCCATTGCCACCCACCTTCAGCAAGTGGACGGGGTGATGGTGGGGCGCGAGGCCTATTACAACCCCTGGCTGCTGACCACTTGGGACGCTGCTTTCTTCGGGCAGGCGCCGTCAACCCTGGACCGCGAGGCAGTCGAGGAAGCCATGGTCGTCTATATGGAGCGCGCATATGCCGAAGACGGCTGCCCCTGGTACGCGATTGCCCGGCACATGCTGGGGCTCTATCACGGGCAGCGGGGCGGGCGCCTCTGGCGGCAGGTCTGGAGCAATCACAAGCTCAAGCCCTTGCTGCCCCGGGAGGTCTTGCGCCAGGCGCGCGAGGCACTGGCGCGCGGCGCAGCCCTGGTGGCCTGATTCAGTTTTGATGCTGCGCAAATGAAAAGGCCGGCTGCCTGTGGCGAGCCGGCCTTCTTGCGATCACCCCGAAGGTGACCCGCGCTCGCGATGCGCAATCAATCGATGCGCACCACCTCGTCAAAGCTCAGGCGCGGGCCGCGCGGCCAGTTGCCCGACGCATCACCGTAGCCGAAGTTGATCAGCAAATTCGCCTTGAAACGGCCGTCTGCGAAGAACTGTTCATTGAGCACCTGCGGGTTGAAGCCGCTCATGGCGCCCGAGTCCAGGCCCAGGGCGCGGCCGGCAAGAATCAGGTAGGCCGCCTGCAGGCTGCTGTTACGCAGGGCGGTCTCTGTCGCCAGTGCGGCATTGCCAGCGAACATGTCTCTGGCTTGGGGCAGGCCGGGGAACATGGTGGGCAGGTGTTCGTAGAACTGGCTGTCGCTGGCGACGATGGCGGTCACCGGGGCGGCCATGGTCTTGTCGACGTTGCCGGGCATCAGGGCCTGCTTGAGCTTGGCCTTGGCTTCGGCGCTGCGCACGAAGACGATTCTGGCCGGCTGGCAGTTCATGGAGGTCGGGCCCCATTTGGCCAGTTCGTAGAGCGCCGCAAGGGTGGCGTCTGTCACAGGCTTGTCTTGGAACTTGTTGAAGGTGCGGGCGCTGCGCAGGATCTGGTCAAGTGCGGCGTCGTTCAAGGCTTGGGTCATGGCGTATTGCTTTTCGCGGGAGGGCGGGAGGGTTGAAACAGCCCGGCATGCGACGGGCCAAGCCCTATTGTCATTGAAATGAACTTGGTGCCGGAGGCGTCCACCGCAGCAGCGCTTGCAGCGCCGAGCCAGCGTCTGGGCAGACCCCTGTCGGGCGCTGCCGGCACACAGGCCGCAGGCCTTAGCCCGCCGCCTCGAGGCCGTTGGCGAAGTGCGCCTGCATCCGCTCCACGCTGCGTCCTGCGTCGCGGCGCACCAGGGCCTCCATCAGCGCCCTGTGTTCGGCCAGGGACTCTTTCACCCGTCCCGCCTTGAAGAGGGACGCCTGGCGATTGAGCTTCATGACCTTGCGCAGATCGACCACCACCTGGTCGCGCCATCGGTTACCGGCGATCTCGAGCAACCGCATGTGGAACTGTTCATTGATGGCGAAAAAGCGGGCGCGCTCCTCGGTGGCTGCTTCCAACTCGGCGTGCAGGGCCTGAAGCTCCAGCAGCTCTTCGTCGCTGGCGCGGCGAGCGACCTCGCCGGCGGCGTCGCTCTCCAGCAGGGACAGGAGGGCATAGACCTCCCGCAGATCCTGCTCGGAGACTTCGGTGACATAGGCGCCTCGGCGTACCTTCATGGTCACCAGGCCTTCGGCGGCCAGCACCTTGAGTGCCTCACGCAAGGGGGTGCGGCTGATACCCAGTTCTTCGGCGATGCGAACCTCGTCGATCCAGGCGCCGGGCTCGATCTCGCGGGCGAAGATGCGCTCGCGCAAAAGCTCTGCCACCTCCTCGTAGAGGGCGCGGTGGGCGAGGGTCAGGGAGGCCATAAAACTAATGCTAGCACGAATTATGACTTCATAATTATGAATCATGGAGTACACTGGAGACCGTTGGGCAGGCTCTGGTAAGACCGGAATTTCCCGGCTCTGGCGGTAAGCCCCGGGAAACCCGGGTGCGGACAATCGCCGAGGGTCTGGGCGTCATGACGGGAGCCGCCGACCCGAGGAGAACCAATGAGCCAATCCCCTGAATTCAAATCGGCCGACCTGGCCGCCTGGCACAAGGCTGCCGCTAAGTCCGCCCCCGGTGGTGACGTGAAATCCCTTGACTGGGTCACGCCCGATGGCATCACTGTCAAGCCGCTTTACACCGCCGCCGATCTGCAGGGACTGCCGCACGCCGACACGCTGCCTGGGTTCGAGCCCTTCTTGCGCGGCCCCCAGGCCACCATGTACGCGGTGCGGCCCTGGACCATCCGCCAGTACGCGGGCTTTTCCACCGCCGAAGAATCCAACGCCTTCTACCGCAAGGCGCTTGCCGCTGGCGGGCAGGGCGTGTCGGTGGCCTTTGACCTGGCGACTCACCGGGGCTATGACAGTGACCATCCGCGTGTGACCGGCGATGTCGGCAAGGCCGGCGTGGCCATCGACAGCGTCGAGGACATGAAGGTGCTGTTTGACAGCATCCCGCTGGACAAGGTGTCGGTGTCCATGACGATGAACGGCGCGGTGCTGCCCGTGCTCGCTGGCTATATCGTGGCGGCGGAAGAACAAGGCGTGCCGCAAGACAAGCTCTCGGGGACCATCCAGAACGACATCCTCAAGGAGTTCATGGTCCGTAACACCTACATCTACCCGCCTGAGCCGAGCATGCGGATCATTGGCGACATCATCGAGTACACGGCCAAGAACATGCCGAAGTTCAACTCGATCTCGATCTCCGGCTATCACATGCAGGAGGCGGGCGCCAATCAGGCGCTGGAGATGGCCTTCACCCTGGCCGACGGCAAGGAGTATGTGAAGACCGCCCTGGCCAAGGGCCTGGACGTGGACGACTTCGCCGGGCGGCTGTCCTTCTTCTGGGCGGTCGGTATGAACTTCTACCTCGAGATCGCCAAGATGCGCGCCGCCCGCCTCTTGTGGTGCCGCATCATGAAGGGCTTCGGCGCCCAGAACCCGAAGAGCCTGATGCTGCGTACCCACTCGCAGACCTCGGGCTGGTCGCTCACCGAGCAGGACCCGTACAACAACGTGGTGCGCACCACCATCGAGGCGATGGCCGCGGTGTTTGGCGGTACCCAGTCGCTGCACACCAACAGCTTTGACGAAGCCATCGCCCTGCCCAGCGCCACGTCCTCGCGCATCGCGCGCAATACGCAGCTGATCATCCAGGAAGAGACCCACATCACGAACGTGGTCGACCCCTGGGCCGGCAGCTACATGATGGAAAAGCTCACCCAGGACATGGCCGACGCTGCCTGGACGATCATCGAAGAGGTCGAGGCCATGGGCGGCATGACCCGCGCCGTCGACTCGGGCTGGGCCAAACTCAAGATCGAGGCCGCCGCTGCCGAGAAGCAGGCCCGTATCGACTCGGGCAAAGATGTGATCGTTGGCGTCAACAAGTACAAGCTTGAGAAAGAAGACCCGATCGAGATCCTCGAGGTCGACAACGTGAAAGTGCGCGACCAGCAGATCACGCGCCTGCAGACCATCAAGGCCTCGCGTGACGCGGGCCGGGTCGAGAAGGCGCTGGCGCATCTCACTGCGTTGGCCGAGAGCGGCGAAGGCAACCTGCTGGCCGCCAGCGTAGAGGCGATCCGCGCCCGTGCCACCGTCGGCGAGGTGTCCGACGCACTGGAAAAAGTTTATGGGCGCCACCGCGCCGACACGCAAAAGGTGACCGGTGTGTACGCAGCCGCCTACGACTCGGCCGAGGGCTGGGACAAGCTCAAGGGCGAAATCGCCCAGTTCGCCGAAGCACAGGGACGTCGCCCGCGGGTGATGATCGCCAAGCTGGGCCAGGACGGCCATGACCGCGGCGCCAAGGTGGTGGCCACGGCCTATGCGGACCTGGGCTTTGATGTCGACATGGGTCCGCTGTTCCAGACGCCCGAGGAATGCGCGCGCCAAGCGATCGAAAACGACGTGCATGCAGTGGGTATTTCGACCTTGGCTGCCGGTCACAAGACCTTGGTGCCGGCCATCATTGCCGAATTGAAGAAGCAGGGCGCGGGCGACATCATCGTCTTTGTCGGAGGTGTCATTCCCCGGCAGGACTATGAGTTCCTCTACGAGGCAGGCGTCAAGGGCATCTACGGCCCGGGGACACCCATCCCAGCCAGCGCAAAAGACGTGCTGGAGCAGATCCGCAAGGCGCAGGGCTGACCCCTGATGGTCCAGGGCCTGGCCGAAGCAATTGTGCAGCGGGACGGCACCGCGGCAGGCAGCGCCATGGCCCAGCGCCGGGCCATGGCCAAAGCCATCACCCTGATCGAATCGACCCGGTCTGACCACCGTGCGCAGGCTGACCAACTGCTCACCGAATTGCAGCCCCGTACCGGGCAGGCGATGCGGGTCGGCATCTCTGGCGTCCCGGGCGTGGGCAAAAGCACCTTCATCGAGGTTTTGGGGCTGTCACTCATCGCACGCGGGCATCGGGTGGCGGTGCTGGCGATCGACCCCTCCAGCAGCATCTCGGGCGGGTCCATCCTGGGCGACAAGACCCGAATGGAGTTGCTCTCCGTTCACGAGAAGGCCTTCATCCGGCCCAGCCCCGCCAGCGGCAACCTGGGCGGCGTCGCCGAGAAAACCCGTGAGGCCATGCTGGTCTGCGAGGCGGCCGGCTATGACGTGGTGCTGGTCGAAACGGTGGGTGTGGGCCAGAGCGAGACCGCAGTAGCCGGCATGACCGACATGTTCGTGCTGCTGCAACTGCCCAATGCCGGCGACGACCTGCAGGCGATCAAGAAGGGTGTCATGGAGTTGGCCGACCTGGTGGTGATCAACAAGGCCGACATCGACCCGGACGCCGCCACCCGCGCCCAGGCCCAGATCACCTCGGCCCTGCGCCTTTTTACCCAGCACGGCAAAGCTCAAGGCCCTGGCGAGCACTGGGCGGCGCAAGTCATGCAGATCAGCGCGCTCAAGGGAGCAGGAATCGATCTGTTCTGGGATCAGGTCACCCAATTTTTCAGTCTGCGCCGCGCCGACGGCCAGCTGGAGGTGCGTCGCAAGCAGCAGTCGTTGGCCTGGATGTGGGAACGGATCGAATCGGGCCTGCGCCAGGAATTTCGCCAGCATCCCGCGGTCCGTGCGCTCCTGCCCCGATTGAGCGCCGAGGTCGAGGCCGGGCAGGTGCCTGCGTCTGCGGCTGCGCGCCAGTTGCTCAAGGCGCGCCTGGGCCCCTGAGCCCCCATCCCTTTCCACCGAATTCACGAATCCGAACCAAGAGAGACGCCATGCAAGACATCCTCGAACAACTGGAGAAAAAGCGTGAGGCCGCCCGCCAGGGTGGCGGCGCCAAGCGCATCGAAGCCCAGCACAAAAAGGGCAAGCTCACCGCACGTGAGCGCCTCGAGCTGCTGCTGGATGAAGGCACTTTTGAAGAATGGGACATGTTCGTCGAGCACCGCTGCACCGACTTCGGCATGGCGGACAACAAGATTCCCGGCGACGGCGTGGTGACCGGCTACGGCATGATCAACGGCCGCCTGGTCTTCGTCTTCAGTCAGGACTTCACCGTCTTCGGAGGTGCGCTCTCCGAGGCCCATGCCGAGAAAATCTGCAAGGTGATGGACCAGGCGATGAAGGTCGGCGCCCCCGTCATTGGCCTCAACGACTCGGGTGGCGCCCGCATCCAGGAGGGCGTTGCGTCCCTGGGCGGATACGCCGACGTGTTCCAGCGCAACGTGCTCGCCTCGGGGGTGGTACCCCAGATCTCCATGATCATGGGACCCAGCGCGGGTGGTGCGGTCTACTCGCCGGCCATGACCGACTTCATCTTCATGGTCAAGGACAGCTCCTACATGTTCGTCACCGGCCCCGAGGTGGTGAAGACCGTGACCCACGAGGAAGTGACCGCCGAGGAGCTGGGCGGAGCGTCGACCCACACCACCAAGAGCGGTGTGGCCGACCTGGCGTTCGAAAACGACGTCGAGGCCTTGATGATGCTGCGGCGCCTTTACAGCTACCTCCCGCTGAATAACCGGGAGAAGGCCCCGATTCGGCCGAGCAAGGACCCGGCCGACCGGCTCGACCCGTCGCTCAATACCCTGGTGCCGGAGAACCCGAACAAGCCCTACGACATGAAGGAGCTGATCGCCAAGACGGTGGACGACGGTGACTTCTTCGAGCTGCAACCCGACTACGCGAAAAACATTCTGATCGGCTTTGCCCGGATGGAGGGGCAGACCGTGGGCATCGTGGCCAATCAGCCCCTGGTGCTGGCCGGCTGTCTGGACATCAAGAGCTCGATCAAGGCAGCGCGCTTCGTGCGTTTTTGCGACGCCTTCAACATCCCGGTGGTGACCTTCGTGGACGTGCCCGGCTTCATGCCTGGCACCAGCCAGGAGTACGGCGGCATCATCAAGCACGGTGCCAAGCTCCTGTACGCCTATGCCGAGGCCACGGTGCCGAAGATCACCGTCATCACCCGCAAGGCCTATGGTGGCGCTTACGACGTCATGGCGTCCAAGCACCTGCGTGGCGATGTGAATTTCGCCTGGCCCAACGCCGAAATCGCGGTCATGGGTGCCAAGGGCGCGGTGGAGATCATCTTCCGTGAGGACAAGGGCAACCCGGAGAAACTCGCCGCCCGCGAGGCCGAGTACAAGGCGCGCTTTGCCAATCCCTTCGTGGCTGGAGCGCGCGGTTTCATCGACGACGTGATCCTGCCGCATGAGACTCGCAAGCGCATCTGCCGGTCACTCGTCATGTTGCGAGACAAGAAGCTCGAGAACCCGTGGCGCAAGCACGGGAACATTCCGCTGTGACCACTTCGCTTGGTGCGTTTTCGAGCGGTGCGTTGGTGCGCGATGGGTTGGCTTACGGTGGGTTGGCGCTCGCGGGATCGGACTGCCTGGGCGTTTTGCTCCGTGTCCCCCGCGCTTCGCGCTCCTCCTTTACCTGCGCAAAACGCCCAGACAGCCCGCTCCCGGGTGGTCGGCGTTCGGCACGCCATCACGCCTCTCAATCTGGGCCTCGTCCTCCGGCGTCTGATCGTACTCGCTCGGTGTTCCACCACTCTCACTTCGCAGCAAGGGGCACGGTGTGCCCGCCGCAGCGAAGTAAAGGA
>CANFQF010000167.1 GCA_947449025.1 Comamonadaceae bacterium
CCCAGCACGGTTGGTGGCCCGCCGTGCCCGCATCGACACCTACCAGGCCCCGGTGGTCTACCTGCGCAAGGACTGCGCAGTCTGCCGCGCCGAGGGCTTCGAGGCGCAGTCCTCGATCGAGCTGTCCCACGGCGGCCACCAAGTCGTCGCCACCGTGCACCAGGTGGAGGCCTCCTGGCTGGCGCCTGGCGAGGCAGCGCTGTCCGAGGCCGCCTGGCTGCAGCTGGGTGTCACGGAAGGTGCAGACCTCGATGTCCGGCACGCCCCGGTTCTTGAATCCATGCGTCACGTCCGCGGCAAGATCTTTGATGTGCCGCTCGACGAGCCGAAGCTGCGCCTCATCATGCAGGACGTGGTCGCCCATCGCCTGTCCGATTTGCAGCTCACGGCCTTTCTCACCACCTGCGCGGGAGATCGCATGAGCCTGCAGGAGACCATTGCCCTGACCCGGGCCATGGTCGGGGTTGGCCAGCGCCTGCATTGGGACCGCGCACCGGTGATGGACAAGCACTGCGTGGGCGGCCTGCCGGGAAACCGGACCACCCTGGTCGTGGTGCCCATCGTCGCTGCCTGCGGCCTCCTCATGCCCAAGACCTCCTCGCGCGCTATCACCTCGCCGGCTGGCTCGGCCGACACGATGGAGACCCTGGCGCCGGTCAATCTCGACCTCACCACTTTGCGCCGGGTCGTCGAGCGAGAAGGCGGCTGCATTGCCTGGGGCGGCTCGGCCCACCTCAGCCCGGCCGACGACATCCTGATTCGTGTCGAACGCCCGCTGGAGCTCGATGGCATCGCCCAACTGGTGGCCTCGGTCTTGTCCAAGAAGGCGGCTGTGGGCTCGCAGCAGGTGCTGATCGATATTCCGGTCGGGCCGACGGCCAAGGTGCGCAGCACCGTCGCCGCCAGTGCCCTCGGTCATACCCTGACCCAGGTGGGCGAGGCACTCGGCCTGCAACTGCGAGTCCTGCAAACCGACGGCCACCAGCCGGTGGGGCGGGGCATCGGCCCGGCCCTGGAGGCCTGGGACGTGATGGGGGTTCTGCAGTGCCAGCCCGACGCGGCGCCGGATTTGCGCGAACGTTCGTTGCGCCTGGCCGGCGAGCTTCTCGAGATGGGGGGCCGCGCCGGGCCGGGGGAGGGCGGGGCGCTGGCCCGCCAGACGCTGGACTCAGGCCTGGCCTGGACGAAGTTCCAGGCGATCTGCGAGGCCCAGGGGGGCCTGCGCACGCCGCCGCGCGCGCCCTGCCAACAAGAGGTGCTGGCGACCGATGCGGGTTGTGTGGCCTTTATCGACAACCGCCGCCTGGCCACCGCTGCCAAGCTGGCGGGCGCGCCACAGGCGCCAGCGGCCGGCTTGGTGCTGCATGTGCGCCTGGGGGAGCGGGTGGCCAAGGGCCAGCCCTTGTTCACCCTGCACGCGCAGACTCCGGGCGAGCTTGCGTACGCCGCTGTGTATGTGGCCGACCACCCGGGCCTGGTGGCGGTGGGCGACTACCGATAAAAGCCCAGGCTCAGGCCGGGGCGCCGGCCTCGGCCTCGGCCTTGAGTGTGGCGATGTCGATGACGAAGCGGTATTTCACGTCCGACTTCAGCATGCGCTCATAGGCCTCGTTGATCTGCTGCATGGGGATCAACTCGATGTCTGCGGCGATGCCTTTTTCTCCGCAGAAGTCGAGCATCGCCTGGGTCTCGGGGATGCCGCCGATCAGCGAGCCGGCAATGGCCTTGCGTCCCACGACCAGGGGCCCCGTGTTTGCCGGCGTCTGCTGCAACGGGCCGAGGTAGCCCACCAGCACCAGCGTGCCGCCGGTGGCCAACGTCGGCAGGTAAGGGTTGACGTCGTGCTCGTAAGGCACGGTGTCGATGATCAGGTCGAAGCGGCTGGCCACGCCCTTCATCTGCGCCTTGTCGTTGGAGATCACCACTTGGTCGGCGCCCAGACGGCGGGCGTCCTCCTCCTTGCCTGGGGATCGTGAGAACAAGGTCACTTCAGCGCCCAGCGCCTTGGCGAGCTTGAGGCCCATATGGCCCAGGCCGCCAAGCCCGACGATCGCAACCCGGCTGCCCGGGCCCACCTTCCAGTGTTTCAGCGGCGACCACATGGTGACGCCTGCGCACAAGAGGGGCGCAGCCCCGGCCGGGTCCAGCGTACTGGGCAGCTTGAGCACGAAATCCTGGGTGACGACGATCTGCTCCGAATAACCGCCATGGGTAGGCGTGCCGTCGGTCCGGTCCTTGCTGCCGTAGGTGTAGGTGGCGCCTTTTTCGCAGTACTGCTCCCAGCCCTTGCGGCAGGAGGCGCAGCCGCGGCAGGCGTCAACCAGGCAACCCACGCCGACCAAGTCGCCGATCTTGAAACGGCTCACCTTCTCACCGACGGAGGCCACACGACCAATGATTTCATGGCCCGGCACGATCGGGTACTGACTCCAGCCCCAGTCATTGCGGGCCACATGCAAGTCAGAGTGACACACGCCTGCGAAGAGGATTTCGATCACCACGTCTTCAGGTCTTGGCTCCCGGCGCACAAAGTGAAACAGGCCGAGGGGGCTGGTGGCAGATTGGGCGGCGTAGCCCTTGACGGAAATGTTCATGGTGATGAGGCAATCTGGTAGCGAGTTCCCCGACTTTAACGGCCCGCATCGCTACCATAGTGGGTTGTCCATTGAAGAAATTGCCTGAGTGCCCTCCATGAGCCAGCCCCACGCCACCCCATCTGACACCTCTCGCGCTTACCGCGTCGCCGTCATCCCCGGCGACGGCATCGGCAAGGAGGTCATGCCCGAAGCGCTGCGTGTTATGGAGGCGGCCGCCCGCAAGCACGGCCTGTCGCTGGCGCTGACCCACATCGACTGGGCCAGTTGCGACTATTACGCCCAGCATGGCGAAATGATGCCGCCCGATTGGAAGCAGCAGCTCCAGGGCATGGACGCCATCCTCTTCGGCGCGGTCGGCTGGCCGGCTACGGTGCCGGACAACGTGTCGCTCTGGGGCAGCCTGCTCAAGTTCCGGCGTGAATTTGACCAATACATCAACCTGCGGCCGGTCCGCCTATTCGACGGCGTGCCCTGCCCGCTGGCCGGTCGCAAGCCCGGCGACCTCGACTACCTCATCGTGCGCGAGAACACCGAGGGCGAGTACACCAACGTCGGCGGTGTGATGTACCCCGGCACCGAGCGCGAGATCGTGATTCAGGAGTCGGTCTACAGCCGTTTCGGCGCCGACCGGGTGCTGAAGTACGCCTTCGAGCTCGCCGCCAGCCGCGCCCGCAAGCACCTCACGGTGGCCACTAAGAGCAATGGCATCGCCATCAGCATGCCCTGGTGGGACGGTCGCGCCGACGCAGTGGCCGCTGGCTACCCGCAGGTGCAGGTGGACAAGCAACACATCGACATCCTTACCGCACGTTTCGTTTTGCAGCCGCAGCGCTTCGACGTGGTGGTGGCCACCAACCTGTTTGGCGACATCCTCTCCGACCTCGGCCCGGCCACCGCCGGCACCATTGGTCTGGCGCCTTCAGCCAACCTGAACCCGGAGCGCAAGTTTCCCTCGCTCTTTGAGCCGGTGCACGGCTCGGCGCCGGACATCTATGGTCAGAACATCGCCAACCCGATCGCCATGGTCTGGTCGGCGGCGATGATGCTGGACTTCCTCACGGGCAGCGAGGGCGCCGGCCGGGCCGCGCACGATGACATCGTGCGCGCCATCGAAACCGTGCTGCGCGCCGGGCCGGCCTCTGGCCTGCTCACGCCCGACTTGGGTGGCAAGGCCAGCACCACGGACCTCGGGCAGGCGATCGCGTCCCGGCTCTGAACCGGGACTGGCGGCAACTCAGAACGGGGCTGCTGCCGGGCCGTCGGTCTGGGCCGCAGCAGGCGCTGCAGGCTCCGAAACGCCACCTTGGGTCAGCGTGCCGCGCTCGCGTGAATCTCGCACCTGGGCCTTCTCGCCGGCGCTGCCAAATTTGCTGTAGGCCTGCAGCAGCGGCACCATCTGCGCGTAAATGCGCGGGCTGCCCGCCAGGCATTCGCGTTGCTCAAGGAAGTCGGCGTCGCCGGTGAAATTGCCCACCAGGCCACCGGCCTCCTGCACCAGCAGGGAGCCTGCCGCCACGTCCCAGGGCGCCAGGCCCAGTTCAAAAAAGGCGTCGCTGAATCCGGCGGCCACATAGGCCAGGTCCAGTGCAGCAGCGCCGGGCCGGCGCAGGCCGGCGGTGCGCTGCATCACCTCGCCCATGAGGCGCAGATAGTCTTCGATCGGGTCGCCCTTGCGGTAGGGAAAACCGGTCGTTACCAGGCACTGGCGCAGGTCGGTTCGCTTGCTCACGCGCAACCGGCGGTCATTGAGCATGGCGCCGCGTCCGCGTGTGGCGGTAAAGAGGTCATTGCGGGTCGGGTCGTAGACCACCGCCTGTTCGACCTTGCCCCGCACCGCCAGCGCGATGCTCACGCAATAGACGGGGAAGCCATGGATGAAATTGGTGGTGCCGTCCAGCGGGTCAATGATCCAGACATGGTCGGAGCCCTGGCGGCCTTGGGTCTTGCCTGACTCCTCGGCCCAGATTGCGTGGTCGGGGTAGGCGGTGAGCAGGATGTCGATGATGGCCTGCTCGCTGGCGTGGTCCACCTCGGTCACGAAGTCGTTCACCTGCTTTTGCGAGACGCGCACGGATTCCACGTCGAGCGCGGCCCGGTTGATGATTGCGCCGGCGGCGCGGGCGGCCTTGATGGCCACGTTGAGCATGGGGTGCAGGTTGGACGACATCGGTGTTAAGGAAGGAGCACGCCCGGACCCGGGCGGGACGTGCCGGCAGCGGCGCTGGCAGCATGGTCGGGCCACTCGGCGATGCGGGCGGCGACAATCGGGCATTGTACTTTCCGATCATGGCGGGTCGGCCTTGCGCTTGCCTGCACCAGTCCCCGCCCGCGCCACCGTCCCCGCCCCGGCCCTGCACACGCCCCTCATTCCTAGCCGAGATCGTCGTTGAAGACACGCTTCATCCTCATCGAAACCAGCCATGCCGGCAATGTGGGCGCAGCGGCCCGCGCCCTCAAGGTCATGGGCTTTGACGACCTGATGCTGGTCAACCCCCGCTGGCCCGACGTCCTCACCCGCGAGGAAACCGTGAAGCGCGCCAGCGGCGCGACCGACGTGCTGGCCCAGGCCCGCATCGTCGCCAGCCTGGACGAGGCATTGGAGGGCGTGTCCCACTTGTGTGCCACCGCCATGACCCCGCGCGATTTCGGCCCGCCCACCGAGGCACCCCGGACACATTTGGCGGGGCTGGCGGCGCGCTGGCGCGCGGGTGTCGCCGATCCCGGTTCCGACGACGGGCTCTCAGGCGCGATGCCCGCTGGCGTGGGGTTCTTGTTCGGGTCGGAGCGATTCGGCATGGCCAACGCCGACGTCTACCGCTGCCATGTGGCCTTGTCCATTCCGACAGCGCCCGGCTACGGCTCCCTCAACCTCGCGGCGGCGGTGCAACTGATTGCCTACGAGTGGCGCCAGGCACTCGGGGGCTTCGATGTGACGGATGCCTCCGACGGGCCAGCGGGCGCGACGCCTCGGGGCCCTGTCCAGGCCGACGCTGCTGCGGTGGCCGGCCTGCTGGCGCATTGGGAGCGGGCCCTGGTGGAGGTGGGCTTTCTGGACCCCGCTGCGCCGAAGAAGCTGATGCCGCGCCTGAACCAGTTGTTCAACCGCTCGGGCCTCAGCCCGGAGGAAATTCATATCCTGCGCGGCGTGGCCAAGGCCATGCAGCAGGCGGTGGTGGCCGGCGGGCCGCAGGCGAGCCCCGGCCGCAAGGCTTAGACTTGGGCGCATGTTCAGACGTCTGCGTTCCGACATCCGCTGCATTCTCGAGCGGGATCCCGCTGCTCGCAGCACCTGGGAGGTGCTCACCTGCTACCCGGGCCTGCATGCGCTTGTCTTGCACCGCCTCGCCCATGCCCTTTGGACCCGCGGCCTGCGCTGGCTGGCTCGCTTCACCTCCCACTTTTCACGCTGGCTCACGGGTATCGAGATTCACCCGGGCGCCAAGGTCGGCGACGGCGTCTTCATCGACCATGGCATGGGTGTGGTGATCGGCGAGACCGCCGAAATCGGCGACGGCTGCACCATCTACCAAGGTGTCACGCTGGGCGGCACCTCGCTCACCAAGGGCGCCAAGCGGCACCCGACGCTCGGGCGCAATGTGGTCGTGGGTGCGGGCGCCAAGGTGCTTGGCGGATTCGAGGTGGGGGAGGGCGCAGCCATCGGCTCGAACGCGGTGGTGACCAAGCCGGTGCCTGCCGGGGCCACGGCGGTGGGCATACCGGCGCGCATCATCGTGGCCGAGGAGGGTGTGCGACGCGAGGCAGCCGCCAGCCGCATGGGTTTTTCTGCCTACGGCATCACCCAGAGCGACGACCCGCTGGCGCAGGCGATGAAGGGGCTGATCGACAGCGCCTCCACCCAGGAGCATCAAATCGCCCTGCTTTGGCAAGCGATTGAAAAGCTCTCCCAGGGCCAGTCGCTGGCCGACTGCGTACCGCCGGGGGCTGCCCGGCGAGAGAACTTCGAGGCCGACAAGCTCTCGCAGATGGTGGGCAAGTAAGGCTGCGCCTGCGCATCGGCCCCATCTGGCGCGCTCTCGCCCCCTCTGTCTCTCTCAGGGCCCTTCAGGACCCCTCAGGACCCTTCACACCTGGCGCGGCGGGCGAACCGCGTTCTTCGGCCGAAACGCTGCGCAGACGCGGTCATCGGTTTCCAGGTACGGACCGCCGATCAGGTCGATGCAATAGGGCACTGCGGCAAAGATGCCCGGCACCTCGGTGCGACCTTCGACGTCTTTCAAGCCGCCCAGCGTTTCCTGGATGGACTTGGGCTGCCCGGGCAAGTTGATGATGAGGCTTTGACCCCGGATCACCGCCACCTGTCGCGAGAGGATGGCCGTCGGCACGAAGCGCAGGCTGATCTGTCGCATTTGTTCGCCAAAGCCCGGCATCACCTTGTCGGCCACCGCCAGCGTGGCCTCGGGCGTCACGTCGCGCGGGGCCGGGCCGGTGCCGCCGGTGGTCAGCACCAGGGCGCAGCCGGCGTCCACCAGCTCGATCAGGGCCTCGCTGATGCGGCCCTGTTCGTCGGGAATGAGCCGGGGCTCAAATTGGATCGGATTGCGCAGGGCCTGGGTGAGCCAGTCCTGCAGCGCGGGCAGGCCCTTGTCCTGGTAGACGCCGCTGCTGGCGCGGTCGCTGACGGAGACGATGCCAATGCGCACCGGGTCCAGGCTGTCATCGGCGCTTGCTTGGGCTTGGTCAGGGGAGGTGGGGGCGTTCATGGCGGTTCAGTCCTCGCGCTCCATGTCGTAGGCAC
>CANFQF010000168.1 GCA_947449025.1 Comamonadaceae bacterium
AGGAACAACAATTCGGGCTTGCAGCACAGCGCGCGCCCAAGCTCCACCACCTTGCGCACCCCATAGGGCAGGCCCGAAATCGGCGCGTTTCGCCAGGGCGAGAGATCCAGGAAGTCAATGACCTGCTCCACCTCGGCGTAGGCCTCTTCCTCGCGGCGCAGGAGCGCTGGCGTACGAAGAAGCTGCTGCCACCACCGCCCCTGAGGGAAGCGATGGCGACCCAGCATCAGGTTGTCCAGCACGGTGGCTGCCTCGAACAGCTCGATGTTCTGGAAGGTGCGGGCCAGCCCCAAGTGGGCAATGCGTTGGCGGGGCAGGCTGGTAATGTCTTGCCCCTTGAAGCGGATACGCCCGGCGCTCGGGTCGAACACGCGGGTCACCGCATTGAGCAGGGACGTCTTGCCCGCGCCGTTGGGGCCGATCACCGCCAGCACTTCACCTGCGTGCACTTGCAGCGTGAGGTCGGCGATGGCGCGCACCCCACCAAAGGTCAGGGCCAGGCCCTCGACCTCCATCAGCGCGCTGGCGGTAGGCATATTCATCGGTAGCGCTCCGACTTCATATAGCGCTTGTTTCGCTTGAACGTGTCTTTGCGATAGAGCGGGAAGGACTCCAGGAAGGCGCGCACCTTCAGCCAGCGGCCGTTGAGCCCGGTCGGCTCGAACAGCACGAACAGCGCCAGGACCAGACCGAAGGTGAAGATCTCCATGCCGAACTGCTTGGCCACCGACTCCGGCAGTAGGGTCTTGGCGCGCGAGATCGCCGCCGGCAACATACTGATCAAAATGGCACCCAGCACCGCCCCGCGCAGGCTGCCCAGGCCACCAATCACCACCATCAGCACCAGCTCCAGTGAAAGCAGCAGGGTGAATCCATCCGGCGTGAGGTATTTCAGGTGGTGCGCCAGGACGGCGCCAGCCAGCCCGGTGATGCCCGCTGACAGCGCGAAGGCTGTCGCCTTGACCCGGTTGACCGAGATGCCCAGAGCGAAGGAAGCCGCTTCCGACTCACGCACCCCGATGAAGGCCCGGCCCATGCCGGAGCGCAGCAGATTGCGCAGCGCCAGCAGCACCAGCACCAGCACGCCCAGGCAGAAAAAATAGAAAGGCAGGGGCTTGCCCAGGTCGAACCCGAGCAGGCGCGCATCGGGTACCGGCAGGCCAGTGAAGCCGCCGGTCACCGAGGACCAGCGGCCGATGACTTGCTCCACGATGATCGAAAACGCCAGGGTCACCATCGCCAGGTACAGCCCTGAGATCCGGATGGCCGGGATACCCACCAACAAGCCGGCCAGGGCGCTGACCCCGGCGGCCGCCGGCAGTGTGAGGACCAGCGGCAGGCCCTTGCCCAGGAACCAGGCCTGGGCGTAGGCACCAATGGCCACGAAGGCCGCATGCCCCAGCGAGACCTGGCCAGTGAAGCCAGCCAGCGTCATCAACCCCAGGCTGGCGATGCACAGGATGAACACGTAGCTCATCTCTCCCAGCACAAAGGGAGAGGCCGTCAGCGGAACGATGCACAGCAGGGCCAGCAGCGCCAAGTAGAGCCCGCGCTCGAGCGGATTGCGAAACAGCGCAAAGCGATCCCGGTAGCGAATATGGTAGTCAAAACGCATGCGGCAGCTTTCCGTTCAGACCCTGCGCCCATGCGCTTCGCCCAGCAGGCCACGCGGGCGAATGACGAGCACCGCAATGAGCACCAGATAGGCCACGATGTCCTTGCTGCCGTCGGGCATGTAGACCCCGGCGAACTGCTCGATGATGCCGATCAGCAGTCCGCCGACGATGGCCCCGGGCAGGCTGCCGAAGCCGCCCAGCACGATTGCTGAAAGGGCCTTGAGGGTGACATACCAGAGGCTGATGTCCACCAAAGTGATGGGCGCTAACAGCACGCCCGCCACCGCAGCGCAAACCCCGGCCAGTGCCCAGACCAGTGAGTTAACCCGTTTGACGTTGATGCCGTTGAGGTAGGCGGCCAGCTGGTTCTGGGACGCGGCCTGCATCGCGATCCCCAGGCGGGTGTGCCGGAAGAAGGCAAACAGGGCCAGGGTCACGAGCAACGCAGCCACCAAAATGACCACTTGCAGCTCGGCGACGGCAATACCGCCCAGATTCACCGACTTGTTGCTCCAGGGCGTGGGGTAGTTGCGCGACTCCGGCCCGAACAGCATGCTTACCGCGCCCCGGATCATGAAAGCCAGGGCAATCGTGAGCATCACCCCGGCGAACTGGGGCTGTCCGGCGATGCGCCGGATCACTAGGGCGTCCAGCGCAAAGGCAAGCAGGGCCGAGCCCGCCACCACGACCAGCATCGCGGCCCAAAAGGGCCAGCCCAGGACGGCAATCAGGCCCCAGGCACCGAAGGCGGCCACCACCAGCAGGTCACCGTGAGCGAAGTTCAGCACCTCGGTGGCCTTGTAAATCAGGACGATGCCGATGGCCACCAGGGCGTAGATCGCGCCCACCGCGACACCGTTGACGGTCAACTGGGCAAAGACGGGCAGCAGATCGCTCATGCGGCGACGACTCTTTCAACAACCATGGCGACAGCCAAGCCGGCCGCGCCGCAGATGGCAATCACCGCGCGCCGTTGATCACGACGCTCGAGTTCGTCCAGGGCTATGCCGACCAGACTGGCACCCGTCGCACCCATGGCATGGCCCAGGGCGATCGCGCCGCCGTTGACGTTAAGCCGGTCATGGCCGATGCCCAGGTGCTTCATGTAATGCAACATGAGGGCGGCAAAAGACTCGTTGACCTCGAACAGGTCGATGTCTGCCGGCGTGAGGCCGGCGCGCTTCAGGGCGAGACGGGTCGCATCGAGCGCACCGGTGAGAGCCAGGGTCCGGTCGACGCAGCAGTCAGCACTGGAGAGGATGCGGGCGCGGGCTGTGAGGCCCAGGCGACGGGCGGCATCCGGGCTGGCCACCAGCACCGCCGAGGCGCCATCGGCCATGGCCGGCGAGTTGCCAGCGTGGTGCACATGGTCAATTCGGCCGAGGCCATAGCGCTGGCAGAGGAGGGCGTCGACGCCGTATTTCTCGCCCATGGCGGCAAAGGCCGGCGCCAGACCCGCCAGCGACTCGGCGCTGGTTTGCGGGCGCGGCGTCTCGTCTTGCGCCAGCAGCACCTCGCCCGCGACCTGTACCGAAACGACGGACCGGTAGTGCCCGCCGGTCAGCGCGGCGGCGGCACGTTGCTGCGAGGCCAGGGCGTAGTCGTCACACTGGCTGCGGGAAAAACCTTCCATCGTCGCCACCGCGTCGGCGGCCAGGCCAATGGGCACCAGCGCGGTGTCGCGCTGGAAGTCTCGGTCGTGGGTCAGGGGTCCCTGGTCGCTGGCCATCGGAACGCGCGACATCATCTCGACGCCTCCGCCCACTGCCAGACCCTCCCCCTGCATCGCCTGCCAGCCGGCAAACTGCACGGCGCTCAGGCCGGAGGCGCAGTAGCGGTTGATCGTCATGCCGGCGACCGCGTCGCTCCAGCCCGCCTGCAGCAGGGCCAGCTTGCCCAGGTTGGCGCCCTGGTCGCCGGTCTGGGTGACGCAGCCAAACAGTCCGTCGACCACCTGCGCGGTGTCGAGTGCATGCCGCTCGGCCAGGGCCCGCAGAGGCTGCGCGAGAAGCTCGACCGGCTTGACGCCTTTGAGAGAGCCCTTGTCACTGCCCCGTCCGCGGGGGGTGCGCAGCGCGTCGATGATCAGGGGCTGGTTCATGCCGCTTGTCTCCTGCGTGCGGAAAAGACATCCACGCGTCTTGTTTCGGCCGGAGTGTACGGTCTTGGTTCAGTTATGAAAGCTAGAGGGAACCCGGGGGTGTTCGTCCTGTGGGGCCGGGCTGAACCTCGTACAGGACTTCACGTGCATACACAGGCCCTGCGCAAGACGAACAACTCACTTGAAGCTGCAGGGGCTGCCCGCAGGTCCGGTGCCGCAGGAGCAGCGGCGGCCCCTCCGAGGACACGTAATAGGTGTCTCCCCACACCAAGAGGGCGAGCAAGATGGGGTAGTAGTCGACGCCCTTGTCGGTCAGGCGGTACTCGCTGCGGCCGCCACCGATGTCACGCAGTCGCAGGACGCCGGTTTCGGTGAGCCAGGCCAGTCGCTCGGAGAGGATGTTGGTGGCCATGCCGGTGTCACGCGCAATCTCGTCGAAGCGGCGCAGACCGGTGAAGATGGACCGAAGCACCAGCGATGCCCAGCGGTCCCCGGTGAGTTGCGCTACCTCGACCAATACCCCGGGTGCCTCGGCCGCCGCTTGGCGTTTTTGCCGGCGGCGGCTGTAGTCCGGCGGCATCCAGCCCACCCCAGGGCCTTGCTCCCAGTCGATGTCCCGGGCCGAGATCTCATCGCCGCAAGAGGCACAGGTGGGCACCGCCTCGAAGTCGTGGCCGCAGGCGGCATGTCGGAGGCCAATCTGCAGCGGCGCCGGCGTGCGTGACCAGCGGCGCTCCCAGCGCAGCATCATCAGCGCCGTCCAGTACATGTCCAAACCTTTGGGCGTGATGCGGTACTCGTGCCGCAAGGGCTTAGTGGAGTAGGGCGCCTTGTCAAACACACCGGCTGCGACCAAGCGCTTGAGCCGGTCGGACAAGGTGGTCTTGAGCAGGCCGGTGCGGGCCTGGAATTCGTCAAAGCGTCGCACCCCCAGCCAGGCGGCCTGCATGATCAGCAGCACCGAGGTGTCGCCCACGATCTCGAGGGCGCGCCAGATGGAGCAGGTGCGGATCCAGCCTGCAGGCGGCGTGTTGGTCATGTGAGTTGTCGCACCAGGGCCTGAAGCTGCGGGGCGATCTCGCGGCGCAGCCACTCCGCATCCAGGGGCCGGCCATGAAAGGAGCAGTTGATGGCAGCGGGTTCGTTGCGGTCAATCCGGCCTAGAGGCACGGCCACCGCCTGCACGTCCGGGTAGATCTCGCCCAAGGAGACGCAGCAGCCATGCCGAGGGTAGCTTCGAAGGCCCTCTGTGAGCCCCCGATGGTGGCGGCGCCACTCCTCGGGCTCCTTCACCTGAAGCTGATTGAGCAGGGCCTCGCGCTCGGCCGGTCCGCAGGACATGAGCAGTGCGCGGCCCACCGCCGTGCCGGCCAAGGAGTGGCGGGTGCCGATTTCCATCGGGTAGACCCGCCGATTCCAGTGCCGGGCCGATTCGATGTAGATGATGCTGAGGCGGTCGCGGATGCCGATCGAGACGGTTCCGCCGGTGCTGCGCGCCAGCTCCATCATGAGCGGCCGCGCCTGCCGGCGCAGGGTGAACTGGGCCAGCACGGGATGCCCCAGTGACAGGACCGCCGACCCCAGCTGGTACTTGCCATATTGCTCTGTGGGCGCGAGGTAGCCCATGCAGCTGAGGGTGTAGGCCAAGCGGGAGACGGTGGCCGCCGGCAGGCTCAGGCGCCGGGACAACTCCTTGTTGCCAAGGATTGGTTCCTCCGGGGTGAAGCACCGCAGCAATTCGAGACCGCGGGCGAGGGTGGTGGCGAATTGCCGGTCTCCCTCGAATTCCTCCAGTCCTGCAGGGACACGGCGGCGGGTGACCACGCGCTGGGGATTCAACATATTGGCGTAGGTTTTGATATATCGAAATTGTATCGCTGCACCTGCGGCAGGCGCCTAGACTTGATCCACATCAACAAGCCCGGCAATACCGACCGGGCCCGCCCGGAGACAAGACATGAAGCGAGACGCGTTGCCGGTCCACGAGATTCCCGCGCTGGATGGAAACAATGCGCCGGTCCTTGCCGAAGACACCTTCACCGCGCTGGAGGTGATCGGGCAGGTGCCCGCCGACTTGAACGGCCTGTATGTGCGCAACGGCCCCAACGCCTACTACCCGCCGGACTGGCGCTACCACGCGTATGACGGCGACGGCATGCTGCACGCGGTGCGCTTTCGGCAAGGGCAGGTGAGCTACCGCAACCGCTGGGTGCAGACCTCGGCGCTGCGCGAGGAGCAGGCCGCTGGCCGCGCCCTCTGGAAGGGACTGAAGGAGCCGATGCGGACCGACCGCCCGGACGAACCGCTGAAGAACACCTCCAACACCGACGTGAAGTACCACGCCGGGCGTCTGATCACCATGTGGTACCGCTCGGGCATGCCCTACGCGCTCGACCCAGAAACCCTGCAGACCCTGGGTCAGGCGGATTTCGATGGCGCAGTCAGCCGCATCTCCGCTCACTCCCGGCCCGACGAGCACACCGGCGAGTTGCTGTTCTTCGACTACGCGCTCACGCCCCCTTATATGCAGTACGGCGTCGTGGGCCCCGACCGCCAACTGCGCCACAAGATCGATATTGACCTGCCCGGGCCCAGCCTGCCGCACGACATGGCGGTCACCGAGCACTACACCATCTTGCATGACTTTCCCCTGCGCCCCGACCCCGAGGCGCTGGCGGCCGGTCGCTACAAGGTCCGCTTCAACCCGGACCAGCCCTCTCGATTTGGCATCGTGCCGCGTTACGGCCAGGCCAGCGAGGTGCGCTGGTTCGAAGCTGCACCCACCTACATGCTGCATGTGGTCAATGCCTGGGAGGAGGGCGACGAGGTGGTGATGGTGGGCACGCCCTACCGGACTTACCAGGACGTCCATGGCCGCATCGACGCCCGCCGGTTGGAGCAGACCATTCACCTGCGCCAGAGGGACTTTCTGCTTTACGAGTGGCGCTTCAACCTCAAAACGGGACAGACGCAGGAGCGCGCAATCGACGACGTGCTCAATACCGAGTTCCCTGCGATCAACAGTGCCTACCAGGGCCGCAAGAACCGCTGGTCGTATCACATCGTCTTTCCCCAAGGCGGGCGGGAGGAGCCACGCTTTCCCGGGCTGGTCAAGTACGACCTGGAGACCGGCGGCTATATCGCCTACAGCGCAGGCCCCCGTTACTTCTACAACGAAGCCGGCTTTGCGCCCCGGGACAAGCCGCAGTCCGAGGACGACGGCTACCTGGTCATGCTGGTGTGGAACCCGGTCGAGGAGCGCTCCGAGGTGCAGATTTTCGACGCCCGTGGTGCACGCCTGGCGGAGGGGCCCGTCGCCCGTGTGATCCTTCCGCGCCGGGTGCCGCACGGCTTTCACGCCACCTTCGTGAGCGAGCAGACGCTGAGCCGCTGGAAGTGAAGCCATGATCCTGGTTCCACGCGAAAAAATCGACGACTACACCCGCCGCGGCTGGTGGGACGAGCGAATGATCGGTGAGATTTTCATTGAGCAGGCGGAGCGCCTGGGCGATCGCCTGGCTGTGGCCGACCCCCCCAACCGGATGCAACTGACCGGAGAGGCGCCGCTGCGCTGGAGTTGGGCCGCGCTGCAGGATCAGGTGGGGCGCTGGCTGCACATCTTGCA
>CANFQF010000169.1 GCA_947449025.1 Comamonadaceae bacterium
GCAGAGACCGACCTGGTGCGCGCCCGCAGCCTCGAACTCACTCAGGGCCTGCCGATCACCGGTAGCCTTCGGGCGGTCAATTCTGCGGTGGTCAAGGCCCGGGTGGCCGGCGAGTTGCAAGGCCTGGCGGTGCGTGAGGGCGACAGCGTGCGACAAGGGCAGGAGATCGCCCGCATCGACCCGGCCGAGTCCCAGGCCCGATTGGCCCAGGCGCGCGAGCAGGCCGACGCGGCCCGCACCCAGATCGAGATCGCCCAGCGCCAGTTCGATAACAACAAGGCGCTGGTAGACCAGGGCTTCATCTCGCGCACCGCGCTCGAGGCGTCGGCGAGCTCCCTGGCCGGCGCCCAGGCCACCTACAAGGCCGCCCTGGCGGCCGTGGAAGTGACGCGCAAGACGCTGGAGGACACGGTGCTGCGGGCCCCTATCGCCGGCGTGGTGGCGCAGCGCCTGGCCCAGAGCGGCGAACGCCTGGGGGTGGACGCGCGGGTCATCGAGATCATCGACCCCAGCCGGCTCGAGCTCGAAGCCAGCGTCGGCGCCGCCGAGTCGGTGCAGGTCCGGGTGGGCCAGTCGGCACGGCTGACGATTGAAGGCCTGGCCGCACCGCTGGACGCCCGGGTGGTGCGGATCAACCCCACCGCCCAAGCCGGAACACGCAGCGTGCCGGTGTACCTGTCGGTGACCGCTGCGCCGGGGCTGCGATCGGGCCTGTTTGCACAGGGCCTCTTGCAGACCGGGCGAGTGCGCGCAGTCGCGGTCCCCCTGGGCGCGGTGCGCACCGACAAACCCCAGCCCTATGTGCAGGTGCTGGAGGCCGGGCGCGTCGCCCACAAGTGGGTGACCCTGGGCGCGCGCGGCGAGTCCGCAGGCCTGGAAGTCACCGCGGTGAGCGGCGTGGCCGAGGACGCCCTGGTGCTGCTCGGGCATGTCGGCGCCCTGCGTGAGGGATTGGCCACACGCATGACACAAGCCCCAGCGAAAGCCGTGATGGCTGCCTCCGGGCCTGCCCCTGCGGGTGGGGCCAGAGCAGCGGGTTCGGCGGTGGCGGCGGGTTCGGCCCCCACCGCGTCTGCAACCCGCAGCGCCCCCTGAACAGAGACCCGCCCCATGTGGTTCACCCGCGTCAGTCTGCGCAACCCGGTCTTCGCCGTCATGCTGATGGCCGCCCTGGTGGTGCTCGGCCTGTTCTCGCTTCAACGGCTCAAGGTCGACCAGTTTCCCAATATCGATTTCCCGGTGGTGGTGGTGTCTACCGAGTACCCCGGCGCCGCACCCGAGATCGTCGAGACCGAGGTGAGCAAGAAAATCGAGGAGGCGGTCAACTCCATCTCCGGCATCAACGGCCTGACTTCACGCAGTTACGAAGGCCAGTCGGTGGTAGTGATCGAGTTCCAGTTGCAGGTCGACGGCCGCAAGGCAGCCGAGGATGTGCGCGAGAAGATCGCCTCGATCCGCTCCGGGTTGCGCGCCGAGGTCAAGGAGCCGCGGGTCCTGCGCTACGACCCCACCAGCAAGGCGGTGTGGTCGGTCGCGGTGCTGCCCACAGGCGATGCGGCCACCCCTGGCGCCAAGCCGCTGTCCGCAGTCGAATTGACCAACTGGGCCGACCAGGTGCTGAAAAAGCGCCTGGAGAACGTGCGCGGCGTGGGCTCGGTCACCGTGGTGGGCGGAACCCGGCGCGAGATCAACCTCTACCTCAACCCGCAGGCGATGGAGTCGCTGGGCATCAGCGCTGACCAGGTGGCGGCCGCGGTGCGCAGCGAAAACCAGGAGCTGCCGGTGGGCGCGGTGCGCGCCCTGGACCGCGAGCGTGTGGTGCAGATCGACGCCCGGGTCGAGCGGCCCGAGGACTTCGGCCGCCTGATCGTGGCCCGGCGCAACGGCGCGCCGATTCGCCTCGACCAGGTGGCGCGGGTGGCCGACGGCGCCCAAGAGGTGGAGAACCTGGCCCTCTACAACGGCCAGCGCACCCTGCTGCTCACGGTGCAGAAGTCGCAGGACGAGAACACCATCCAGGTGGTCGATGGTCTGAACGCCATGCTCGCCACCATGGCCAGCCAGCTGCCGCCGGGTCTGCGACTCGAGCCCATCGTCGACACATCGCGCGCGATCCGGGTGTCGGTGGCCAATGTGCGCGAGACCCTGCTCGAAGGCGCGGCCCTCACCGTATTGATCGTTTTCCTGTTCCTGAACTCCTGGCGTTCGACCGTCATCACCGGCCTCACCCTGCCGATCGCGCTGATCGGCACCTTCCTGTTCATGTATGTCTTCGGGTTCACGGTGAACATGATCACGCTGATGGCGCTGTCGCTGTGCGTGGGCCTGCTGATCGACGACGCCATCGTGGTACGCGAGAACATCGTGCGCCATGTGCAAATGGGCAAGACGCCCTATCAGGCGGCGATGGAGGGGACCGAAGAAATCGGTCTGGCGGTGCTGGCGACCACGCTGTCCATCGTCGCGGTGTTCCTGCCGATCGGCTTCATGGGCGGCATCGTCGGCAAGTTCTTCCACGAGTTCGGCATCACCATCGTCGCGGCGGTGCTGATTTCCATGTTCGTGAGCTTCACCCTCGACCCCATGCTGTCCTCGGTCTGGCACGACCCGGAGATCGACAAGCAGGGCAAGCCGCGTGAGGCGGCTCGCACCCTTTATGAAAAGACCCTGGGCCGCGTCACGGGCGCCTTCGACCGCGGCACTGAACGCCTGGCCGAGTTCTACCAAGCCATCTTGCGCTGGGCCCTGGCACACAAGCGGACCACGGTGCTGGGATCGGTCGCCATCTTTGCGACCAGCGTGTTGCTGCTGCCTCTCGTGGGCACCGAGTTCGTACCCAAGGCCGATTTTTCCGAGCTGAGCATCAACTACAACACGCCAGTGGGCTCGTCCCTGGAGCTGACCGAGGCCAAGGCCCGCCAGGTCGACGCCATCGTGCGCGAGCTGCCAGAGACCCGCTACACGGTAACGACCATCAACACCGGCAGCGCCCAGGGCAAGATCTACGCCTCCACCTACATCCGCCTGATCGACCGCAATAACCGCCAGCGCAGTGTCGACCAACTGGCCGCGCTCCTGCGCGATCGGCTCAAGCAGGTGCCGGGCATCGTCGTCACCCATGCCGGCGCGGGCGATTCGGTGGGGGGCAACAAGCAGATTGAAATGTCGCTGCTCGGGCCAGACCAGGCCGAGCTCGAGCGCCTGGGCCGTCTGGTGGCCGATCGTCTGCGCGCAATACCCGGCTTGGTGGACCTGGACACCAGTGCGAAGGAGCCCAAGCCGGTGATCGAGGTCGCACTGCGGCGCGAGGCGGCCAGCGACCTTGGGCTGTCCGTGGGTCAGGTGTCCGCGCCCTTGCGGATTCTGGTGGCCGGTCAGACGGTGGGCAACTGGCGCGCGCCCGACGACCAGACCTATGACGTCAACGTGCGCCTGGCGCCGGACGCCCGCAACGCCGCGCAGGACTTGGCACGCCTTCCCTTTACCGTCGGCATGGAGGCCGATGGCCGCCCGCGGGTGGTGCGCCTTGAGCAGGTGGCCCAGGTGCGCGAAGGCACCGGGCCCGCCCAGGTGAACCGGCGCGACCTCTCGCGCGAGGTGGCCCTGAACGCCAACACCTATATCCGCTCGGTCGGCGAGGTGTCCAAGGACATTCAGGCCGAGATGGGCAAGATCAACCTGCCCCCAGGCTACCGCTGGCAGTTCGGGGGCTCGACCAAGAACATGTCCGAATCTTTCGCCTATGCCGTATCGGCCCTGGCGCTGGCGGTCATCTTCATCTACATGATCCTGGCCAGCCAGTTCAAGAGCTTTGTGCAGCCGCTGGCGCTGATGACCTCGCTGCCGTTGACCCTGATCGGGGTGGTTCTGGCACTCCTGATGTTCCGCTCGGCGGTGTCCATGTTCTCGGTCATCGGCATCGTGATGCTCATGGGCCTGGTGACCAAGAATGCCATTTTGCTGGTCGACTTCGCCATCCGCGCCCGCGAGGACGGCCTGCCGCGCACCGAGGCCCTGCTCATGGCCGCCCGGGTGCGGCTGCGCCCCATCCTCATGACCACCCTGGCCATGATTTTCGGTATGGTGCCCCTGGCATTTGCCCTGTCCGAGGGCTCGGAGCAGCGCGCGCCCATGGGCCAGGCGGTGATCGGCGGGGTCATCACCTCCTCCCTGCTAACCCTGGTGGTCGTGCCCGTGGCCTACTGCTATATGGACGACCTGGCCAACTGGGTCCGCCGGCGACTTTTGGGGCGGTCACCGGCGGAACCTAAAATGCCGGTTTCGGGCGGCGCGAACCCGCCCTGAGGCGCCCCAGTCCGCAAGACACACGAACCCGAGAGAACCTGATGACTCTGCCCGCGTCCATCGAACAAGCCCGCTTCAACATGATCGAGCAGCAGATCCGCCCGTGGGACGTGCTCGACCCGCAGGTGCTGGCCTTGCTGTCCGTGCTGCACCGGGAGGACTTCGTCCCCGCCTCGCACCAGGCCCTGGCCTTCGTCGACATGGAAATTCCCCTGGTGGCCGGCGCCGAAGCGGCGCGCCAGAGTGGCCGCTGCATGCTGGCGCCGCGGGTCGAGGCCCGCATGCTGCAGGACGTGGCGCCCCAGCCGCACGAGAAGGTGCTCGAAATCGGCACTGGCTCGGGCTACATGGCAGCCCTCCTGGGCGCCCGCGCCGGCTCGGTCATTTCGCTGGAGATCGATCCGCAACTGGCCGCTGTGGCCCGCGCCAATCTGGCCCGCGCTGGCGTGAAAAACGTCGAGGTCCGTGAGGCCGACGGTGTCCGCGGCCTGCCCGCGGAAGGCCCGTTTGACGTCATTGTGCTGAGTGGCTCGGTCGCCCAGGTGCCCGAGCTTCTGAAGGACCAGCTCAAGGTCGGCGGCCGGCTGATCGCCATCGTCGGCGATGAGCCGGTGATGCGCGCCACCCTGATCACCCGCACCGGCGCGGCCGGCTTCACCCAAACCCAGCGCTGGGACACCGTGGCGCCGCGCCTGGCTCACTTCCCGGAGCCGGTACGCTTCAAGTTCTGAGAAAACCGCCGTGGATGCCAGCCCGGCAAGAGACCAGGCGGCACCGCCCAACATCCCGACGAAACTAGACACCCGAGGACGGACAATGAAAAACCTGCACCGCCACGCCCTGCGCCTGCTTCCCCTGGCACTGGTCGCCGCCTTCGCTGCGCCTGCCCAGGCCCAGAGCCTCTTGGCGCTCTACGAATCTGCCCGGGGCCAGGACGCGGCCTACCAGTCCGCGCGCGCTCAGTTCGAGTCGGCCAAGGCGCGGGCCGAGCAGGCGCGTGCCGGCCTGCTGCCGACGGTGTCGGCCAGCTCCAACGTCTCGTCATCGCAGTTCGACAACGTGGCCAAGCCGGCCAGCGGCTCCTTCTCGCGCAGTTTCGATACCGCCAGCGGAACGCTCTCGCTCACCCAGCCGCTGTACCGGCCGGCCAATGCGATCACCCTGGACCAGGGCCTGCGCCAGCTGGAGTCGGCACAAGCGGTGCTCAATGCCGCCGGCCAGGACCTGATCATCCGGGTGAGCCAGGCCTACTTCGACGTGCTCTCGGCCCAGGACACCCTGGCCTTCGTGCGGGCCCAGAAAACGGCGGTCAACGAGCAGCTGGCCTCGGCCCGGCGTAACTTTGAAGTCGGTACCGCCACCATCACCGACACCCGCGAGGCCCAGGCCCGCTTCGACCTGGTATCGGCCCAGGAACTGGCCGCCGAGAACGACCTGCGGGTCAAGAAGCTGGCACTGGACACGGTGACCGGTGCCACCGACGCCAAGCCCCTGTCGCTGGCGTTGCCGGCGGCCATGCCCATGCCCGAGCCCGCCGACCCCGATGCCTGGGTGCGCCAAGTGGACGAGGCCAGCCCCGCGGTCGCCCAGGCCCGCAAGGCCCTGGAAGTGGCCCGCCTGGAAACCCGCAAGGCCAATACCGGCCATCTGCCGACGGTGGACCTCACCGCCTCGCGCAACCTGACCCGTAACTACGGCGGCACGGCCACCTCGGCCACCGCGCTGCAGACGTTCAACAGCCAGTTGGCGGTGAGTGTCTCGATCCCCATCTTCTCCGGCTTCTCCGTGCAAAACCGCTTCCGTGAGACGGTCGCCCTGGAAGACAAGGCCCAGGCCGACCTGGACAAGGTGCGCCGCGACAGCGCTCAAAGCGTTCGCAGCGCCTACTTCGGTGTGGTTTCGGGTGGCAGCCAGGTGCGCGCACTCGAGGCGGCCGAGACCTCCAGCCAGAGCGCGCTGGAAGCCAACCGCCTGGGCTATCAGGTCGGGGTTCGGATCAATATCGACGTGCTCAACTCGCAGAGCCAGTTGTTTCAGACCAAGCGCGACCTGTCAGTGGCGCGCTACAACGTGCTGATGGGAAACCTCAAGCTGCGCCAAGCGGCCGGCACCCTGCAGGCACAAGACCTGAACAGCATCAACGCCCTGCTCGCCAAGCCCTGAGGGCTGGGGGCGAGCCGGATGCATGGCCTGCCGGCGAATCGGCGGGCGCGGGTCGCCCGGGAAAGCCTCGATCCGTGGGCGAAGGTTGGCGCCTTTGCTCTCCTCCGACGAGGAAAGATCGCAGCCTCAAGCCTGGACAGGCTGGCGCAGCGCCAGGATCGCCAGCGCGCTGCGCTGCGCGGCGCCCTGATGGGCCCGGGCGAAGTCCAGACCGGCGCGGGCCATGACCTCACGGCGTGGCCCGTCGGCGATCAAACTCCAGGCAGCGGCAAGGGCCTGCGGCAGGTCCGTCATTCGCAGGGCGGCACCTGCCGCCTCGGCCAGTTCGGCCGCCTCCGCGAAGTTGAAGGTGTGTGGTCCCATCAGGACCGGGCAGCCGCAGGCGGCGGCCTCGATCAGGTTCTGCCCGCCCAGCGGCGCAAAGCTCCCCCCCAGCAAGGCGGCGTCGGCCATGCCGAAATACAAGGCCATCTCGCCCAGCGAATCGCCGAGCCAGCAGTCGGCCGCCAATGCCTCGGCGTCCGGGCCCTGCGCCGGCCAGGTGCTGCGGCGGGAGACGGAGCAGCCCGCCGCGCGCAGCACACCGGCCACCTCGTCGAAGCGCTGCGGATGGCGCGGCACCACCAGCAAGCGCGGCGCCGGAGTGGACGATGCGCGAGGCGCTGTATCAACCGGGGTATCCACCGGGGCACAAGCCGAAGTCAGCGCCGGGGTAAGCGCCGGGGTAAGCGCCGGAGTAACTCCTGGTGCGCCAGCCAAAGCAGCCAGGGCCTGCATCAGCATCGCCTCCTCGCCTTCGCGGGAGCTGGCGAACATGAGCACCGGCCGCGGTCCGCGCCAGGCCTGAC
>CANFQF010000170.1 GCA_947449025.1 Comamonadaceae bacterium
AGGGCTGGGCCGCGGTGCTGCCCGCCGGCACCGCCATGTTCGCAGTGGGCGGCATCGACGCGGGCAACCTGGGGCAGTTTCGTGCGGCCGGCGTTGCCGGTGCGGGTATCGGCTCGGCGCTTTACAAGAGTGGTGTGGCGCTGGATGAACTGCACCGGCGCGCACTGGCGCTGCGAGCCTCCTGGGGCTGATATTCGCCCCGGCGACACCCGCCGCAAGATTGATCACATCCATTTTTGGATCCATAATTGCACGCCGAACTCGCATGCCGAGCCTGCGCAGCAAATTCACACGCCCGCATGGTTCGTCGCCCGGCTCTGCCCCAAAAAAGGAGACAAGACATGATGAAGCGACATTTTCTGGTGATGCTCGTGGCAGTGACCGCCTGGGCCGCCCAGGCGCAGGACTTTCCCTCCCAGCCCATTCGCATCGTGATCCCCTATGCGCCAGGCGGCGGCACGGACATCCTCGCTCGGCCAGTGGCCAAGAGCATGGAGGATGCATTCAAGCAACCGGTGATCCTTGACCACAAGGCTGGGGCAGCAGGCAATATCGGCGCCGAATTGGTGGCGCGCTCGGCGCCCAACGGCTACACGCTGGTGATGGCGAACAACTCGCACACGATCAACCCCTTCATCTACAGCCGACCCGGCTACGACATGGAGAAGGACTTCGCTCCGGTGGCTGTGGTGGGCACATCGCCCACGATCCTGGTGGTGCACAAGTCGGTGCCTGCCAACAGCCTGCGCGAGTTGGTCGACTACGCCAAGTCCCGTCCGGGCAAGCTCAACTTCAGCAGCGCCGGCGTGGGCACGCCCGGGCATCTGGCGGGGCTCCTTTTCAACAAGCAAGCTGGCATCGATGTGGCCCACATTGCCTACAAAGGCACAGGGCCTGCGGTCTTGGCGCTGCTGCAAAAAGAGGTCGATATCCATTTCGCAACGCCGGCTGCTGTCGCCGCCCAAATCCAGGCTGGCGAATTCAAGGCGCTGGGGGTGACCTCCAAGGAGCGCTTCTCCTCGTTCCCCACGGTGCCGGCTATCGCGGAGTCTGGCCTTCCAAGTCTGCGCGAATACGAGGTAGACGTGTGGTGGGGCCTGCTCGCCCCGGCTGGCACGCCCGCCCCGGTCCTCGACAAGCTCAACGCGGCTGTGCGTGCAGCCCTCAGCGACCAGGCCTTGCGTGAGAGCTGGATCTCGCGCGGCATGGTGCCGGCCGGCTCGAGCCGGGCCGACTTCCAGGCCCTGGTCAAGTCCGACCTTCAGAAGTGGGGCCGGGTGGTGCGGGACAACAAGATCACCGCCGAGTAAGCGCGCAGTACGCAGCCATGCGAGGCTCCGCCCCGTAAGAGGCGGAGCCACTTCACTTTTCACTACCTGAGGATTCGCCGATGGGACGTGTCATCACGATCCGGGACACCACCTTGCGCGACGGGCACCAGTCGCTCTGGGCGACGCGGATGTCCACCGACATGATGCTGCCAGTAGCCGAGCGGCTGGAGCGCGCCGGCGTCGACTCGGTCGACATCATGGCGCACGTCATCATGGATTCGGCGGTGCGCTTCTGTAAGGACAACCCGTGGGAGCGGATGCACCTGCTGCGCAAGGCCATGCCCACGCCAATGATGGCGGCCTACACCGCGGGCAAGGTAGCCTGGGGCTTCAAGATCGCCCCCTCGGACATACTGCGCCAGTGCACCGAGCTGACCATCCGCAACGGTGCCAACCTCATCACCGCGATGAATGGCCTGCTGGACATCGACATGATGGTGGACCAGTTGGTACAGGCCAAATCGCTCGGCGCCAGAACGGCTGCGGCGCTGGTCTATTCGATCAGCCCGGTCCACACCGACGCTTTATATGAGGCCAAAGCGCGTGAGCTGGTCGAGCGCACAGACGTGGACAGCATCATGATCAAGGACTCCGGCGGCCTGATCACGCCGGACCGCGCCGCCTCGCTGTTCGAGGCGATCCGCCGAGGCGCGGGAGACCGCCAGATCACCTTGCACAGCCACGCAATGACGGGGATGGCCGGCCGGGTCTACATGATCGGAGTCGACCACGGCATTGACGATCTGCAGTGCGGCATCTGGCCCCTGGCTCAGGGCGCGGCGCAACCTTCGCTGCAAATGGTGGTGAAGAACCTACGTGCCAAGGGCTACAAGGTCAACATCGACGACGCCCAGGTGGAGGCGGCAAGCCAGCACCTGCTCGAGGTTGCGCGCCGCCATGGCCTGCCAGTGGGCGAGCCGGTCGAATACGACGACACCCATTACGACCATCAGATCCCCGGAGGGATGCTGAGCAATCTGCGCTCCCAGCTGGCGCAGGCGAAGTTGCTTGACAAGTTCCCGCAACTGATCGAGGAAGTGCAGGTGGTTCGCCGCGATCTCGGCTGGCCCACCATGGTGACGCCCTTCGCACAAATCGTTGCCAATCAGGCCATCATCAACATCATTACCGGCAAGCGCTACGAGACAGTCCCTGACGAGGTAGTGCACTACGTACTTGGGCACTACGGCAAACTGCTGGCGCTGGTCGAGCCGGACGTACTGGACAAGATCCTGTCGCGCGCGACGGCTGATGCACGCAGGCCACCGGAAGAAATGGAGCCGGCGCTGCCAGCGCTGCGAAAGCGCTTCCCCCACGCCAGCGACGAAGAGCGCTTTCTGCGCTACATGATCCCGGAGAGTGCGGTTGAAGACATGCTGCGCGAGGAAAAGGCACGCGCCGAGCGCCGCCACCAGCAGGTGCGCGAGTTGGGTCCGGTTAGCAAAACGCTGATTGATCTGCTGGCCAAGGCGGCGAGCCTGCGTGATGTGGCCGAAGTCTCGATCCAGTCGGGCGAGATCAGCGTCCGGGTACAGCGATGAGTCGCCTGGAAAAATGCTATCCGAAGAGAGCATGAATGGATAAGGTTTTTCATTCGCCGCAGGCGGCCATCGCTGATTTGGCCGACGGAGCCAGCATCGCGATAGCCGGGTTCAGTGTTGGGCATGGCTTCGCGTCCAGCCTGATTACCGCGCTCAAGGAGCGAGGCACACGCGACCTGTGCATCGTCTGCAACTCGCTGGGCGCACCGGGCCAGCTGCGGCCCCAGATCCTGGTCGAGAGCAAGCAGGTGAGTCGGCTGGTAGCCTCCTTCTCGGCCCGCCCGGGTGTGCCCAGCGACACAGAGCGCCAGATCGCGGCGGGGGAGCTTGCGCTTGAACTCGTGCCCCAAGGGACACTGGTGGAGCGCCTTCGGGCGGGCGCATCGGGCATTCCTGCCTTCTACACACCCACGAGCGTAGGCACCGATGTGGCCGCCGGTAAGGAAACCCGCGAGTTCAACGGCCGCACCTATGTGCTGGAGACCGGCATGACGGTGGACTACGCCTTTGTCCGTGCAGTGCGCGGTGACAGGGCGGGCAATCTAGAGTTTCGTGGCGGCAGCCAGAGCTTCAACCCGGCCTTCGCCAAGGCGGCCCGCATCGCCATCGCGGAGGTAGACGAACTGGTGGAGGTAGGCGAGATCCCGCCAGAGCGCGTGGGCCTGCCGGGCATCTTCGTCTCACGCATCGTCAAGCGGACGGTCGAGGCAGAGGCGCCAGTGGTGCTGAAAAAGAAGCGCCGGGCGGACGCGACCTTTCGCAGCTACAACGGTAAGCCTGCGCTGACGCGGCTGGAGATCGGCCACCGCGCCGCGCTGCTGCTCAAGTCGCACAGCTACGTCAATTTGGGTGTGGGCCTACCTACGCTGCTCACGAATTTCCTGCATGGCCGGGACGTGATGCTGCACGCCGAGAACGGCATCCTCGGCTACGGCCCACTCGGCGACGATGAAACATTCGATCGTGACCACTACAACGCGGGCGGCGAGTGGGTGTCGATCGAACCGGGCGCCTCCTTTTTCGATAGCATCGAGTCGTTTGAAATTGCCCGATCGGGCAAGCTCGACGCCATCGTGCTCGGCGCTTTCCAGGTGGACGGGCAGGCCAGCATCGCCAACTGGTCGACGCCCCAATTGGTGGGCGGTGGGGTCGGCGGCGCCATGGACCTGACCGCGAGCACCAGCCCCTTGATCGTGCTGATGGAGCACATCGACGGCCGAGGCGACCCCAAGCTCGTGGCGCGTTGCACCTACCCGGTGACCGCCGAACGGCGCGTCGATATCGTGGTGACCGACCTGGCGCTCCTGCGCCGCGTGAATGGGCGGTTTCGGCTCGACGAAGTTGCTCGCGGCTTCACCATTGAGGAGGTGCTGGCCCTCACCCCGATGCCCGTCGACGTAGCCGCTCATGTCGGCATCATGCAAGACGCTTTTGCGGCCACGGCTGCCACAGAGGAAACCCAGAAGTGAACACCGAGATGTCTCCTGCTGAAATCGCCCAGATTCTCGATGCCATCCACAAGCTCGACTGCGCGGCGGTTGAAGTGACGGTTGGCGATTTGAAGATTGCCGTCCGCCGGGATCGCGCCGGCGATGCCTTGGCTGCGGTCGCTGCACCAGCCTTGGTGGCTGCGCAGACACCCAAGGCTGCGTCGCCGGCGACGGCTTCTGCTGCCCAGCCAGCGACCCCGGCACCGGTCACTCCATCAGCGGCGCCCGACGCAGCGACCGTCTGGCTCGCTCGCGAATCGGAGGGCAAGGTCCTGGTGATTCGTGCGCCCATGATCGGTACCTTTTACCGCGCTAAGGCGCCTGGCGAACCGCCGTTCGTCGAGGTCGACGCGCCGGTGAGCAGGGGTGATACTGTCGGCCTGGTGGAGGCGATGAAGCTGTTCAACTCCGTTCTCGCTGATTGCGGCGGCAAGGTCGGCGCCATCTTCGCCGCCAACGGCGAGATGGTGGAGGACGGCCAACCCGTGCTCGCCATCTGGAAGGAATGAACCGGCAAGGCGGCGCTGCGCGCAGCCGCACTCCTGCACCCGGGTGGCGATGAATCACGATCCATCTCTGAAAAAACTCCAACGCGTCCTGATCCCGAACCGGGGCGAGATCGCGCTGCGAATCATCCGCGCCTGCCACCAAATGGGCATCGAGGCGGTGCTGGCCATGTCGGAGGCCGACCGTGACAGCCTGCCTGCCCGGGAGGCTGACCGGGCGGTGTGCATCGGACCTGCACCGTCGGCCCGAAGCTACCTTGATGTTCGCGCCATCATTGCGGCCGCCCAGGGCACCGGCTGCGATGCGGTCCATCCAGGGTACGGATTTCTCGCCGAAAAGCCCGAGCTCGCCGAGGCCTGTCAGGCGGCGGGCCTGATCTTCATCGGTCCGCGGCCGGGGCAGATCGAGGCCATGGGGAACAAACTCCATGCACGGGAGCAGGCCAAGAAGGTGGGCTTGCCGATGCTGCCTGGCTCGGAGAAGGTTGGCACCTGGGAGGAGGCAGCCCGCGTGGCCGAGGGGATCGGCTACCCCGTGCTCCTGAAGGCAGCCGCGGGCGGCGGCGGACGCGGCATGAAGATCGTCCAAACCCACACGGAGATCCGGCGCATGTTCGAGGCGGCCGCCAGCGAGGCCCGGGCCGCCTTCAGCGACGACACGCTCTATCTCGAGCGCTACATCGCGCAGGCTAGGCATGTGGAAGTCCAGGTGCTCGGGGACTCGCAGGGGAATATGGTCCATCTCGGCGAGCGAGATTGCTCCTTGCAGCGCAGGCACCAAAAACTGGTCGAGGAGTCACCCGCCCCCGGTATCGATACGGCGCTGCGCGATGAGATCTGCGCTGCCGCCGTGAACCTGTCCCGTAGCATCGGCTACGAGAACGCCGGGACTGTGGAGTTCCTCTACGACGAGCGCGAGAAGCGTTTTTACTTCCTGGAAATGAATACCCGCATCCAGGTGGAGCACCCGGTGAGTGAGTCCGTCACCGGCATCGACCTGGTACAGGAGCAATTGCGGATTGCCCGCGGTGAGCGCCTTCGATTTAACCAGGCGGAGGTGATTTTTCGCGGCCACGCCATCGAGTGCCGGATCAACGCTGAAGTTCCCGAGCAGGGGTTCCGACCCAGTCCCGGCCGCATCGTGCAATGGGAACCACCGCAAGGTCCCAACATCCGCCTGGACTCCCATTGCCACCCCGGATACCTGGTTCCGCCCTATTACGACTCCATGATCGGCAAGCTGATCGTTTACGGCCGTGACCGCAACGAGGCCCTCGGCCGCTTGCAGCAGGCCTTGGCCAGCTTCCAGGTGAGTGGCATTGAGACGACGCTGGGCTTTCTTCGACGCGTGATGGCGCATGAAGACTTCGTCGCTGGCCGGGTCAGCACGATGCTGGTGGAGCGCATGCTAGAAGAAACGAAAGACAAGGAGAGGATTGCGCCATGAAAGACAGTGCCGGATCGAAGACCGAATCAAAGGAGGAAACGGCCCCGCGCATGGTGCGCAGCGGCGAAGAGTCCCCCGCCTTGTCGGACGCGCAGATCGATGACGCCCGCAAACTGATTGGCGTGTGGCTGCGCCGCGATGTGCACACCCCGTCCATCTATGAACCGCTGTCGGTGCACGACATCCGCCGCTGGGCCCAGTACAGCGTGGGGGACGACAACCCGCTGTTTGGCGACGTCGACTACGCCAAGCGGACGCGGTGGGGCCGGATCATCGCGCCACCCACCTTCCTCTACACCATCGACTCTGGCATCGTGGCGCCGGGACTGCCTGGCATCCAGTGGATTTTTGCGGGCTCCCGGTTCGAGCATTTCAAGCCGGTGCAAGAGGGCGACACGATCACCGCCCGCGCGCGTCTGATCGACGTGCAGGTGAAGGAAGGCAGCAAGGTCGCCCGCTATGTCAACCAGGTGGGCGAGGTGCTTTACTACAACCAGCACGGCGACCTTGTCACCCGCTACGAAGGCGACATCTACCGCATCCCGCGCAAACGCAGCGGCGAGGGCTTCAAGTTCGCGGTGAACAGCCCCGCCGAGGCGCCCAAGCCGTATCGCTACACCGACGAAGAGATCGAGGCGATTGCCAAGGGCTACCGTGACGAATTCCGCCGCGGCGCCGCCACGCTGTACTGGGAGGACGTGCAGCCAGGCGACGACCTGCCGGTGGTGCAAAAGGGCCCGCTGACCCTGGTCGACATCGTCGGCTTCTATGCCGGGCGGCGCACCGTCTACAACGTGATGAAGCTCGCCTTCCAAGAGCGTGACCGCCATCCGCGCAATGTCTACTACTCCCCGACCCGCAACATCCCGATGCACCCGGCGGCCGGCCACTACGACGCCGAAATCGCGCACGAGATCGGCATGCCGGGCGCCTACGACCAGGGCTGGCAGCGCCTCAACTGGGCCGGCCACCTCCTGACCAAC
>CANFQF010000171.1 GCA_947449025.1 Comamonadaceae bacterium
GGGCTTAACCGCTGGGCGCTGGGGCTGGAGCACCAGGATCGCCTGATACGCGATCCCTTTCCCAGCGGCTTGGGCTTCACCCTGCGGGTCAACCGGGTGAGCGACAACGACTATTGGCGCGACTTCGGCCGCAACAACATCACCCAGTCCCAGCGCCTGCTGGGCAGTGAGGGCGCATTGAACTGGGCGCCTGTCGGTGCCCGGTGGAGCCTGTCTGCCCGGGCCTTGGCCTGGCAGACCCTGCAGAGTCCTGATGTGATCATTCCGCCCTATGACCGTCTGCCCCAGGTCACTGCGCGCTATGCGGACAACCTGCCTGGCGGCATGCGGGGCCAGCTGCTGGCCGAATACACACAATTCCAATCGGTTTCCTCTCTCACCCAGCAGCCCAACGCGCAGCGGGCCCTGCTGATCGGCACCTTGTCTCGGAGTTGGCGCGAGCCCGGGTATTTCGTGACGCCGCAGTTGCGTCTCCATACGCGCCATTACCAGTTCGACGCGCCGCTGGCGGGTGGCGGCCCCTCTTCGGCCGGGGTCACGGTACCGACCTTCAGCCTCGATAGCGGCGTAGTCATGGAGCGTGACACCACCTTGTTCGGCCGTTCCCTGCTGCAGACGCTGGAGCCGCGCGCCTACTACGTGTACACCCCGCACCGCGCCCAGAGCTTCCTGCCCAACTACGACTCGGCGGCGACCGACTTCAACTTCGCCACCGTCTTCAGCGACAGCGCCTACGCCGGCAACGACCGCGTGTCGGATAACAACCTGCTCACCTTGGGCCTGACCAGTCGCTTCCAGGATGCGAGCAATGGGGCTCAACTCGCGCGTCTGGGCGTGGCCCAGCGCCTTCGCTTTGCCGACCAACGCGTGACCCTGACCCCCACCGACGCGCCGGCGACCGATCGCGTCTCAGACCTGCTGGTGGGCGGCTCCGTCAACTGGACACCGCAGTGGAGCACCGACCTCACCGCCCAGTACGACCCGCGCCAGCGCCTGTCCGAGCGCGCCACCCTCAACGCCCGCTATTCGCCGTCCCGCTACCGCCTGGTGCAGGGCGCCTACCGGTTTCAGCGCGACACCAACCGGCAGGTGGACTTGAGCTGGCAATGGCCGATCAATGACCTGTGGGGCGATCGTGGTCAGGACCAGGGCCCCGGTCGCGGTCTGGGTGGGGATCGCTGGTACAGCGTCGGCCGCCTGAACATGAACCTGGTGGAAAAGCGGCTGATCGACTCGGTCGTCGGGCTCGAATACGATGGCTGCTGCTGGGTGGGCCGGGTCGTGGTTGAACGGCAGCGAGTCGGAGCGCCCACGGCCCTGACCCGTCTTTTGTTCCAGATTGAGTTCATTGGCCTGTCCCGATTGGGCGACAACGTCCTGACCGCGCTCAGGACCAATATCCCCCGCTACGAATTCCTCCATGGCCAGGTTGCCCCGCCCAGCCGTTTCACCCGCTACGATTGACCGGATGTTCCCTCGTTCTCCTCTGACGGTCTGGCCCGTCCTTGCGCTGCGTGTGCTGGCCCTCACCTTGGTGTTGGCCGACCCGGCGTTGGCTCAGTTGCGCCGGAGTGCGCCTGCGCCCGCCCGGGCCGCTTCCACGCCAGCGTTGGTGGCACCGGCCACGGCGCCGGCATCTGCTCCGGTGAGCTCGCCCGTCGCGATGCCCGCCGCTGCTTCCGCGACGACCCTCGCCCCCATCCCCCCAGAGCCGCAGTCGGCCGACTACATCGTCGCCATCGTGAACTCCGAGCCGATCACCAACAGCGAAGTCCGGGCCCGGCTGCCGCGTCTGCAGCCGCCGCGGGCGCGCCAGGACGGCACGCAACCCAGTCGGGAGCAGCAGCTTGCGCAGATCCGGGATCAGCTCATCACAGAGCGTGTGCAACTGCAGGTCGCCCGCGATGCTGGCATTCGCGTGGACGCCGCGGCCATCGATCAGGCCGAGCAGGATCTGGCCCGGCAGAACGGGGTGGATGTCCCCGAGCTGCGGCGCCGCGCGCTGGCCGACGGCATCTCCGAGAAGCAGTTGCGGGAGGACCTTGGCCGCCAGCTCACCTTGGTTCGGGTTCGTGAGCGCGAAGTAGAGGCGCGCATTGCGGTTTCCGAGCGCGAGATCGACGACTTTCTGCGTGAGCAGGCCGCCGCCGCGACGGGGCAGCCCGTCGCGCTGAACTTGGCGCAGGTGCTCGTCGCGGTGCCAGAGTCGGCATCGCCGGCACAGGTGGAGGCCTTGCGTGCCAAGGCCGAACGCATCCGCCAGCGCGCCCAGGCCGGCGAAGATTTCGCCGTGATCGCCCGCGAGGCCTCGGACGCACCCGACGCGGCCGCCAGCGGCGGCGCCTTCGGCCTGCGCCCGGCCGATCGCTATCCCAGTATTTTTGTCGAGGCGACTCAAGCCCTGGCCGTCGGCGGCGTGAGCGGGGTCTTGCGCACTGGCGCTGGTTTTCATGTGCTCAAAGTGCTGCAAAAGCAGCAGGAGCCTGTGATGACCATCACCCAGCAGCGGGCGCGCCACATCCTCTTGCGACCGGGCCCGCGCCTTGGCGAGGCGGCGGCCCGCGAGCGCCTCGCCGATTTCAAGCGTCGCATCGAAGCCGGCGATGCCGACTTCGCCGCGCTGGCCCGAGACAATTCGCAAGACGGCAGCGCCGCGGCCGGCGGTGACTTAGGCTGGGCCAACCCCGGCATGTTTGTGCCCGAGTTTGAGTCGGTGCTGGCCAGCCTCGCCCCAGGCCAGATCGCGCCGCCCTTCACCTCCCGCTTTGGCGTGCACCTCGTCCAGCTACTGGAGCGGCGCAAGGCGGCGCTCGGCCCGCGTGAGCAGCGGGAAGCGGCGCGCAATGTGGTCCGCGAGCGCCGTCTGGACGAGGCCTATGCGCGCTGGGTGCAGGACGCGCGTGGTCGCGCTTTTGTGCAGCTGCGCGAGCCGCCTCAGTGAGTCCGGCCAGTGAATCCATTCAGTGAGCCCGTCCCCCGCCCTTCCGCCGGCCTTGCGCTAGCCGGACGCCTGCCGTGAAGCATGTCGCCCGCAAGCGCTTCGGCCAGCATTTCCTGGCCGACAGCGCTGTCATCGATGCCATCGTTCGCGCCATCGACCCGCGCCCCGGCCAACCCGTGGTCGAGATCGGCCCGGGCCTGGCGGCCCTGACCCAGCCCCTGGTCGAGCGCCTGGGGCGGTTGACGGTGATCGAGCTCGATCGCGACCTGGCAGCGCGCCTGCGTGCCCACCCGCAGCTGGATGTGATGGAGTCCGATGTGCTCAAGGTGGATTTCACCGCCCTGCACGCGCGCCTGGGTGCACCCCTGCGCATCGTGGGCAATTTGCCCTACAACATCTCTTCGCCCATCCTGTTCCATCTGCTGCCGGTCGCCGAGCTGGTGCAGGACCAGCACTTCATGCTGCAAAAGGAAGTCATCGACCGGATGGTGGCCACGCCCTCGACCGCCGCCTATGGGCGCCTGTCGGTGATGCTGCAGTGGCGCTACGAGATGGAGGACGTGCTCTTCGTCCCGCCTGAGGCCTTCGATCCGCCACCTCGGGTCGACAGCGCCGTGGTGCGCATGGTGCCGCGCGCCGATCCCGCCCCGGTCGACCCGGACCGTCTGTCGACGCTGGTGCAGGTGGCGTTCAGCCAGCGCCGCAAATTGCTGCGGCACACGCTGGGCCGCTGGCTGGAGGCCGAGGGCGTGGGCCAGGACTTCGACCTGCAGCGCCGCGCCGAAGAGGTGCCGGTGGCCGAGTACCTCTCCCTGGCCCTCGCAGTCCGACCCGCTGGCGCCTGAGCCTGGTCGCGCCTTACCCCGGCGCCCTTACCCCGGCGCCCCCCCCGACGCATTAGGCCGTCGGCGCCAGCAGCTCCACACGAAGCCGCATCACCGCAGCCCGCACCAGCGGGTGCAGGCCCGTAGCGCCGCCGGCGTCAATCTCCGCCACCAGCGCGGCGCGCATGGTTGGCGCCCAGAACTTGCGCAGGTGGTTGCACACCTCCTGCTGCGCCTCGGATTCGGTGCCTGTGCCCTCGAAGAAGCTGGCGATTCGGTTGGCCATCTTGACCAGGCTGTCGCGGTCCATGCTTTGTTCCATCTTTGCGTCAGAGCAGCCGCTCGCCAAAGGTGTAGGCGGTGAACTTGCCGGGGCGCACAAAGCCCAGCACGCAAAGATTGGCCTCGCGCGCGCAGTCCACGGCCAGCGAAGTTGGCGCCGACACGGCCGCCAGCAGCCCTGCGCCCAGGGCGACCGACTTTTGCACCATTTCAAAGCTCGCCCGGCTGGTGACCAGCACGAACCCCTGGGTGACGGTCACCCCTTGCCGCACCAGCGTCCCCACCAATTTGTCCAGCGCGTTATGCCGGCCGACGTCCTCGCGCAGGGCAAGCAACTGTCCCTCCAGGTTCACCCACGCCGCTGCGTGCGTTGCGCCGGTGACCTGTTGCAGCTGCTGCCGCGCGGCCAGCTCGGCTTCTGCGCGCACGACGGCCTCGGCCTGCACCTGCACCGGGGCGACGGGCGCCAGGCGGCGCCGAACCTGGGTCAGCGACTCGGCGCCGCACAGCCCGCAGCCGCTGCGCCCGGCCAGGGTGCGCCGGCGCTCTTTGAGCCGCCGTTCGCAGGCGGCCGACACCTCCAGCTGCAGCTCGATGCCCGCGTCGGTCGGCACCACTTCGACACCGAACAACTCGGTGGGGCTGTCAAGCAGCCCCTCGGTGAGGGTGAAGCCCAGCGCGAAGTCCTCGAGGTCGGTGGGCGTGGCCATCATCACGGTATGGGCGATACCGTTGAACACCAGGGCGACCGCGGCCTCCTCGGCCAGCGCCTCGTCGCGCGATGGCGACCAGCTTCCGCGCCAGCGCCGGGCAGACCAGGCGCTGGCGCCAGCGGGCAGGGCGGGCGTCGGGCCTGCGCTCACCGGATTGCCTCGCGCGCGCGCGGGATGCGACCGGCCAGCAGGGCCTGCTGCTCCTGGTCGAAGCGGGCGTTCCGCTGTTGCCACTCAGAGGGCTCGCTGACCGCTACCACCTGAACCGCCGTGACCTTGTACTCCGGGCAGTTGGTGGCCCAGTCGGAGCTGTCCGTGGTGATCACGTTCGCCCCGGACTCGGGGAAATGGAAGGTGGTGTAGACCACGCCGGGCTGCATGCGCTCGCTCACGCGGGCGCGCAGCACGGTGCGGCCTGCGCGGCTCTCGATCCCGACCCAGTCGCCATCACGGATGCCGCGCTGCTCGGCGTCGTGCGAGTGCAGGTCCAGCAGGTCTTCGGTGTGCCAGGTTGAATTGGCGGTGCGGCGCGTCTGCGCCCCGACGTTGTACTGCGACAGCACGCGCCCGGTCGTGAGCAGCAGCGGGTAGCGCGGCGTCACCTTTTCGTCGCTGGCGACGTAGCGGGTGATGAAAAAGCGCCCGCGTCCGCGCACGAAACCCTGGACATGCATGATCGGCGTCCCGGCTTCACCGGTGCTCTCGTTGCAGGGCCACTGCACGCTGCCCAGACGGTCCAGCTTTTCATAGCTCACGCCGGCAAAGGTGGGGGTGAGCGCTGCGATCTCCGCCATGATCTGGCCGGGGTGCTCGTAGTGCATCGGATAACCCAGCGCCTGGGCCAGACGCTGGGTCACCTCCCAGTCGGCCAGGCCGGCGAGCGGCGGCATGGCCTGGCGCACGCGGGAGATGCGGCGCTCGGCGTTGGTGAAGGTGCCCTCTTTCTCGAGGAAGGAACTGCCGGGCAGCAACACGTGCGCGTACTTGGCGGTCTCGTTGAGGAAGATGTCCTGAACGATCACGCATTCCATCGCCGCCAGGGCAGCCGCCACATGCTGGGTGTCGGGGTCTGACTGGGCGATGTCTTCGCCCTGGCAGTACAGCCCCTTGAAGCCGCCGCCCAGCGCCGCCTCGAGCATGTTGGGGATGCGCAGGCCCGGCTCGGGACTGAGCGCCACGCCCCAAGCGTCTTCGAACTGGGCGCGGGTGATCGAGTCCGAGATATGCCGGTAGCCGGGCAACTCGTGGGGGAAGCTGCCCATGTCGCAACTGCCCTGCACATTGTTTTGCCCCCGCAGCGGGTTGATGCCCACCCCTTCCCGGCCCACCATGCCGCAGACCATGGCCAGGTTGGCGATGCCCAGCACCATCGTCGAGCCTTGGGCGTGCTCGGTCACGCCCAGCCCGTAGTAGATCGCCGAGTTCGGGCCTCGGGCGTAAAGCCGGGCCGCCTCGCGTACCTGCGCCGCGGGCACGCCGGTGACGGCTTCGGTCGCCTCCGGCGAGTTCTCTGGCTGCATGACCCAGTCGCGCCACGCCGCGAAGCTCTTGTCGTCGCAACGCGCCTGCACGAAATCCGTCGCGGCCAGGCCCTCGGCCATGACCACATGGGCCATCGCAGTGATCAGGGCCACGTTGGTGCCGGGCTTGAGCGCCAGGTGGTGGTCCGCCTGTACATGCGGGGAGCGCACCAGGTCGATACGACGCGGGTCGGCCACGATCAGGCGGGCGCCCTGGCGCAGGCGCCGCTTCATGCGGGAGCCGAACACCGGATGCGCGTCGGTCGGGTTGGCGCCGATGACGACGATCACGTCCGCCTTCTCGACCGACTTGAAGGTCTGGGTGCCTGCCGAGGTTCCGAGCGACTGCCCGAGGCCGTAGCCTGTGGGCGAGTGGCAGACCCGTGCGCAGGTGTCCACGTTGTTCGTGCCCAGCGCCGCCCGCACCAGCTTTTGCACGAGGTAGGTTTCTTCGTTGGTGCAGCGCGAAGAGGTAATGCCGCCCACCGCGTCCTTGCCATGCCGGGCCTGGATAGCCTGCAAGCGCAGGGCGGCGAACTTCAACGCCTCGTCCCAGCCCACCTCGCGCCAGGGGTCGGTGATCTTTTCGCGCACCATGGGGCTGGTGATGCGGTCGGTGTGCGTGGCGTAGCCGAAGGCGAAGCGGCCCTTGACGCAGGAATGCCCCTCGTTGGCCTTGCCGTCCTTCCAGGGCGTCATGCGCACGACGGTGTTGCCCTTCATCTCCGCCTTGAAGCCGCAGCCCACACCGCAGTAGGCGCAGGTGGTGATCACCGCGTGCTCGGGCTGGCCGAGCTCGATGACCGTCTTTTCCTGGAGGGATGCCGTCGGGCAGGCCTGCACGCAGGCGCCGCAGGAGACGCATTCGCTGTCGATGAAGGGCTGATCCTGTCCTGCGGAAACATGGCTGTCGAAGCCCCGGCCTGCAACCGTCAGTGCGAAGGTGCCCTGGGTTTCCTCGCAGGCCCGCAC
>CANFQF010000172.1 GCA_947449025.1 Comamonadaceae bacterium
CTGGTCGACCCCGCCCTGCTGCCCTACCTGCCGACCACCTTCAGCCTGCGCGCCCGCGAGCTCACGCTCTCGGGGCGCACGGTCAACAACCTAGCGGCTACTGGCACCCGGGACGGCCTGACCTGGCGGGCCATGATCGAGGCCAGCCAGCTCCTGGGCAGTTTCGAGTACCGCCAGCCGGCCAACGCGGCAGCCGGCGGCGGACGCCTGGTGGCGCGCCTGACACGCCTGGCCATCCCGGCCAGTGCCGCTGGCGACGTCGAGGCGCTGCTGGATACGCAGTCCACCAGCATGCCGGCAATTGATGCCGTGGTCGAAGACTTCGAGCTGCGCGGTAAGAAGCTGGGCCGGCTGGAGATGGACGCGGTCAACCGCCCGGCCCCGAGCGGTGGCGGATCCGAGTGGCGTCTGAACCGTCTGGTGCTGGCCATGCCCGAGGCCACGCTCAGCGCCAGTGGCAGCTGGGCTGCGCCGGCCTTGGCCGCGGCTGCGACCTCTGCCTCGCGCACCCGAGGGCCCGCGCGCCGGGCCAACATGAACTTCCGCCTCGACGTGAGCGATAGCGGACAGCTGCTCACCCGTCTGGGTATGAAAGACTTGGTGCGGCGTGGCCGCGGCAAGCTCGAGGGCCAGATCGCCTGGCAGGGCTCGCCACTGAGCCTCGATTACCCCAGCCTGGCAGGCACCTTCGGCGTGAACATCGAATCGGGCCAGTTTCTCAAGGCCGACCCGGGGCTGGCCAAGCTCCTGGGTGTGCTCAGCCTGCAGAGCCTGCCGCGCCGGCTGACCCTCGACTTCCGCGACGTGTTCTCTGAAGGCTTTGCCTTCGACTTCCTGCGCGGTGACGTCACCATCACCCAAGGTATCGCTGCCACCAACAACTTGCAGATGAAGGGTGTCAACGCCGCCGTCCTGATGGACGGTCGTGCCGACATCGCCCGCGAGACCCAGGACCTGAAGGTGGTGGTGGTGCCTGAGATCAATGCCGGGACCGCTTCGGTGGTGGCTGGCGTCATCAACCCGGCGGTCGGCTTGGGCAGCTTCCTGGCCCAGCTGTTTCTGCGCCAGCCGCTGATTCGCGCCGCGACCCAGGAGTTCCATGTCGACGGCACCTGGAGCGATCCGCGAGTGACCCGTGTCGCCCGAGGCAGTGGTGCCGCCCCGGCCCCGCAGCCGGCGGGCGGCGGTGGTAACTGAGTTCGCGGGTCCCCTGCCTCAAGACGGTCCCAAGACACCGCGAAAGCCCCCGAAGAATCCCCACCATGGCCCTCGAGCTTGCCCTCATCCAGATGGTTTCCTCCCCTTCGGTGGAGGACAACCTGCGCCAGGCCCGCGCGCTGCTGGCACAAGCGGCTGCCGACGGCGCTGAGCTGGCGGTGCTGCCCGAGTATTTCTGTCTCCTGGGCCAGTCCGAGACCGACAAGCTGGCCCACGCCGAGCGCGAGGGTCAGGGCCCGGTGCAGGCGGCGCTCGCCGAGGCCGCCCGCGATCTCGGTCTGTGGGTGGTGGGCGGTACCCTGCCCCTGGCCAGCGCCGATCCCGCGCGGGTACGCAATGCCTGCATCGTCTATCGGCCCGACGGCCGGCAGGCGGCCCGCTACGACAAGATTCACCTCTTCGCTTTCGACAATGGCCGCGAGCGCTATGACGAGTCGCGCACCATCGAGGCCGGTGCCCAGCCGGTCTGCTTCGACCTCGAAACCCGCGCGGGCGAGCGGTGGCGCGTCGGTCTGTCGGTTTGCTATGACCTGCGCTTTCCCGAGCTGTATCGTGAACTGGCGGCGCAGGGCGCGCAGCTCTTGCTGGTGCCCAGTGCTTTCACCCACACCACCGGCCGGGCCCACTGGGAGACCTTGCTGCGGTCGCGCGCCATCGAAAACCTGGCCTTTGTCGGCGCGCCGGCGCAGGGCGGTCTGCATGTCAATGGCCGCCGCACCTGGGGCCACACGCTGGTGGCTGATCCCTGGGGCGAGGTGATCGCTTGTCGCGAAGAGGAGGGTGCCGGCATGCTGCGCGCCCGCCTCGACCTGGAGCGCCTGGCGCAGGCCCGCCAGCAGCTGCCGGCGCTGGCACACCGCGTGCTCGGGCTTGCCCCGGGCCAAGCCGCTGCAGACGCCGCTCACGTGAGCGCCCGGCCCTGACACCCGCGCTATGCCTCGCCACTTTCGCGACCTCCTCCAAAGAAAACTGGCGGTAGCTTGGTCTGCCCGCAGTGGATTTGCAGGCGGCGTGCAGGACCAGGGCGGCAGCACAGCGCGGCGCATCCTCTGGTGGGTGCTGGTGCCCCTGGTGGCGGCGCTGCTGGTCACTCTGGTCTGGCTTGCCGGCCGCTACGAGGCCAGCCAGGTCCAGGACACGCTGGACCGGGACGCCAGCGCTGCCGGCACGGACATCCGCGAGGGTCTGGCGCGCAACATCCAGGACTTGCAGGCCCTGCGCGCCACGCCGTCCCAGCCGGACTGGGAGGCCGCCGCCCTGGGCTTGCTGCGCCAGCGCCGCGAGCTCTTGCGCGTTGAGCAGCGAGATGCCGCCTTGCAAACGCTCCACGCGGTCGAGACGCCCTACCGCAAGCCGATCTTCGAGCGCCTTCCCCGCTCCCAGGCCCAGGCCGATGTGCGCCTGGCTTGCGCCCAAGCGATGCGGCTGTCGCAGCCGGCCTATTCGACCAGCTATTTCGTGCCCCAGGTCGACGGCCTCGGCGTGGAGGTGATGGAGCTGTGCGTGCCACTGGGCAGTGGTCGCGAGGTGACCGGCTTCGTAGTCGCCAGCTACGCCTTGAGCGATGTTCTGTCCGCCTTCGTCGGGCCCCAGCTGGCGCGCAACCAAGAGATCTCTTTTAACGAAACCGACGGCACCCGTTTGGCGCGCTATGGTCAATCTCAACGCGGCCGCCGCACCTTCAGCAGCCAGTACCTGCTGGACCTGCCGGGCAACACCCTGCTGCTGCGGATGAACAGCTGGCGCGCGGCGCCAGACCTGTTCCCCAACGTGATGACGGCTCTGGTCACCGCCATGTCCATCGCCTTGGTGGCGGTGCTGGTGATGCTGGGGCGTGACATGCGCCGCCGCCAGCGGGTGGAACGCGACTTGGCCGATGCCCTGGCCTTTCGCAAGGCGATGGAAGACTCGCTGGTCACCGGCTTGCGTGCGCGCGACCTCACGGGCCGGATCACCTATGTGAACCCGGCCTTTTGCGCGATGGTCGGCTTCAGTGCCGACGAGATATTGGACCGGGCCATGCCCCCGCCCTACTGGCCGCCCGACCTGGTGGAGGACTACCTGCGCCGGCATGAAAACCGGCATGCCGGCGGGCAGCAGCCACCACGCGAGGGCTTCGAATCCGTTTTTGTTCGCAAGGATGGTGTCCGATTCCCGGTTCTCATCATCGAAGCGCCGCTGATCAACGCCCAAGGCGTGCAGACCGGCTGGATGAGTGCGTGCCTAGACATCAGCGAGCAACGCCGGGTGGAGGAGGTGTCCCGCGCCAGCCAGGAGCGCTTGCAGGCCACCGCGCGATTGGCGACCGTGGGCGAGATGGCCTCCCTCCTGAGCCACGAGCTCAACCAGCCGCTGGCCGCCATCTCCAGCTACGCCACCGGCTCGCGCAACCTCCTGCAGTCCGGAGATGTGCAGGGCCTGGATGGCGCACTGCAGCGCATCGCCCAGCAGGCGGAGCGCGCTGGCAAGGTGATCCGCAGCGTCCACGACTTCCTGCGCCGACGCGACCAGCCCCGTGAGCCGGTTCACCCTCAGGCCCTGTGGGAGGCGGTCATTCCCCTGGTCACCCTGCAAGCGCGCAAACTGGGTGTGGGCGTGGTCTCTCGCATTCCTGCGGATCTGCCACAGGTTCTCTGCGATCGCACCATGGTCGAGCAAGTGCTCCTGAACCTGGTCCGCAATGCGATGCAGGCGATGGACGATGCCGGCGTCGCCCGGCCCACCCTGACCCTTCAGGTGCGCCGGGCCGAGCGGTCCGATGAGCCCGGTCGCGTCTGGCTGGAGTTCTCGGTCGCCGACATCGGCCCCGGCGTGCCCGATGAGGTGAAGGGCCAGCTCTTCACGCCCTTCTTCACGACCAAGGCCGAGGGCATGGGCCTGGGCCTGTCCCTGTGCCGCACGGTCGTCGAGCAGCACGGTGGGCAGCTTTCTTTCGAGCCTAATACGCCGCAGGGCACCATCTTCCGCTTCACGCTGCCCACTGCCGATCTACCCCGGGCCACGCCAGACGCGGCACCACCTTCGCATGCAACCACTTTCTGACGCCCTCATCTACCTCGTCGACGACGATGCCAGCGTGCGCGAGGCCCTGGCCTGGCTGCTGCGTTCCCGGCGCCTGGCCAGCGAGAGCTTCGCCAGCGGAGACGCCTTCCTGGCCGCCCTGCCGCCGGACTTCATGCCGCGCCAGCCTTGCTGCTTGCTGCTGGACGTGCGCATGCCCGGGACCAGCGGTCTGGCGCTCTTTGAGCTGCTGGAGCGGCGCGGCCTGGTCGAGGTCATGCCGGTGATTTTTTTGACCGGGCATGGGGACGTGCCCACCGCGGTGGGCATGGTCAAGCGCGGCGCCTTCGACTTTTGCGAGAAGCCCTTTTCCGACAACGCACTCGTTGACCGCATCGAGCAGGCGGTGGCCCGCTCGGCCCATGTACTGGCCGAGCGCCAGGCCCGGGAGCAGCTGCAGGCCCGACTGGGCGAGCTCACCCAGCGAGAGCGCGATGTCATGGCGCTGGTGGCCAAGGGACTGCCCAACAAGCTGATTGCCGACCAGCTGGAGATCAGCGTGCGCACGGTGGAAGTGCACCGTGCCCGGGTGTTCGACAAGATGGAAGTGAAGTCGGCGGTGGAGCTGGCTAACTTGCTGCGGGAGGGGTGAGGCTCCAGGCCCGCAATCAGCCGCCCTGTGGCGTCTCCGGGTCCTTGGCGGCGGGCATGTCCGCGAGCTCCTCCTCGATTTGGGCGATGGATGGCAGGCTCGACTGCAGTTCGGCCGGAAGGGAGCCCACCAGCCGGTATTCCGAAATTCCCATGGGCTGATTTTTGTCGCCGAGTGCGTACTCCGCGACGACCTTGTTACGGCTTCGGCACAGCAGCAGGCCAAGGGTCGGACCATCGAGTTCGCTCTTGATTTGCCGGTCCACGGCGGTCAGATAAAAGCTCAATTGGCCCAGATGGTCTGGCTTGAACTTCTCGGCTTTGAGCTCAATCACCACATAGCACCGGAGCCGCAGGTGATAGAAGAGCAGGTCCATGTAGAAATCGTCGCCGCCGACCAGCAGATGCACTTGGCGCCCGACAAACGCAAAGCCAGCGCCCAGCTCGAGCAGGAACTGCGTGACGTGGTGCACCAGTGCCGCCTCGATCTCGCGCTCGCCGGCCTCTGCCCCGATCGCTAGAAAGTCGAGCAGGTAGGGGTCCTTCAAGACTTGGTGGGCGTGGTGGGATTCAGGCGATGGCAGGCACTCGGTGAAATTAGTCTGGGCGCGGCCCTCGCGCTCGAGAAGCCGCGCCTCCAGCTGCTTCGACAGCGTCGCGCGCGACCAGCCTAGCTGCGCCGCTCGCTCGGCATAGGCCAGGCGCTCTTCGGGCTTCTTCAGGCGCGTGAGAAGGAGCAGGTTGTGTCCCCAGGGTAATCGTCCAACAGCCTGTTGGACGATCTGGTCATCGGGCCACGCGTCTGCAAAGGCCCGCATGTAAAGTAGATTGGCGCGGGAGAAACCCTTCATCTCCGGGAAGGCCCGTCGGAGATCTCTGGCGAGGCGTTCAATGACCTTGGCGCCCCAGCCCTCCCTGCTTTGACGATCGAGAATGTCTCGCCCGATTCGCCAGTAGAGGTGGACTAACTCGCCGTTGGCTGCCTGGGCAGCCCGCCGCTGTGCTCGTCGAATTCGGTCCTTGAGCGCAAGCAACCAGGCTGCGTAACCGGGGGGCGTTAGCGGGTCGTCGTCGGGGCCGGGGTCCATGCGGGTGCGTGGTGGGAGCGAGGCACCCATCTTGCCCCTTGACGCGCTACGTGCGGGGGTGCGAGTTTTCGTGTTGGCGCGCCGTCAGTCCCGCTAGGCCGACCGTGGCTGAACGACCTCAGTCAGCCCGACGGGCGTGCTCAGGCCACAGGCGCATGACGACTGCGCCCTCGCTCCGGTAGGCATAGCAGCTGTTGATCTGCGCGGGAACCTTGCCCGGCGTGTCGATCCGGTCCTTCCTGGGCACGACACCGCGGATGCCCTGGAACGCGGTTGTGCCGAGCGGGATGAGCATCTCCATCAGGTGCGTGCAACTGGCGACGCCACGCAGACGCGACTTGACCGTGGTGGACCAACCCTTGACGATCCGCTCGCCCACCAGCACCTGCAGCGTCGCCTCAGCCTCCTTGCAGACGCCGTAGGGCGTGGCATCGGAGGACGCCTCCACTGCCTGCACCACATAGTCCGCCGAGACGGTCAATCGCACCCACAGATCGTGCAGATGCTGCCCGGGCGGGACGGGGACAGGCGACCCCAGTCGCTCGAATGGGAAGGGCTTTGTATCGATGAGGCGGGCCTCCACTTCGTACAAGCCGTCGTCACGGGCGTACGCCCGCATATCGATCGAGCGGTGATGAATTTCGCGGCGAGGAGACGAGGGGGACAGGGGCATGGGCTCTTTCCAGTCTGAATTCAGTCCTCGGGCTTGTCGTCTCTGGGCAGTTCGCCCTTGGGCCGGCCCGAGAACATGGTCCACCACACGATCAGGACCAGGACCGCGAGGGCCAGCAGGGCTTCAAGCAGAATCAACAGCATGCGAGCATTCTTGGGCAGGTGGGCGGTGCGGTCGATTGTAGGGAGCGCCCTGCTGGTGCTGGCCTCCTGCGGCACGGTGTCCCTGCTGCCTTCGCAGCCAAGTCCTGCAGGCCCACCCGGCGCCCCGCCAGGTTCCGAGTCGCTCCCCGCCGACACGGCCCCCCTGCCACCGCCCATCACCCAGGGCAAGAGCCGTTGGGTGCCGGTGCGCTGGCAAGAGCTGCCGGGCTTCGCCGACGACGCTCTTCACGAGGCGTGGAACGCATGGTTGCAGTCCTGCGAACGGCCCGCGGCGCCCTGGGCTGCGCTGTGCCCTCAGGTGCGGCGCCTCAGCATTGCCACGCCCGCCGAGCAGCGCGCGTGGATGATGCAGGCGCTGCGGCCGCACCGGGTCGAGTCGCTCCAGGACCCGGACCCGGGCCTGCTCACCGCCTACTACGAGCCGGTGATGGACGCCTC
>CANFQF010000173.1 GCA_947449025.1 Comamonadaceae bacterium
CTGCGCTTGGGTCGCGCAATGCGGTCGCCCCGCAGCCACTCCTGATTGCCGGGGTGCACCAGCTCCCGGCTGCCCCCCGGCCCATGCCCAAACTCGGGCTCGGCAATATCGCGGCGGGGAATCGTGATGTCGGCCCCCTGCTCGATGTTGTGGATGCTGCGGTTGCCAACCGCCTGGCGCACCGCCTGCCGAATCTGTTCCCGATAGCGGCGCAAGAAGCGCTCACGATTGCCGACCGACTTGTTCTTGCCGGACAGTCGCCGGTCGATCACCTGCTGGAGAACAGTGCCTGGAGGCGTGACGGGCATGGGGTCTTCCTGGGTTGCTGTGTGCCTGGGCGTTGAGAGGTGCGGAAGGCGGCCGGCGTCAACCGCTCAAGAGCTCTTGCGAACGCGCAGGTACCACTCGCACAGCAGGCGGACCTGCCGTTGGGTGTAACCCTTTTCGACCATCCTGTTGACGAAGTCCTCGTGCTTCTTCTGCTCGTCGGTGCTGGCCTTGGCGTTGAAACTGACCACAGGCAGCAGGTCTTCGGTGTTCGAGAACATCTTCTTCTCAATCACCGCACGCAGCTTCTCGTAGCTGGTCCACAACGGATTCTTGCCGCCGTTATGGGCACGCGCCCGCAGCACGAAATTGACGATTTCGTTGCGGAAGTCCTTGGGGTTGGCCAGGCCCGCCGGCTTCTCGATCTTTTCGAGCTCTGCGTTGAGAGCGGAACGATCAAAGATTTCGCCGGTGTCGTTGTCCCGGTATTCCTGGTCCTGAATCCAGAAGTCGGCGTAGGTGACATAGCGGTCAAAGATGTTCTGGCCGTACTCGGAGTAGCTCTCGAGGTAGGCGGTCTGAATCTCTTTGCCGATGAACTCGGCGTAGCGGGCCGAGAGGTGTTCCTTGATATAGGCCAGGTACTTCTGCTCGACCTCCGGCGCAAACTGCTCGCGCTCGATCTGCTGCTCAAGTACGTACATGAGATGCACCGGGTTGGCGGCAATCTCCTGAGAATCGAAGTTGAAGACCTTGGAGAGGATCTTGAAGGCAAAGCGGGTTGAAATACCCGTCATGCCCTCGTCGACCCCGGCGTAGTCACGGTACTCCTGGTAACTCTTGGCCTTGGGGTCGGTGTCCTTGAGGTTCTCGCCGTCGTAGATTTGCATCTTGGAAAAGATGCTGGAGTTCTCCGGGTCCTTGAGGCGGGTAAGCACCGCAAACTGCGCCATCATCTTGAGCGTGCCCGGGGCGCACACCGCCTCTTTGAGCGACGAGTTATGCAGCAGCTTGTCGTAGATCTTGACCTCTTCAGACACCCGCAGGCAGTAGGGCACTTTGACGATGTAAATGCGGTCAAGAAAGGCCTCGTTGTTCTTGTTGTTCTTGAAGGCCTTCCATTCACTTTCATTGGAGTGGGCCATCACGATGCCGTCGAAGGGAATGGCGCCAAAGCCCTCGGTCCCCTTGAAGTTGCCCTCCTGGGTGGCGGTCAGCAGCGGATGAAGCACCTTGATGGGCGCCTTGAACATTTCGACGAATTCCAGCAAGCCCTGGTTGGCCAGGCACAGGCCGCCGGAATAGCTGTAGGCATCTGGGTCATCCTGGGCAAATTGCTCAAGCTTGCGGATGTCGATCTTGCCGACCAGCGAGGAGATGTCCTGGTTGTTCTCGTCCCCCGGTTCCGTCTTGGCAATGCCGACCTGACGCAAGATGCTGGGGTAGCGCTTGACGACACGAAACTTGCGGATGTCGCCCCCGAACTCCTGCAAGCGCTTGACCGCCCAGGGGGACATGATGCGTTGCAGGTAGCGCGGCGCAATGCCGTACTGCTGATGCATCAGCGGGGCGTCCTCAGCGTTGTTAAACAAGCCCAGCGGCGACTCGTTGACTGGCGAGCCCTTCAGCGCATAGAACGGCACCTGCTCCATCAAGCTTTTGAGCCGCTCGGCGATGGAGGACTTGCCGCCACCCACGGGGCCGAGCAGGTAGAGGATCTGCTTTTTTTCCTCCAGGCCCTGGGCGGCGTGGCGGAAGCAAGACACCACCTGCTCGATGGGCTCTTCAAGCCCGTAAAAGTCGCGGAAGGCGGGGTAGATGCGCACCTTTTTGTTGCCGAAGATGCGGGACAGCCGGGGCTCATGCCGGGTGTCGATGACCTCAGGCTCACCAATGGCGGCCAGCATGCGCTCGGCCGCGGTGGCATAGACCAGTGGGTCATTTCTGCACAGCTCGAGATAGTCTTCGAGCGACATCTCTTCCTCGCGTGTCTGCTCATAGCGGGCGAGGAAATTGCGGACAACATCCATGCGGGTCCCCTTCGTGCCGAACATGGCCACATGCTGTGTGCTGCGGCCTGTTCCGTAAGTACCCACCGGCGGGAACTAGGTTCCCGGTCTTGTGTATGCAGACGTAGATGAGAGCTCCCGGATTCCAGCAGGGTTTTTCCTAGGCAAAAAACTACCTTTTTTGCACAAAATCTCTTTAATGCAAAAAATAGCAAGCCCAAGCGGTGCCGAAACAATTTCGGAACTGGCGTTTCGCAAGCTGCGCCACGACATCCTTCGCGGCGGTCATGCACCCGGCACCAAGCTCAAGCTCGAGCTGCTGCAAGCCCACTACGGCTACTCCAGCAGCCCGCTGCGCGAGGCGTTGAACCGCCTGAGCCAAGAGGGCTTGGTGCTCTCCGACGAGCGGCGGGGTTTTCGCGTCGGCCCGGTGTCACTGCAGGATTTCGCCGACATCAGCCGCATGCGGCTGATGCTCGACCTGCAAGCCCTGCGCGAATCGCTGACGCATGGCGACGATGCTTGGGAAGCGCGCCTGCTGGCCCGCTTCCACCAGCTCGAACTCCTCGAGGCCCGCATGCCGGACGGTCCGGTGATCCTCGACGACGAATGGTCTGCCCGGCACAAGGCCTTCCACATGGCAATGCTCGATGCCTGCCCCTCCACCCGGCAGCTAGGCTGGTGCGAGAGCCTGTTCGACCAGGCCGAGCGCTATCGCTACCTCTCGGCCCGTTTCCGACCCGCGGGTCGGCGCAAGAGCGACGAGCATCGTCGCCTGCTGCAAGCCGCCCTGCGACGTGACGCGGACACCGCCTGCGCTCTGCTGGACGACCATATACGCAGCACCGAGCGCAACGTGCAGGCTGCCCTGAAGCGCCGTGAAAGCGTCGGCCACTGACACCACGGCACGGCACCCCAGCGCACTCCCCATCCCTCCCCCCTCTCACCCAGCAAACTAGGAGACACCTCATGCTGCAGGTAACGCGGCCCACCCCCGCGCATTTCGGAATCTACGTGACCGACGTCGAGCGGATGGTCGCCTTTTACAAGACGCTGTTCGGCCTCACTGAGACCGACCGTGGCGTCGGCAAGACCTTCAAGTTCCCTTTGACGTTCCTCAGCGCCAGCCCCGACCAGCATCACCAACTGGTCATCGCGGGCGGCCGTCCGCCCGAGGCGACTTTCAGCACAGTGATGCAGCTGTCCTTTGTCTTCCCCGACATCGACGGCCTGCGCGAGATCGAGCGGCGCGCCCCCGAGCTAGGAGCCACCGACATGAAGCTGATGAACCACGGCAATGCGCTGTCGGTCTACTTCAAGGACCCGGAGGGCAACATGCTCGAGTGCTATGTCGACATGCCTTTCTATGTCTCCCAGCCCCACAGCGACCCCCTCGACCTGAGCAAGGACGACGCCACGCTGCTGCAGGAGACCGAAGCGAACTGCCGCAAGGACCCGACCTTCATGCCGGCCGACCAATGGCGAGCGCGTTTCACCCAATCCGCCTGAGGCGCGGCCCGCCCCACTCCCTTTCCTTAGTGCTCAATCAAACTCAATAGGACACCCATGAAGCTGCTTTCCTTTCTGCAACAAGGCCGTGAGACCTGGGGCGCCGTCGTTGGCGACGGTGTGGTCGACCTGGGCGCCGCCATGCCCCAGTACCCGACGCTGGCCGACTACATCGCCGCAGGCGGCCATCTGCGCGCAGCAGCCGACGCCAGTGGCAAGCCCGTCGTCGCCAAACTGACCGAGATCACCTATCTGCCGGTGATTCCCAAGCCCGAGAAGATCGTCTGCGCGGTGCGCAACTACTTGGACCACCACCAGGAGGTGCTGGCCGCCGGCATGCAGCGCGAGCTGTCCGAGCAGCCCCCCATTTTTCTGCGTGTATGGCGCTCGCAGGTGGCGCACCAGCAAGGCATCGTCCGGCCCCATGTTTCCGAGTCGCTGGATTGGGAAGGCGAGCTGGCGGTGATCATCGGCCAGGGCGGCCGGGATATTGCCGAAAAGGACGCCTGGTCGCATGTGGCCGGCTACGCCTGCTACAACGATGCCAGCGTGCGCGAATGGCAATTCCATGCCAAACAGATTGCCTCCGGCAAAAACTTCGAGGCCACTGGCGGCTTCGGTCCCTGGATGGTGACGGCCGACGAAATCGAGCCGGGCGCTGACCTCAAGTTGGTGACACGCCTCAATGGTGAGGTTGTCCAGTCCAGCCACACCGGCCTCATGATCTTCTCGATCCCGCGTCTGATCGCCTACGCCTCGACGATCTTCACCCTGGCTCCCGGCGACGTGATCGCCACCGGCACCCCGGCTGGCGTGGGCTGGAGCCGCAAGCCAGCGCGATTCATGAAGCCCGGCGATATCTGCGAGGTGGAGATCGAGCGCGTCGGCACATTGGTCAACCCGATCGTGGCACAGGCCTGATTGCATGGGCACCATGCGTGCGATCCAGGTCCAAGTCCCCGGCGGGCCGGAGGCCCTGCAGGAAGTCGACCTGCCGCTGCCCGAGCCCGGCCCGGGCCAGGTTCGGGTACGGGCTGGCGCAATTGGCGTGGGCCGCCCGGATGTTCTGATCCGCACGGGGACCTACAAATGGATGCCGCCCTTGCCCGCCGTCCCGGGCGCAGAACTGGCAGGCACGGTCGACGCCCTCGGCGTGGGCGTGACGCAATGGCACCTCGGGGACCGGGTACTGGTCAGCGCGCGGGACCTGCCTCAGCGCGGGGGATGCTATGCCCAGGCCATCGTCGTCCCGGGGGATGCACCCTACGCGCTGCCCGACACAGTCAGCCTGGTCGATGCGGTGAGTCTGCCCAATCTGCAACTGGCGCAAGCCTTGTTGCTGGGGCTAAACGGTGGGCGGGTCGACGCCAAGGACATTCTGGTGACTGGCGCCGCGGGTGGCGTAGCGACCATGCTCGCCAGCCTGGCCCGGCACCACGGCATTCGCGTGATCGGGACCGCTCGCTCGCAGGCCAGGCGTGAGTTCGCCCTCTCGCAGGGCCTCACCGCCGTGCTCGACCCGGCGGAGCCCGATCTGCCCGGGCGGGTGTTGGCAGTGACCGGCGGACGGGGCGTGGACCTGGCCTTCGACCCGATCGGTGGTGCACTCTTCACAGACTGCCTGCACGCGCTGGCGCCCCTGGGCACTGCGGTGTCATACAACATCGTCACCGGGATGCCCTCGGAGGACGTGTTCAAGGTGCTGCGCAAGTTGCTGGGGCGCAGCTTGGCCGTGCGCTGCTTTTCCATGCACACCTTTGACGAAGACCGCGACGCCCGGCGCAAGCTGATGGCGTCTGCGATCGGCCTGGTATCTGCCGGCCATGTACGCATGCCTGCGGCCAGCACGCTGCCACTTTCGAAGGTGCGGGAAGCGCACCGCATCCTGGACCAGGGCGACACCCTGGGAAAGATCGTGCTGCTTCCGTGACCCACCCCCTCAAAGAGCGAGCGCCATGACGCGAGCCATTGGGACATTCATTCACCACGAGGAGACAAGACAGATGCAACGCAGGAAATTCCTATACGCCGCCAGCGCTCTGGCCGGTGCCGCCCTCCCCCATTCGCAAGCCATGGCCCAGGCCTGGCCTGACAAAGCGATCCGCATCCTCCAGGGCTTCGCCCCTGGCGGGAACGCGGACAACATTGCCCGCGTGGTCAGCGCTGAAATGACCAAGGGTCTGAATCAGTCCTTCGTCGTGGATGCCCAGGCGGGCGCCGGCGGCACCATCGCTGCCACGACGGTGGCTCGCGCCAAGCCGGACGGCTACACCCTGCTGCTGGCCACCGGGGGGCATGCGGTCGCGGGCGCCCTCTACAACAGCCTGGCCTACAAGACGGTTCAGGACTTCGAGATGGTGTCGACCATCACCTATTTCCCCTTCCTGCTGGTGACCTCGGCCGACAGCAAGATCAACAACCTGCAGACGCTGCTCACGCAGGCACGTGCCAACCCGGGCAAGGTGGCCTACGGGTCGGCAGGCGTGGGCTCGACACAGCACCTGACCGGCGAGTTGCTGGCCAGCATGTCTAAGACGCAGTTGCTCCATGTGCCCTACCGGGGCGACTCGGCGGCCCTGACCGCCCTGCTGGCGGGTGATATTCCGTTCATGGTGGCGCCGCCCACCGCGGTGCTGGCCAATATCAAGGGCGGCAAACTGCGCGCAATCGCAGCAACCGGCCCGCAGCGCTGGGCTGGCCTGCCCGACGTGCCTACCGTCGCCGAACAGGGCGTGGCAGGCTTTGACGTTCGCTCCTGGGCCGGCCTGATGGCGCCAGCCGGGACGCCCCGCGCGGTGATTGACCGCCTGAACGCCGAGGTGCTCAAGTCCCTCCAACTACCGGGCGTGCGTGCGCGCCTCGAGGAGATGGGTGGCGAGGTACGGGGCAGCACGCCCGAGGAGATGAAGACCCTGGTCACATCCGAGACGAACAAGTGGATCCAGGTCGTGGACTCGGCCAAGATCCCCAAGCAATAAATACCCACGAAGAAGGCCACACGCCATGTCCCTGATCCAGATCCGCAAACGCAACCTCACCATCGAGACCACTTACCACGAGGGCGGTCCTGCCGGCGCCGTGCCAGTCAAGATGGCGGCGGCCTGCGCCGTCGTCCGAAATCCCTACGCGGGACGCTATGAGCCGGACCTGATGCCCTTCATGGCCGAACTGCGCAGCCTGGGCACCACCCTCGCCCAGGAACTGGTGGACACACTAGGCAAGGAGAACATCGAGGTCTATAGCAAGGCGGCCATCGTTGGCGTGAACGGCGAGATGGAGCACGGCGCGGTCTGGCACGAAGCCGGCGGCTGGGCCATGCGCGCCTTGCTCGGCGAACCCAAGGCCATCGTGCCCGCCAACAA
>CANFQF010000174.1 GCA_947449025.1 Comamonadaceae bacterium
CCCATGGCGCGCAGCATGCCGGTCGCCCAGGCGCGCACGCGCTGCTCGCGCTGCAGCGGCGTGAGGCGCGGAAAAAGAAAGACGATGGTCCACCACCCCGAGGCCACCTGCGCCAGCACGCGCAGGGTGCGCCAGAGCGCGCGTGGCACGCGCAGCAGACTCATGCTGCGCGTGCCTGCTTGAGGTCAGCCGGCTGTGCGCAGGCCGGGCAATTCCAAACGCCCATTCGCGTCAGGCCGCTTCGTAGGCGAGTTGCCCACCCACGAGTGTGTAGCGCACCCGGGCGGGCAGTTCGTAGCCGGAGAAGGGTGTGTGCTTGCCCTGGCTGCGCAGGCCGGCGGCCTCGGCCTGCCAGTGGGCCTGCGGGTCGAAGACCACGATGTCGGCCACGCCGCCCTCGGCAAGCTGGCCGCAACTGGCCTGCAAGGTGCCCAAGGCCGAGCCCAGCACACGGGCCGGCTCGCTGGTCACCACGGCCAGGGCGCGGGCCAGGCCCACAGCGCTTTGCTCGCCCCATTGCAAGGCCAGCGAGAGCAGCAGTTCCAGACCGGTGGCGCCCGGCTCGGCCTCGGCGAAGGGCAAGGTCTTGGCGTCGGCGGCGACCGGGTTGTGGTCAGAGACCAGCGCGTCGAGGGTGCCGTCGGCCAGGGCGTTGCGCAGCGCGTCGCGGTCACGCTGCTGGCGCAGCGGCGGCGACAGGCGAAGGCGGGCGTCGAAGTAGCCGATGTCGGTGTCGGTCAGGTGCAGGGAATTAATGCTCACGTCGCAGGTGACGGGCAGGCCGGCCGCCTTGGCCTCGCGCACCAGTTGCACGCCCGCAGCGCTGGACAGGCGGCACAGGTGCACCCGTGCGCCGGTGGACTTCATCAGCTCGAAGATGGTGAACAAGGCAATGGTTTCGGCCGCCACCGGCACACCGGCGAGGCCAAGCCGGGTGGCTAGGGGACCACTGGCAGCGACGCCGCGGCCCAGGTGCATGTCTTGCGGACGCAGCCAGACGGTGTAGCCGAAGGTGGCGGCGTACTGCAGGGCGCGCTGCAGCACCTGGGTGTTGCCCAAAGCGACGTCGGCGTGGCTAAAGCCGACGCAGCCGGCCTCGGTGAGTTCGGCCATCTCGGTCAGCACCTCACCCTGCAGGTTGCGGGTGAGTGCGCCGAGCGGAAACACGCGTGCGCCGTGCAGCTTTTCGGCGCGCATGCGCAGCATTTCGACCAGGCCGGGCTCGTCGAGCACCGGGTCGGTGTCGGGCGGGCACACCAGACTGGTCACACCACCGGCCGCGGCCGCGGCCATTTCGCTTTCGAGCATGCCTTCGTGCTCGTGGCCGGGCTCGCCCAGACGGGCGGCGAGGTCGACCAGGCCGGGGGCGACGATGCAGCCACGGGCGTCGAGCGTTTTGTTGGGGGCAAAGCCCTCGGGCGCGCCACGCAGCGAGACGATGCGGCCGGCAGCAACTGCCACGTCGGCGACGGCGTCGAGTCCGCTGGCGGGGTTGATGACGCGGCCGTTCTTGATCAGGATCTTCATCTGTCGGGTCCCTCGTCCTGTTGTTATGCCTCGTTGCCCGCGACGATGCTCATGACGGCCATGCGCACCGCGATGCCGAAGGTGACCTGCGGCAGGATCACGCTTTGCGCGCCGTCGACCACGGCAGAATCAATCTCGACCCCGCGGTTGATCGGGCCAGGGTGCATGACGATGGCGTCGGGCTTGGCCAGCTGCAACTTTTGCGGGGTGAGGCCGAAGCTCTTGAAGTACTCCTGCGAAGAAGGCAGTAGCGCGCCGGACATGCGCTCGTTTTGCAAGCGCAGCATGATGACCACGTCGCAGCCGCGAATGCCCTCCTCGAGGTCGTGAAAGACGCGCACGCCCATCTCACGCATGTCGGCAGGCACCAGGGTGCGGGGGCCCACCACCCGCACCTCGGGGCAGCCCAGGGTGGTGAGCGCGTGAATGTCCGAGCGCGCCACCCGCGAATGCAGCACGTCGCCCACGACGGCGACGGTGAGTTGGGTGAAGTCTTTTTTGTAGTGCCGGATGGTGTACATGTCCAGCAGGCCCTGGGTCGGGTGGGCGTGCCGGCCGTCGCCGGCGTTGACCACATGCACATGCGGCGCCACATGCTGGGCGATGAGGTAGGGCGCGCCCGATTCACCGTGACGCACCACAAAGATGTCGGCCGCCATCGCCGAGAGGTTGGCGATGGTGTCGAGAAGCGACTCGCCCTTGGCCGCCGAGGAGCGGGCGATGTCCAGGTTGATCACGTCGGCCGACAGGCGCTTGGCGGCGATTTCGAAGGTGGTGCGGGTGCGGGTGCTGTTTTCGAAGAACAGGTTGAACACGCTTTTGCCACGCAGCAGCGGCACCTTCTTGACCTCGCGGTCATTCACGCTCACGAAGCTCGACGCGGTGTCGAGGATGTGGGTGAGGATGTCGCGCGAGAGGCCCTCGGTGGACAGCAGGTGAATCAGCTCACCGTTCTTATTGAGTTGCGGGTTGCGCTTGGACAGCATGGATCAGGCCCCCTCCACCTGGAAGCTGAAGGCGCCGCTGGCGTCACGCGCCAGGGACAGCGATTGGTCGGCCGACAGGGCGATGCGGGCGGCAGCAATGTCGGCAGCCACGGGCAGCTCACGGCCGCCGCGGTCGACCAGCACCGCCAGCCGCACGCGGGCCGGCCGGCCATAGTCGAACAGCTCATTGAGCACGGCGCGGATCGTGCGGCCGGTGTAGAGCACGTCGTCGAGCAGCAGGATGTCGGCGCCCTCTACCTCGAAGGTCAGCAGGGTCTGGGCACCGCCGCTGGCCAGGCCCCGACGGGCGAAGTCGTCGCGGTGCATCACCGAAGAAATCACGCCAGGCTTGCCGGCAAGCGCCAGATCCTGGTGCATGCGCTCGGCCAGCCAGGCGCCGCCCGAGGTCACGCCCACCAGCCGGGCCCCTGCGGCCACCAGCGGCTGCACCGAAGCGCGCAATTCGGCGTAGAGCGCCTCGGCATCGAGCACCAGGGCGCCGATCTTGGCCATATTCATTTGAGACTCCTCAGAAACTGCTCCAGGATGATGCAGGCCGCAGCCGCATCGGCGTCCCGCGCTCCCCCGGCCAGGGCCTCGGTGGTGCTGTATCGCTCGTCGACCTCGAAGACCGGCAGGCGGCAGCGCTCGCCGAGCTGGCGGCCGAACTTGCGGGCCCGCGCGGTATTTTCGTGGGGCGCGCCGTCGGGATGAAAAGGCACGCCCACCACCAGGCCGTCGGGCTGCCACTCGCGCACCCGGGCCTCGGCCTGCGCCAGGCGATCGTCCTTGGCCTCGGCGACGAGGGTGCGCAGCGGCGTGGCCGTGCCCAGCACCCGGTTGCCGGCGGCCACACCGGTGCGGCGGGCGCCGAAGTCGAAGGAGAGAAAAGACTGGAGCGAGGCGGGAACGTCGGGGCTGGGGGTCGGGCTGGCGCCGGGGCTTGGAATCTCGGGAATGGCGGGCATGGCAGGCATGGCGGCCAGGGAGTCGCTCACGCGTGGCCCGCCTCGGAAGACAGCATCCAGGCCTGCAGGCCCAGCAGCGAGAGCGCCTTGTCGTAGCGCTGCTCCACCGGGGTGTCGAAGATGACCGCCTGGTCGGCGCCGACGGTGAGCCAGCTGTTCTCGGCGATTTCTGATTCGAGCTGGCCCTCGCCCCAGCTGGCGTAGCCCAGCGAGATGAACACTTTGCGCGGGCCTGCGCCGGAGGACAGGGCCTCGAGCACGTCTTTGGAGGTGGTCATTTCCAGGCCGCCGGGAATGGTCATGGTGGACGCGTAGACGCTGTCCTCGGGCCGGTCATCGCCAGTGAAAACCGCCTCGTGCAGCACGAAGCCGCGTTCGGTGGCCACCGGACCGCCCTGGAACACGGGCGTCTCAACCAGGTCGGCCCGCTGCAGGGGAAGTTCGACCTTCTCGAACAGTTGCTTGAGGCGGATGTCGCTGGGCTTATTGATCATGAGCCCCAGGGCGCCACGGGAGCTGTGCTCACAGAGGTAGACGACGCTGCGCGCGAAGGAGGGGTCTTGCAGCCCGGGCATCGCGATCAGGAAGTGATGCGTGAGGTTGATCGAGGCGGCATCAGCGGACATGCCCCGATTTTACGCAGGCGGGCCCTGTCGGGCACCACGGAGGGCCATCGGCCGCGCGCGCAGGCAGGCGCTGGGCGGCCGAAAAGGACCGGGTGCGAAGACCTGCAGGGTCGGGCCGAATGCCCCCAGCGGCCCCCCGCGCCCGGGCTTGGCCGATACTCCCGCCCATGACCCCACCCCCTGCGCTGGACAAGCAATACGCCGCTGGCCTCATGTGGTTCCGCCGCGACCTGCGGGCGGAGGACAACGCCGCCCTCTACCACGCCCTGAGCGCCTGCCGCCGGGTGCATGCGGTCTTCGTCTTCGACCGCGCCATCTTGGACGCCCTGCCCCGCCAGGACCGCCGGGTGGAGTTCATCCGCGAGTCGCTGGTCCAGCTCGAAGAGGCCCTGCTGGCCCTGCGCCAGGAGGCTGGTGCAGGCAGGGGTGGCGCGGACGGTGCGGACGATGGGGAAGGCCCTGACCCCGGTGCCCTGATCGTGCGCCATGCGCTGGCGACCGAAGACGTCCCGCAGCTGGCACATGCCCTGGGCGTGCAGGCGGTGTTTGCCAACCACGACTACGAGCCCCAGGCCATTGCGCGCGACGCCGTGGTCCGCGGGGCCCTGGCGGAGCGCGGCATCGCCCTGCATACCGCCAAGGACCAGTGCGTGTTCGAGCGCGAGGAAGTGCTCACCCAGGCGGGGCGCCCCTACGCGGTGTTCACGCCCTACAAAAACGCCTGGCTGGCCAAGCTGCGGGCCGCCGGGGATGGCTACTACCTGCGCGCCTACCCGGTCGCCCGCCACGCGGCGGCGCTGGCGCCCCGGCCCGCGGCCTGGCGCCAGCCGGTGCCCGCGCTGCACGACATGGGTTTCGAAAAGACCAATTTGTCCAGCCTGCCCCTGCCGGTGGGCCTGCGCGGCGCGCACCAGTTGTTCGAGGCTTTTTTGCCCCACCTGCCCCACTACCAGGAGGCGCGCGACTTTCCGGCCCGGCGCGGCCCGAGCTACCTCAGCGTGCACCTGCGCTTTGGCACGATCTCGGTGCGCACGCTGGCGCGCGAAGCCCAGGCGCGGGCCGCGCAGGGCGACGCTGGCGCGCAGACCTGGCTCAATGAGCTGGTGTGGCGCGACTTCTACTTCCAGGTGCTGGCCAACTTCCCCCATGTGGTGGACGGCGAGGGCAATAGCCACAGCTTCCGGCCCGAGTACGACCAGATCCGCTGGGAGCATGGCAAGCCCGCCCAGGCGCTGTTCGAGGCCTGGTGCCAGGGCCGCACCGGCTACCCGCTGGTGGACGCGGCGATGCTGCAGATCAATCAGACCGGCTACATGCACAACCGGCTGCGCATGGTGGTGGCCAGCTTCCTCACCAAGGACCTGGGCCTGGACTGGCGCTGGGGCGAGCGCTATTTCGCGCTGCACCTCAACGACTTCGACCTGTCGGCCAACAACGGCGGCTGGCAGTGGGCGAGTTCGTCGGGCTGCGACGCCCAGCCCTATTTCCGCATCTTCAATCCGGTGAGCCAGAGCCGCAAGTTCGACCCGGAGGGCAAGTTCATCTTGCGCTACCTGCCGCAGCTGGCGGGCCTGTCACCGGTGGCGCTGCACGCGCCCTGGGAGGCCTCGCCGCTGGAGCTGGCCGCCGCCGGCGTGACCTTGGGGAAGGACTACCCACTGCCGGTGGTCGCGCACGACGAAGCGCGGCAAAAAACGCTGCAGCGCTATGGGGTGGTGAAAAAGCCGGGTGTGGCGGCCTGATCAAGCCACCGTGGACGGGGCAGGTAAGCCTGCCTCCCCTGCCGGGCCGCCCCCGGTCGGCCCGCCGCAGTAGCGGCGCACCAGGCCCATCAGTTCGTCTTCTGAATAGGGCTTGCCGAGGTAATGGTCAACGCCCAGCGTCTGCGCATGCTCGCGGTGCTTGGGCGCGGTGCGCGAGGTGATGAAGACCAGGGGCAGGCCGGACCAGCGCGGGTCGCCGCGCAGGTGACGCGCCAGCTCGAAGCCGTCCATGCGGGGCATTTCGATGTCGGACAGCACCAGATCGGGCGCCTCCTGGGCCAGGCGCTCGAGCGCCTGCAGTCCGTCGGCGGCCAGCGCTACCCGGTAGCCCTCCCGCTGCAGCAGGCGCTGGGTGACCCGGCGCACGGTGAGCGAGTCGTCGACCACCAACACCAGGGGTTGACGGGCGGCCACCGGTGGCTCGCCAATTTGCTCATGGTTCGCATCTTGGCCAGGCGGTGACGGATGCGCCGAACCGTCCGGGCTGGCCACACCAGCGCTGTCCGCAGGCACTGGCAAAGCGCCGCCCGTGTCTCGGGCGGAGGCATCGCCCGCCGCGAACCGCCGTGCTCGGTCGCCGTAGACCGCCGCCAAGGCCACTGGGTTGTAGATCAGGATCACCTCGCCGGTGGCCAGCACGGTCATGCCCGCCAAACCCGGCAACCGGGCCAGCTGCGGCCCCAGGTGCTTGACCACTACCTCGCGATGGCCCATTACCTCGTCGACCTGCAGCGCCAGGCGCTGGGCCGCGCTTTGGAGCAGCGCCACCGGCACCGCACGGCTCTGGCTCTCTTGGCTGGCGCGGGAGACGCGCAGCAGTGCCCCGCCCCAGAAGAAGGGCATCGCTCCGCCCCCTTCCAAAGGCCACTGGCCGCCAGCCTGCGCCGCAGCCAGCACCTGGGGCTCGCTGCGCAGCACCGTATCGACCAGGCTGGCTGGCACGCCGAAGCGCATCGACCCGCAGCGCATCAAGACCACATGGGTCACCGCGGTGGTGAGCGGCAGCAGCAGGCGGAAGGTGCAACCGGCGCCCGGCCGGCTTTCCACCTCGATGCGTCCGCCCAGGGCCTGGACCTCGGCGCGCACCACATCGAGGCCGACGCCCCGGCCGGCCAATTCGGAGACGGTGGCCGCGGTAGAAAAGCCGGGCCGGAAGATCAGGTCAGCGGCGGCCGCCGGCGACAGCGCCTGCGGCGTGTCGGCCAGCAGGCCCTGGCTGCGGGCCTTGGCGGTGATGCGGTCGAGGTCGAGGCCAGCGCCGTCGTCC